>JASHQQ010000187.1 GCA_030039035.1 Acidobacteriaceae bacterium | reverse complement strand
GGTCTCGATCCCAGCCGCAGCACGATCTTTGTGCAGAGCCACGTCAGCCAGCATTACCAGCTTCCGCTGCTGCTGGGCATGATCACGCCTCTGGGGTGGCTGGAGCGCGTGCCCAGCTACAAGGAGATGCAGGAGAACCTCACCCACAAAGACCTGACCATGTTCGGATTTCTGGGATATCCCGTGCTCATGGCGTCAGACATTCTGCTCTACCAGGCACATTACGTCCCGGTGGGTCAGGACCAGCAGGCGCACGTCGAACTCACGCGCGAGGTGGCGCGGCGGTTCAACAACTTCTACCCCAGAAGGGACCACTTGACTGTCGGGCAGATACTCTCAAAGACCCTGACGGAAGCGACGTACGTCCTGCCCGAGCCGGACGTCCTGCTCACGCCCTCTCCCAAGCTCCCCGGCACCGACGGGCGCAAGATGTCGAAGAGCTACGGCAACACCATCCTGCTGAGCGATCCCGAGCCGGCCGTCCGCCAGAAGCTCAAGACCATGGTCACCGATCCGGCGCGCATCCGCCGCACCGATCCCGGCGACCCCGACAAGTGCCCCGTCGGCGACCTGCATAAAGTCTTTTCCACGCCCGAGACGATGGCGAAAGTTTACGCGGGCTGCCGCTCGGCGGGCATCGGCTGCATCGAATGCAAAAGCTGGGCGGCCGATGCGCTGATGAATGTCCTCGAGCCCATCCACGCGCGGCGCGCCACTCTCACCGAGTCGCGGGTGAGGGAGGTCCTCGAAGAGGGCTCGCGCCGCGCCGGCGCGCGCGCCGGGCAGACCATGGAAGAAGTGCGCGCCGCCATGCAGTTGCCCATCCTGACCCCGCCGCTGGCGGGCGCCTCGGCTGGAAGAAGACCCCCCATTGACTGAAGAGTTGCAAAAACCGAAGGGCAATGAGGCGGAAACCGCTTCAAAACATCAGGCAGCGCGCAAGGCTGCCGCCGAAGAGGCCGAGCCGTTCCCGTTTTCGGTCACGGTGGGCCAGGTCTACGACGGTCCGCTCGACTTGCTGCTCGACCTCATCCGCAAGCAGGATATCGACATCTACGACATCCCCATTGCCCGCATCACCGCGCAGTTTCTCGCTTACGTAAACCAGCTCAAAGCTGGCGATGTTGACGTGGCCGGCGAATTCATCTATATGGCATCGCTGCTCATCCACATCAAGTCGAAGATGCTGTTGCCGCGCGCGCCGGCTGGACCCGAGGAGGCCGCCGAAGATCCGCGCCGCGAACTGGTGGAGCGGCTGCTGGAACACGAGCGATTCAAGAACGCCGCGCAGATGCTGCAGCAGAAGCAGATGCTCGAAGCCGCAAGCTGGACCAACCCCGGCGTGCGCGAGTTCAAGGAAGACGCGGCGGCCGAACCGGAGATCGCCGCCGATACCGTCGACCTGGTTCGCATCTTCCGCGAGATGCTCGATCGCGCGCGCAACCGGCCGATACTCAATGTCGAAGAAGACTCGGTCACCGTCGGGCAGATGATCCAGTTTCTGGTCCGCCGGCTGAGCCTCGAGGACAAGCCCGTTTCGCTGCGCCGCCTGCTCAGCCATACACGCTCGACGCGCGCACTGGTGGCCACCTTTCTTGCGCTGCTCGAACTGGTCCGCCTGCAGGCCGTGCTTCTGCGGCAGGATCGCGCCTTCAGCGAGATCTTCATCAAGAAGCACACCGGCTTCGATGCGGTGATCAACGAGGGCCTGAGCGGCGCGAGGGATGACTGGCGGTAAACTCTCGTCGGCTGATAAAGGGGCCTGGCTCTATGCCTGCAACCACCAGGATCATCGCCATCGGCAACTCTGCCGGAATCGTCTTGCCCAAAGAAATCCTCGACCGGCTCAAGCTGCGGAAGGGCGACACGGTCGCTCTATCAGAGACGCCGATCGGATTGTACCTGACGCCGCACGACGATCAGCGCCGGCGAAAACTGGAATCGGCTGATCGCATTATGCGCGGATATCGCGATGCTCCGGGCAAGTTGGCCGAGTGATAGACGGCAACTCCTCGGGCCCGCGCCCCTCAGGCGTGCATCAGGGCCCACAGGACCATCCCGATGGCCGGCATCAGGAAGGCCTGGATGATGTACCCCCCGCAGAAAATCATCAGCAGGTAGCTGATCCAGATGGGAATGCGATCGTATACCTGAACGGCGTTATAGGGAAGAATGTTGCGCAGCAGATGGCTTCCGTCCAGCGGAGGAATGGGAAGCAGGTTGAAGACCACCAGCGAAACATTGATCAGGATTGCCAGGGCGCACAGAAGGAATAGCGGATGCGGAGTGAAACCCTCCACCGGCTGGATCGCGGCAATGAAAGAGAGAAGCACGACCCGGCGCCCATTGGGAAAGAGTTCGGCGCCGACGATGAGCACAAGAAAGGCGACCAGGGCAAGCAGCAGGTTCGAGCCCGGCCCGGCGAGCGTCACCAGGTTTTCGTCGCGGCGGATCTTCTGGAAATTGCGGCTGATCACCGGTGTCGGCTTGGCCCAGCCCACCAGCATCCCCCGCAGCATGCCCAATCCGAACATGGGGCCGAAGATGGCGATGGCCGGGAACAGCAGCGTCCCGATCGGGTCGATATGGTACATCGGGTTGAGCGTGATACGCCCCTGCATCCGCGCCGTCTGGTCACCCAACCGCGACGCCATCCAGGCATGCGCGCACTCGTGAAAGCTCAGCGAAAAAAGGAGCAGGACAAATTCAAAGATCGCTATGAGAAACGTGTTGGGCTGCAACGTGCTCTCCAGGTGCCGGAAAGCTAAGGGTATCACTTGTCGTGCGACGGAAAGCTTCCCACCGCCTCGCCGTCGCCGACGTGCGTGCCGCCCAGCACGATCGCGTGGCTGGCGATGCGCGCGTTGGCGCCGATCGTCGTCGGCAGCAGCGTCACCTTCTCGTAGTTCTCGCGGCCGTGCGCATGCGACAGGATGCGCGCAAACGACCCGATTACCGCGCCCTTGCCGATGGTGATGCCGCCGCGGTCGTTCAACAGCACGCGCTGGTGAATCACCACGTTGTCGTTGATGCGCAGGTTGTAGCCGTAGGTCAGGTCCACGCCGTGGTAGATCCTCACGCCCGTGCCCATCTGCGCAAGGATGTGCCGGCCCAGCATGCAGCGGAAGCGGATGCCCAGCCAGTGATTCAGCCCCACCGGCGAGCGGTCGAACATCGCCCAGAACCAGAGCAGCGGCTTGCGCTCGTCGAACTTCTGCCGGTCCACGTCCTCAAAATGGCCGGCCTCCAGCGTCACGTTCGCCGGGTCCAGCGACAGGTTGAGGATGTTGCCGGGCAGTTCACTGGTAAGCGTCAGGTTGAGCTTGCCCCCGTGCGGCCGCCCCAGGTAAAGCTGATAAAGCTGGTCACGCACGATCTCCGCGCGCCGTTCCGGCGATTTGTGACGCGTGAACTCTTCGTCGAGAAACTGCAGCCATCGGCGATAGACTTCTTCGGCCTCGGCCGCCGGATGCGGAGCGATCTGCGTTTGTGTACCCATACGCTTTGGACGATACACGAGGGAAGAGAGTCTTCGCCAACCGCTGGCCCGCAAACCCCGCGGCGAACATCAAAGAACCTGCTTCACCATCTTCACCACCGGCAACGTTTCTCCATTCCAGAGAGGCACCGCGATGCGCCCGATTTCGACATAGCCTTTGAGCCGGTAGAGCGGCACACCGGTCAGCGTGGAGCCCATCTCATAGCTGTGAAATCCCGCGGCAGCGGCTTCTGCTTCGACATGCGCCAGAATCAAAGTTCCCAGGCCGCGCCGCGCAAAATCGGGATGCACGAAGATGGCACGCACCTTGGCCGCATCCGTCGCGGGATCTAGCAATTCCGGCTCGCGCCCCGGCCCGCGATCGGCGCCGAAGAGCGTTTTGCGCTTCGACCAGCCGCCGCAGCCGGTGAGCCGATTTCTTCCGTTTTGTCCGTAGATTTCGGCGACGAAGAACGTTCCATCGCGAACAAGCTGCGTGTCAACTCCGAGGACCGTTCCGAGGGCGCCCTCGATCTGTGCGGGCGTGGAATCGCCGGCCTGCAGGCGGCGCACGGAAGCCTCGATGAGAACATGAAGCGCCGGGATATCTTCCTCGGTGGCAAGCCGAAGAACAAATTCAGGCGTCATACTCCGGTCTCCGGCCCTCGACTCCTGTTCTCTGTTCTCTAATCCCTAATCCCTATTCCCTGCTCTTTCACACATTCAGCTTCTGCATGTACTCCGCATCCAGCCGGATCGCCTCGATGGGATCGATGTCGAACTCTTCCTGCTCGACGAAGTACTGTTTGAGTCCTGTCGCGGCGCGCAGAATCGGGCGCCAATCGGTTTTGCCCTGGCCGAGCACCGCCGAGCGAAACTCGCCATTCGCGGTGCGCAACTCATCCTTGATGTGCAGCAGCGGGAAGCGTTCGGGCGTCTTCGTCAGGTAATCCAGCGGATTGTGTCCTGCCGCAATCACCCAGCCGCAGTCCATCTCGAAGACCACCAGCCTGGGATCGGTGAGCCGCAGCAGCTCGTCGTAAAACAGCACGCCGTTCTCATGGCCGAATTCCGGCGTGTGATTGTGATAGCCGAAGGTCATCCCGGCGGCCTTCACTTTTTCGCCGATGCGGTTCAGCTCCCCGGCGGCCCATCGCCAGTCGGCCAGGTCCATCTTGCCCTCCTGGCCGTTCCGCTTGGTCGGCGAAGGGCAAACGATGTAGTCCACGCCCAGCGTCTTGTCGTAGGCGATGATCTCGTCGGGATGTGGGCTCAGCTCGTTCATCGCATGATGCGTGCTTACGCAGCGCAGGCCGGCCTCGTCCATCGCCTGGCGAAACTGCGGCGCTGTGCGGCCGTAGTATCCGGCCGCCTCCACCACCGTGTATCCCGACGCCCTCACCTTCTTCAGCGTCCCTTCAAAGTCCTTGGGCAGCAGTTCGCGCACGGTGTAAAGCTGCAGCCCGACGGGCATGTTCAGGGGCGCAGCGCTCAGGCGCTCCGAGCCGACAGCGCTCGCGGCCATGGCCGCGCCCGAAATCTTCAAGAAATCCCTGCGTGAGGAACGGATCATCGATTCTCCTGATTCACTGCGGATTTTCGAGCGCTCGATTCAATCGCTTTCGCCCGGGAAAGATCATTGCGGGGCCATTCTCTCGCCCCACACCTTTCCCTGTCCAGAAACCTCCCCCGGAATTCGAATCGGGATTTCGCCCTATTCCTCGCGCAGGGTTTGCATGGGCTCGACGGCGGCGGCGCGCTGCGCGGGAATCAGGCTGGCGAGAAGCGTAACGAGAGCCATCCCGCCGATGGCCAGAGCGAGAGTAAGCGGATCGTTTGCTTTGAGCCCGAAGAGGATCGATTGCACGGTTCGTCCGGTCGCAATGACGAGGATAACTCCCGCGGCCAGCCCGATGCACAGAAGGACCGCGGCTTCGCGCAGCACCATGCCCACCACCCTCGACCGGGTCGCGCCCAGCGCCATGCGGATGCCGATCTCGGTCCGGCGTCTCGCCACCGAGTAGGACATAACGCCATAGAGGCCGATCGTCGCCAGCAGTGCGGCCAATGCGGCGTAGAAGCCCGAAAGCGCCGCCATCAGCCGCTCGCGTCCAAGTCCTTCGCGAATCGTCGTGCGCAGCACGCTGAAGCCCAGCACGATCTCTTGGCTGTTGCGAGCCGCCACGTTTTTGAGCGCCGCGATCAGCGAGCCCAGGTTCTGGCTCGAGCGCACCACCATGGTCGAATCGGGATCGGGCGACGGGTCCTGGCTTGCGGGCAGATAGGCGATCGGCCGGTCGTCTTCGCGCAGGGTCCCGTATTTCGTGTCTTCCACCATGCCGACGATGCGGTACAGCTTGTCCGGTTTGCCGGCATCCTGTCGTACTCCAAAAGCCGCGCCCACGGGATTGGCCCCCGCAAGAAATTTCCCCGCAAACTTGCGGTTCACGATCGCCACCAGCGGTGCGTTTGCGGTGTCGTTCTCGCTGAAATCGCGCCCGGCGATCATGGGTGTGCGAAGCGTCCGAAAATAATCCCCGCTCACGCGGTTGAACATGGGCAACACCCTTTGCACCGATGTGCCCGGAACGTCGATGAAGTCGTTCCAGCCGTTGCCGCTCAGCGGCACAATCGCCGCGACCGCCGCTGCTTCTACTCCGGGGATCGCTCTCACCTGGGCGAGCAGCTCGCGCTGGTAGTCGAGGCGCTGCGCCTGGGGCAGGTTGAGCGCCGAGAAATCAAAATCCGCAACCAGCACGCCGTCCTGATCGAATCCCGCATTCATCTCCATCAGATTCCGGAAGGTGCGCACAAAGAGCAGCGAGCCGGCGACCAGCAACAGCGAGAGCGCAATCTGCAAGACGATAAAGCCGCGCCGCAGCAAAAGCCCCTCCCGCGCGGCAGTCATTCCGCGGCCGGTTGTCCTGGCGATGGAGCCGGGATCGGTCCTTGCGGACTGGATGGCAGGCGCAACACCGAAGACCGCGCACGTCAGCAGCGCGAGACCGGCGGTGAAGGCCAGCATTCGCCAGTCCGGCGCCAGCGAAAGATACACCTGGTCCCGGCTCGATCCCACCCCGGCCATCAGCACCCTGCCCAGCAGTTGCGCCAGCGCCGCCCCGGCGCCCGCGCCGAGGAGCGCGAGAAGCAGACTCTCGACGAAAAGCTGTCGAACGATGCGCGCGCGCCGTGCGCCCAGCGCGAGTCGTACAGCCATCTCGTGCTGCCGCGCGCTTGCCCGGGCCAGCATCAGGCTGGCAATGTTGGCGCAGGCGATAAGCAGCACAAGGCCGGAGATGCCCAGCAGCAGGCAAAGCGGCTGCTCGAACTCCTTGCGCAGCGGCGAGTCGCCAGTGGCCGCCGGATCGGCGCGAAAGCTGAAGCTCAAATAGCTCTTTTTATCGAGTGCGTCGTACTCCGCGGGCAGAGTTGCGGCAAAAATTCCCGAAGCAATCGAGGCGAGCTGTGCGGTCGCACGATTGAAATTCCAGCCTGGCTTCAGGCGGCCGATGGCGGTGAGCCACCACGTTGTCCGGCTCTTTGTCCACGAGTCCTCGCCATGCACCGCGGGTTCGCTGCATAGCGGCAGCGCAACGTCGAACTTGCGGCCGGCTTCGAGGCCTGTAAATGAGGCGGGTGCGATCCCGATGATCGGAAACGCAACGCGATCGAGGGAAATCGCGGACCCAACAGCGTTGGCGCGGCCTCCGAACTCGCTTTGCCAGAATCCGTAGCTGATGACGGCGCCCTGAACGCCGCAGCCGGCATGATCGTCGCTGGGCGCGATCAGCCGCCCGAGAACCGGATGCACCTCGAGCA
>JASHQQ010000186.1 GCA_030039035.1 Acidobacteriaceae bacterium | reverse complement strand
CCTTGCGCAGCCGGTCGCGCCAGTAAGCGCGCGGCACGCGCGCGTAGTGAATCGCGCCGGAGATGATCTGGAACGGCTTGCCATCCATCTCGAAACGATCTCCGCTGGCGCGAAGCACGTGCGGTGTTCCCGGAACCGGCGACGACTGCGCGAAACCGGGGCTCGAAGCGCCGCCGATCGCGAGCGCCGCTGCGAAGGCCACAAATACCAGCCGTCTCGTCATGGCTGAGGCATCGCCTCCAGGTTCAGTACTTCAAACGGCGCAAGATGAAACGTATGCGGCTTGCCGGCTTCCAGCTCGACCGGCGGCTCCGATGCGCCCGCCTTCCACGGATTTTGCGCCAGAAATCTTGTCGGCGCGCCGGCGGGCAGCTCGAAGGCCTTGCCGACATCGATCGTGAAATCCTGCGCTGTCGCGCCGGGGTTGCGCAGCGTAAGAATCCCCTTTTCCGGCGACCACGCCGCCCATCCATACACTTCGAGCCATTGCGGATCGCCGCCGATCCAATGCGTATCGACCAGGGTCGAAGCATTCTCCCGCGACCACTTCGCCGCTTCCCCCAGCACATCCCAGTCGGCCGGAGTCAGCAGCGACGGCGTCACATATAACTCCTGCAATTGCGTCCCCGATCCAAAATAGGAATGAACTTCGTTGGCGAAGTCTTCTTCGGAGCCGGTGGAAAGCCCCGGCGCCTGCTGCGCGAAGACGATGCCGTGCAGCATAAGCGAATTCAGCGGATACAATCTTCCGGCTTCGACGATATGCTCGTAAGTCATCGCGTCGCGATACGTGATCCAGCGCTCGCGATCCGTGCCCACGCCGGCAAAATCCGTGTCGTCGCCGCCGCGCCATGTCGAATCCGCATAGAAGAGCCAGAAAGGCGACGGCCAGGTGCCTGAAGTCAGATTGATGTAGAGATCGGGCTTGATGCGGCGAAGATCCCCGATGAGATGAATCGCCGCGTCGAAATCGGAGCTGAAGGCGCTGCCCGGCACCACCTGGTTCACATTTCCCGTGCCGTCGAACTTGAACTGGTTCACTCCATACTTCGTCACCATTTCGGATGCGATGGAATGAAAGAGCGCATAGTATTTGGGTCCCGAGAGCGCCAGCCCGCCGTTCACAATCTCGTAGCCTTCGCGCCGCGCCGCGGCCAGCCGCGCCTGTTTCGCGCCTTCGTATCCGCCCCACGGCGAAAGCCAAACGCCCGGCGCCGCGCCGTACTCTGCCGCAGCTTTTGTCAACGGCGCAAATCCGTCCACGAAGTCCGGCCGTATCTTCCAGAGATGATTCAGATCGTCCCAGCCGTCGTCGAAGAGGAACGAATCGAGCGTGACGCCGCGCTTCTTGTTCAGCTCGTCTCCGATGGCGTGGATGCGGTTGAGCGCTTCTTTCTGCGTGTAGGGCTTGCCGAATCCGATATCGAACCAGCTATTGTAATGGAGAAACGTGCGGTAGGGATGCGCGCGCTCGCGTTCGAGATACGTCAGAAACGCCCGCCGCATCTGTCCTGGCGGCGCAACGCCGACGACTGACGAGTAAGTTGCCGAGCGGCCCGCGCCGATCGGAACGCCGATGCGAAGCTCACTGACGCCGCGTTCGCCGACCACGCTGCTCTCCGAAAGCGGAGACTCGAATCCAAGGAAGAAGGTCTGAAAAACGAGGGGGGATCCTCTCACTTTTCCCGCTGCCTGAATGCCGGGGAGATGGGCATCGATGAGAACCAGGCCGCTGAGCGGGAGCGGCTTGTCGCCTGCGGTGACGGTGAGAATCTGGCGAATGTATTTCGATCCCTGGCGCAGGACAACGGCCCAGTCGACCGTGAAGCGCGATCCGGAATCGGCGAAGGTGTAGTGAACTGCTTCGCCAGGCAGCCGGTCGGAATATCGCGATGCCGACGGATCGGGAGCGAGTGGCTCTTCTCGGGGTTCGCCGCGCAGCGCCAGGTCCGAGGCGTGTACAACGCCCTGCCCCTGCACCTCCATCGAGAACGGATTGGCAAAGCGCAAAGCCGCGGCTTGACCTTGGTTGCGCACGGACTTGTCGAAGATCATGATCGAGGCGAGGCGCCCGTTTTCCAGCGACCACTCCGCGGCGATGTGCCCGTTCTCCATCCGGCCGCCCGCGGTCCCGTTCAGGTGCACGACCGGCGAATCCATCGCGTCTGCTTCGGCATTCTGCGCGAAAGTCGTCGACGAGCCTGCCCATGCCAAAACGATCGCGGCCGTGACGAAAACTGGCGCCGCTCGCAGAACGCGAATTCTCATTTTCAGACGAATCCCATGCCTCCGTGGATTTCAGCAAGAAGTGTAGCCGAGCGTGGCGACGAGAATGAAGTGAGGTGGTAAGGCAATCTCCCCTCGGGGACCAAAAGTCCCGGGTCTTTTTGGGGGCAAAGTATGTACGGGCTGGACAGGCTGCGGAGCAACTCTCCGAGGCAGGGCTTTGTAACAGGTCTTGAATTCAGTCGTGCCGAAAAATCCGAAGCGCCCCTTCACATCGATATGCGCCGCTCTCCTTAGAATTGCATGGGGGTGGATCGTTGGGTCTTCTGCCCAATCCGGTAGTTGTCGTCGCGGCGCTGCTCACGCTCGTTCCGTACCTGGCCGCGGCGTTCCTGCCCGGGCGCTCGATCGCGTGGACGCAGAAGCGGCCGCTTTGGATCAGGCTGTTCGCTCCCTGCGTGCTTTGCGTGCCCTACGTCCTGGTCGCGGGCTCGGCCGGCATCCTCGACTGGCGCGGCGTGGTCCTTTATGCCTGCCTGCCGGTCGCGACCGGAATTCTTCTCTGGCAGGCGGGGCAGGTGGACCCGGATCAGCGCGGAAACTGGCGCGATTTTTTCGTCCTCGTCACACTGGGCCTCGCTGTCGATCTGCGCTGGTTCGAGCACGAGTGGCCGCCGCATCTGGCCATCTTCAACAAGATTCTTCTGCTCGATGCCGGAATCTACGCCTTCCTGGCGCTGCGCGGTCTGGGCGGCTCCGGTTTCGATCTGCGCCTCCGGCCGCGCGACGCCGCCATCGGCCTGCGCGAACTCGCCTTCTACGCTCCCATCGCGCTGGCAACGGGATTCAGCCTGGGATTCCTGCACCTGCACGCGTCCTGGCCGGGCGTGGCGCGCATCGCCGGCGCGTGGCTCTTCACGTTTTTCTTCATCGCGGTTCCGGAAGAGCTTTTTTTTCGCGGATGGCTGCAGAATCTGCTCGAGGGCCGCGTGGGCCGCGCCTGGGCGCTCTGCATCGCGGCGGCGCTCTTCGGCCTGTCCCACTTCAACAAGCGCGCTGTTCATTTCAACTGGCGCTACGTGCTGCTGGCCGCGCTGGCGGGCATCTTCTACGGCCGCGCCTGGCGCAGCCAGCGCCGCGTGGGCGCCTCAGCCGTCACGCACGCATCCGTCGATTCGCTCTGGGGATTATGGCTGCAGTAGCTGGGCCGGCTTTTCGGTGTAGTGCAGGTAGGCCAGTCCCACGCTCATGTTTCGATCGAGGGTCCTGGGAATGGTGACGGCGATCGAAAGCCCAAGAATGGCGTGGGCGATAGCCAGCGGATACAGGGTCCTGAAGCGAAGGAAGAAAAAGCACGCAGCCAGCCCGCAGATCAGGGTAATCGCCGTCAGAATCGGGCTGGGCAGATGCGCCACCGCAAAGAGCACCGCCGTCGCGACCGCGGCCCAGGTGGCATTACCGATCAGATGCAGGAGCCGCGACAGAAAGAAGCACTGGAGAACCATTTCCTGGATCAGGGCCCAGATCAGATAAACGCACGAGCGGCGCAAAAAAGACCCTGCCGGTCCGGGAAGATGCAGCGTGTGAAGGAAAGCAGCGAGCAGGACGGCCAGACCGGCCACCGTGAGGGTCGCCGCAACGGCCCAGAGAGAACAGGAGAGATTTCCCTTGCACAGGCCCATCGCCCTGGGGCCGTCGTACGACTTGAGGATGATCGCCGCCACCAGGGCGGAGGCGACCACCCAGAGGAGATACTGCCAAGGCGGCGGCGTCCAGAAGATCAGCAGAACCATTCCGTAGACTGCCGTAATCTCGAGCCAGTCGCGCCGTCGGCTCCGTGCGGTTCTGGCGCGCTTTTCTACCAATATTGGTGCGACACTTTCCATATATCTGGAGCGACACTTTTCATATAGCGAATCGGGAAACGTACCACTAAAGAGCTACGGAGCGGCCACGCCCCCATTCTGTATCGATTGGATGCCTGCCGGATAACCAGGGTTACTTGCCGCGGCCTTGCACCGCACACGCGGCAAGCGTGCTGAGAGCTTGACAGGCGCGGAGATCGATGCACAATAGCCCAGACGGGGACGGCTATCTCAAAGGTAACTTGTGGAAGTGCCGGGAGTAAGTGAGGTACCCAAGCCCCACGCGCATGTTATGGTCCACGTGCCCGGGTACGGTGATGGCGATCGTGATGCCGAAGATGGCATGCGCCAGGGCGAGCGGATACAGGTTGCGATAGCGCAGGAAGACCAGGCACGCCGCCAGGCCCCACACCAGCGTAATCGGCACCAGCACCGGGTTGGGCAGGTGCGCCAGCGCGAAGATCGAAGCGGAAAGAAATGCGGCCTGGCGCGGCGCCGGAAAAATCCGCAGGAGGCGGAGCAGGAAGAAGTCCTGCAGCAGAAACTGCTGCACGAAGGCCCAGATGGTGTAGGCAAAGTACGCTTCCACAAAAGGCAGGGCGCCGGCCGGCACGTGCAGCGTGTGCAAGCGCGCGGCGATGACAATGGCCGCCGCGGCCATCAGCAGCGCGGCGCCCACCACCCAGAACGAACGCAGAAAATTCGCCGCGCGCAGGCCCATCGCCCGGGTCCCATCGAAGGAGATCGCGGTGAGGATCGCGACGGCGGCGGCTGCCACCCACCACAGCCAGCGCTGCCAGGGACGCGGCGTCCAGATGACGACCAGAATCAGCGCGTAGGCCGCGGCTGCTTCCAGCGCAGCGCGCCGTTTTCCGCGCGCCGCCTGGAACGGTTCCGTTCCGGCGCCGGTCATTCCATCGCGAGTCATGCGTCCGCTTCTACTCCAGAATGACAGCCGGCTCCTGGCCGCGCACGGTCAGCGTTACCGCCGCACCCAGGATCAGCACGCCGCCGATCCAGGCGAACGGACCGAGACGCTCGCCCAGCAGCTCCACGCCAAGGATCGAGCCCAGCGCCGGCTCGATGTTCAGGAAGACGCCGGCCCGCGAAGCCGGCACGTGGTGGATGCCCCAATTCCACAAAAAAGTGGTCAGCGCGGTGCAAAACAAACCACTCATGGCCAGTGCCGTCCATGCCAGGGCGCTGACGTGCGCAAACGGCGGAGGGCTCGCCCGGCGATGCGTCCACGGGGAAATGAGCCACGGGCCGAGCACGCAGATGGCCAGCATCAGGGAGCCGGAAAGAATCGTATAGGCCGTCACCACCGGCGGGCTGTGCGTTTCCATCAGCTTCCTGTTGAGCAGAATCCACGCCAGCGCGGTGAAAAGCGAGGCGACAACCAGCAGGTCGCCGGTCAACGACGGCTGGTCGCGTCCGGCGGGCGTCCTGCCGCCGCCCATCACCACCAGCGCCGCACCCAGAGTGGAAGCAAACAACGCCAGCCAGGCAACGGCGTCCAGCCGCTCGCCGGCAAAGATCGCAGCCGCCGCGGCCAGCAGCACCGGCATTGCGCCCACCATCAGCGAGGCGTGGCTCACCGTCGTGAGCGCCAACCCGTGAAACTGCAGCAGGAACTGCACGGGAACTCCGAGCGCGGCGGAGATAAGCAGGGTAACGGATTCGCCGCGGGTCAGCCGCGCGCGGTGCCGGCCAAAGAGCAGCAGCGGCGCCATTCCCAGGCAGGCAAAGGCAAACCGGTAGAGCACCATGTGCTCCACGCTCATCTCGTCCAGCGCCAGCCTGCCCCAGTAGAACCCCGTGCCCCACAGGCTTCCGGCCAGCGCGCATGCGCCGTAGCCCAGCCACTGCAAGCGGCGGCTCGTTTGCGGGGATTCGGCCATTCATTTCTACTGTCGCACACAGGTCGCGGGAGACAGTCGCGCGGCAGCCTGGGCGTCCCTTCGTTGCGGCTTCTTTCGCTTTTGCCGCGGATGCGCGGGTGCCCCATGTCTCGATTTTGAGACCTGGGAAACCGGCCCTAGTCCTTGCCGGACGGACAGACCTTGGGATGGAGCTTGCGGACGGCTGCAGGGTCCACGCAGGAGTCGCCGGCCATCTTGGTCCATCTGGGGGGAAAGCGAACTACGTTTGGCGGTGGAGGGATTCGCTGGATCTCGGACCCATCGGTCGAAAGCTTGCCTTCGAACAAGTTGGGGCAGCACATCCCATTGTGGGCTCCAACTTCCAGAGAGATTACTCCGTCGTCCGCCACGCGGACTTTCGCCAGTTCGCCATAAGTCTCCAGGAGCGAATGCGGCCCAGGGTCACTGAAGATGATGTGACCGGGGATCTCAAGCGAGTCGGACCAGCCGGTGAAGGTGCCGGCGCGCGTCTCGAAGATGTGGATACAGCCGCCGTAGTCGCTTGACCAGGTGCCGACCAGCGGGCTGGCCGGCGTAGCGGAATCGGCTGTTGGACGGCAGAGGGCGACGACGGAGTCGAAGCTGCCGCGATGAAAGCGTCCATGCCAGCAGCCGTCGGGCTGCTGCAGCAGGTCGAGATCGACCGAGGGCGTGTCCTCCCAGGGTGAGACGAAGTGCAGTTGCAGGCGCCCGTTCTCAAAGGTGACCGCGCCGCCACGGGAATCGTCGGCGAAGCCGTTTTCTTCGCCAAAACGAACCAGTTCCGGACCCTTGCGTTCGAAAACACCGAGTTCGAGGTGCTCCCAGAGTTGCGGGGTCCAGACGGGAGGGTCGGCATCGCCGGATACCGAAGTCATGAGGCGCAGGTGAATGCCGATAGCGCCGCCGTGGCCGTTCGATGTCTCCCATACGCCGGAGAGCGCCTCCGGATGATCCACCGGCTGGTTGAGATAGAAGCTGCGGTCTTCAGGAGGTGTTTCCGGTGTCGTGGTGACGCCGGATTGCGCATGGGCTGCAGACGCAAGAGCGCTCAAAGCGACCAGGCCGAGCATCGCGCTGCGCGCGTTCACGCAGGTTGGACGTTCGAGCGGTTGAAAAGGCTTGGTGGAATGGTCGACCCGCGGGATCCTGCGCCCTGTCGCGGGCGCGGATCAATACGACATCACGAAGCAGGACATCTTTGCGTCCCAGGTCAGCTCTTCCTTCTTCGCGAAGCCTCTGACGGCCTGCGGCTCAGCTTCCCTGACGAACTCGTAGCTCGAAGTCGACTGGATCGGTTCGGGCTCCTTCAGAAAATCGAAAGTCAGCTTCGCGCCGGCAGCAGCCGGTTCTTCGGCGGCTGCATCCTGCGCGGAAGCGTTCGACGAAGGCGGGATCTCCTTCTTCAGCTCGGCGGCCTTCACGGACTTTTCAGGCACATTGCGCGCAGCCGTTTCCTGCCTGGCAGGAGCCTCGGCCAGCCACCATTCCGTCTCCGAAGAAGAAAACACCGGTTTGTTCGATTCCGCGATCTGTTTGAGTCTCCGCGCCCGCAACATGGAACTCTCCTTTTCGATATTTCCATCATCGAACAATCCACCGGCAATTCAATCACGCGATGGTGGTAAGGACGCCACCTGGGGTGTACCTGACGGTAACTCGGGAATCAACACGGTTAACACTTCCATCGCGCCCTGCAACGCGCTGAGAAAAAGTGAAATACCCATGGAGTATGCACTTCGGTAATCTGAGCCGGAATCAGGCGAAAACACGCGCCTCGATCGATCAACGATCGATTTCCGCCAGCTCGTGCAAGAGCGGCGCGGCAAGATGGGTACTTTCTAACCGGAACCGCGGCAAGGGACCCGGCGACGTGGATGCGAATCGCGCGGCACGCAGCGGAAAGGAACGCAACGTTCTTCCCGTTCGCGCCTGCATTTTCGGGCCGCTGGACAAAGTGCGCCCTGGTTTATACTGACTTCCTCCCGTGCCGACTTCTGACTCAAAACCGGACACTCCCAGGCATGCCGCGTTCGTCCGCGTCACGCACTGGCTCACGTTTGTCTGCTTTGCTGCCTTGCTCGTCACCGGCGCCGAGATCGTAATCTCTCATCCGCGCTTCTATTGGGGCGAAACCGGAAATGTGAACACTCGTCCGCTGTTCATCCTGCACATTCCGTCTTCGCGGGAGATTGTCCCTACCGGTTACGGCTACGTGATGCCGGACCAGAACGGCTGGAGCCGTTATCTTCATTTCGAGACCGCATGGGCCCTGGTTTTTACCGGCCTGGTCTACGGCGTCGCCGGCCTGTGGACCGGCCACTTCCGCAGGAACCTGGTGCCGGAGCGCGGCAACAGAAGCTGGCGGGCTTACCTCGAACGGATCGCGCTCTACGTTCGCCGCAAGCCGCCGAACCCCGGGGAAGCCGTCTCCTACAACGTGCTGCAGCGGACCACGTACGTCGTCGTGATCTTCGTTCTCTTTCCCCTGGTGATCCTGACCGGGCTGGCCCTGTCGCCTTCGTTCAACTCGGCGATTCCCGCCGTCGTCGACCTGCTCGGAGGCCGGCAATCCGCGCGCACGCTGCACTTTTTCGTCTCCTGCATTCTCCTGCTCTTCCTCGTCGTCCACGTGACCATGATCGCCTTTGCCGGATTCCGGAGCCGCATGCGCGCGATGATTACCGGTCGCGCAGCTTACCGTGAGGAACGCACATGAAGCCCATTTCACGCCGCAGGCTCATCGCCACCGGTCTGGCCGCAACGGCAGGGGTTGCCGGGCTGGCTGCAGCCGACCGCCTGGCGCTGCGCTTCGGGCTCATTCCGCCCGACCACGGCGGCCTTTACGGCGCCGGCGAAACGCTCACTTATGCCGCGCAGCGGCTGCTCACGTCGCACTCGCTGGCCCGCGAGTTCCCGCGCACCATGATCTCGAAAGCGCCCTTCGCCAACGAGATCGCGCATCCCGGCGAGGAATTCAGACGCCACCAGGCCGCCGGATTCGTCGACTGGCGGCTTGCCGTGGACGGCATGGTCGCCCATCCGCTCTCCCTTTCGCTCGCCGACCTGCGCAGACTTCCCTGCCGCAGCCAGATCACCGAGGTCGTTTGCGAGGAAGGCTGGTCCTACATCGCCGAGTGGATCGGAACGCCGCTTTCCGGAGTGCTCAGGGAGGCGGGTATCCTGCCGCAGGCACGCTACATTGTCTATTACTCCATCGAGCACCCCTGGTGGGAGAGCATCGACATGGCCGACGCCTTGCATCCCCAGACGTTCCTTGCCCTGGGCATGAACGACGGCGATCTTCCCGTGCCCTTCGGCGGGCCGCTGCGCCTGCGCGTGCCGCGCCAGCTCGGCTACAAGAGCGTGAAATTCCTCGTCCGTCTTACGGCAACCGACTCGTTGAAGCGCTTCGGCAAGGGCCTGGGCTCGGCGTCGCCGGAAGCCGGCTATGCGTGGTACGCGGGGATCTGAGTTTTCCACGCGGATCGCACTCTTTCCCGCATTGGCGGTTCGGACCCCGATGGCTGAAGACCGGTTGCACCGCCCTTCTCGACCGTGGGCGAAAGGGCGGGATCACGGCGGTTCGCGGCGCCGGAGCAGCTTCTTTTTGCCGGAACAGCGCCCTGTCCGGTTGATGGGACGCAAAAACTTCGCCGGTCCCTGCTGCCAAATCGCCGCCGGATCGGCGAGAATATTTGTCGATGAGGAAGCGCTTGCTTGCGCCGGGGCCGGCCATGGGCACAGCGGTTTTGCTGGCCGCCTGTGCGTGGACATTTCGTGCTCCGCCGGTCGTGGCCGCGGAAGCGCATGGCGATCCGCCGCATGACCAGCGCATTGTCCCGGAAAAATCGCATCCCGACCGGCTGCCCGACCGGCCCAGCATTCCCCCATCTTTCTCCATTCCGGCCGAAATATTGGGATTTGCGGCTCCCGGACCCATTTACCTGGGCCAGCGGTTCAGCCTCGCCTCGCTCGATTTTCTCGGCGAAAACCGGCTGCTTTTTACCTTCCGCATTCCCGGCCTCATCCATCGCTCGCACCTCGCGGCCGACGAACGCCACGCAACCGATGAAGACGAAAACGCCGAGCACTTCGTCCGCGCCCTGGTTCTGGCGTTGCCTTCCGGCGCCGTCGAGGCGCAAACGGTGTGGATGCTCCACGACCGCGACCATTATGTCTGGGCGCTCGACGACGGCCGCTTTCTGCTGCGCGACCGCGACGAAATCAAGATCGGGAACGGCGAGCTGGACCTGAAGCCTTATCTGCGCTTCCCCGGACCGGTGCTCGACGTCGGCCTGGATCCGGGACAGCAACTGCTGGTCACCAATTCGCGCGAGCCTGCATCGCCGGCGCCCAGGCCTGCCGCGGATGTGACCGCCAGCAAGGATCCTTCCCCCTCCGAACCCGGGACGCAATCCGATCTGGTGCTGCGCGTGTTGCACCGCGAATCGGGCAAGGTCGTTGTCGTCTCCCGCATCCACTCGCCCGTGGATCTGCCCCTGAACTCCGACGGGTTTCTCGAGCTGCTGCCCGGCAGGGACAACAAATGGGCGATCAACCTCAACGACTTCACCGGAGGCTCCCGGGTCGAGGGCGAAGTCGAGTCCAACTGCACCCCGTCCTCCGACTTCCTCTCCCAACAGGAGTTCCTGGTAACCACCTGTACGCACGGCGACATGCGCGGCACCTTCGGCATGACCACGGATGGCCGCACGCTCTGGGAGGATCTGCCCCTGAGCTCGCCGGTCTGGCCGCTCTACGTGGTCAGTGGCAACGGGCTTCGTTTCGCGCGGGAATCGCTGGCCGTTTCGCGCCTCGTCAATGCCTTTTCTCCCCTGAGTTTCGATGATGTGAAGGGCCAGGTGGTCGAGGTCTTCGACGCGGCGACCGGCAAGGTCGCCCTTGCAACGGCTGCAACTCCCGTCCTCGACGGCGGCGGAAACGTCGCCATCTCCCCCTCCGGCCGCCGTGTGGCCGTTTTGAACGCCGGCGCCATCCAGGTCTTTGACCTGCCCGAGCCGCCGCCTTTGCCTGCCGCGCCCGGACCTTCCGAGGCAAGCAAGGCCAAGCCGTGATGGCAAACCGGCGTACCGGTGCGGGCTCCGGAGGCGTCCGTGTACACTGGGCTGCGGGAGAACGTCCGCTTGTCGACGGCGGTTCTGCATTACATGGCGGCCGCGGTTACCGATATGGGCCGCAAACGCACTTCCAACGAGGATGCGTACGGCCTATCCCTCGAGCACGGCATTTACCTGGTCTGCGACGGAATGGGCGGCGCCGCTGCCGGAGAAATTGCCAGCTCGCTCGCGGTCGAGGAGGCCATGCGCGTACTGTCGGTCCGCCTCAGCGACGAATGCGCCTCGGTGCGCGCGGCTGCCGAAGCAGCCGTGGCTGCGGCCAATGAAGCCATCTACAGCCGGTCGCAACGCAATGTGCGGCTGAGCGGCATGGGCACCACGTTCGTTGCCCTGCTCGTTCGCGAACGCCGCGCCTGGGTGGTCAACATCGGCGACAGCCGCTGCTACCGGCTGCGCGACCGGCGCCTGGAGCAATTGACGCACGACCATTCGTGGGTCGACGAGCAGGTTCGCCTCGGCCTGATGACCGAGGCCGAAGCCGGCCGCTCCCAGTTCCGCAACGTCATTACCCGCGCGCTGGGCACGCAAAGCGCCGTAACCCCCGATATCTTCGAGATCGAGGCCGAGCCCGGCGACCTGTTCATGCTCTGCTCCGACGGTCTCACCCGCGAGCTCGGCGACGATCTGCTCGAGTCGATGCTCAGCCTCGATCTGCCGCTCGAACGGCTCTGCGCAAGAGTGGTGGACGCGGCCAAAAGAGCCGGCGGCCACGACAACATCACCAGTCTGCTGGTGCGGGCCGAGGGTTGACCGCTTCCGTTCCCCGAAGAAATTCATGTGATCCAAAACACCCCCGGACCGGGCTTTTCCGGCATATAATTCTTCCCGTCGAAAGCCAGCCGTTGCCAGATGCGCTCTGATGACACCTGCAACGAGGGAGAATCCCATGCAGAAGCCCTGTCTTTTCCTTTCCGCAGTGGTGTTATTTGCCATAGCCGCCGCGCCGGCTCCGGGAAAAGCGCCCCAGGAGGCCGGATCGGGAGCCAAAGGCTCAGCAAAAGCGGTGTCCGCGGCGGCCGCGGCAAAAGGGAAGGAAATTTATGCCCGCGATTGCGCCATGTGCCACGGCGACAACGGCAACGGGCAGTCCGACCTGGCCAAGGATATGCAGCTTACGCTGAAGGACTGGACCGATCCCAAATCGCTGGGCGACATGTCTGACCAGCAGCTCTTCGACCTGATCCGAAAGGGCAAGGACAAGATGCCGCCGGAAGACCCGCCCCGGGCGAAGGACGAGGAAATCCGCAGCATCATCCTCTATATCCGCGACTTTTCGAAGAATCCGCCGGCCGCGCCGGCTGCGACTCCGACGACAGCCTCGACCTCCGGATCCACGCAGTAGACCCATGGCCCGTGACTCTCGGTCCCACGGGAGCCCCATCCTCGCGGTGTTCTTGTTCCTGCCGCATGGGCGGGAGGCGTAACGCAGTGCCTCACTCGGTCAGCGAAATCGCCGGCTTTCCGGCAAGCCGTTGGCTGATGTGTTCCCCCAGCCGGTCGGCGAAGCTGCCCTCCCTGCCGATCGTCCGGTTCACCAGCACAACCGCCGCATAATCTCCCTGAGGATTGAAGAATCCATACGAGCTGTATCCTCCGGTCGCGCCGTTGTGCCAATAGTTGCCCGTGTCGGGGCGATAGATCCATGCGAAACCGATGCGCATGCCGCCCATGGCGTCGGCGCGCAACTGATGCGAAAGGTTGATGGCTTCGGGCAAGGTGCCGGCGTCGGGGCCCGGGTTCGGCTTCAGGCTTTCCGGGTGCAACTGCGCTTCAAGATAGGCGAGCATGTCGCCGGCGGTGGAGCGGATCGCTCCCGCACCGGATACGGCGTTCAAATCCCACGGATTCGAGGGTCGAAGATCCGCGTCGTGCGCCTGAAGAAAGCGGCTTTGCTGTGCTGGCGAGAGCGCGATCGTGGTGTCGGCCAGGCCTAACGGCGCGGTGACTTCGTCCTTCAGCAATTCTCCGTAGGAAACGCCGGCGCGCACCGACAGCGCCTGCCCCAGAAGCCCGAAGCCAAGATTGCTATAGAGGAAACCGGCATCGGCCGGGCGGGCAACGCCGTGCTGCTTGAGAAAGGCGTAGAGCTTCTCCGGGCTGTAGTCGGCGTAGGGGTTCTTTTGATCGGCGGGATCCATGTTGTCGGGCAGACGCGGCAGGCCGGAGTGCTGCGTGGCGAGATCGACGAGCGTGATCTCCGGCCCTGAAGGCCTGGCAACCGTGCCGGGCGGGAGCAGCTCGCGCACCGGCTCGTCGGGCTTGACTTTGCCCTGCGCGATCATCTGGGCGAGGATGAGGCCGGTGAAGGTCTTGGTCATCGAGCCGATCTCGAAGATCGAGTCGGGTTTGGCCGCCCCGTAGCTGAAGACACGGCTCACGCCGTGGTCCACCACGCCGATGGAAACGCCGATGCCGGTCGAGGGCGCCAGTTCGCCGCTGGTCAGCGATTTGGCGAGATCGCGATCGAGCACCGATTTGAGGTCCGCGGCGGAGACGGGCGCCATGGCCGGGTCGTACGTCGGAGGCGGGACAGGCTTGGCGCCAATCGCTGTGGCCTGGCGAGTGAAAGTGAGCGGCAGCGGCTGACCCTGAGTCCACGTTCCCGTGAGCGTGTTGCCGTCGGCGGAGAGCGTACCCTCCCAATGACCGTGGCCGGGAACGGACGGCACGTCAAACGAGAAACTGCCAGCCTTGAATTCGACGTGGTCGCATGCGAGACCCATCGCGCCCTGATCGAGACTGTCGAGCGAGCAGAACTCGCGGCCCGAGGCGTCGCTCTTCACGGTGATCTGGACGCGCAGGGTGGTGCTGCCTGCGTGCAGCTCGCCGAGCCAGAAGCCGTCGACGCGCGAGGGCTTGGCCGCGGGTACGAAGGCATCGCGCGAGAAGTCCAAAGGCAACGGGCTTCCCTGGTTCCAGGTTCCGGATAAAGTGCGGCCGTCGGCGGAGATCTTTCCCGTCCATGAGCCGTGAACGGAGGGAACGGTAAAGCTGAGGCTCGAGCCGTCGAAATGAAATTCCGCGCAGGGGATGCCGTTTGCGCCCTGATCGGGACTGTCGAGCGTCCCGGACAACGACCCGTCGGGCGCCGCCTTCAGGTGCAGCTTGAGGTGCAACGAAGAGAGCCTCCCGGAGTAGTCGCCGGCGAGGCTTGCCTGCGTCTGCGGCGAGGCGGAGCGGGGCGCAAGTGCGAACAGCGCGAGACCAATCAAAACAATCAGCGTGATGGAGGAGCCGAATTTGATTGCGGTCGGGACTGAATTGAATGGCATTCCGGATTCTCCTTCCGGCCAAGAGCCTATGCAAGAGTGATGGTAACCAATGAAGCCGCGGCGGAGTTCAATTCTTCTGCGCATCGGGCGGACGCGGCATCTTCGGGAGCGCATCCAATTTGTCGATCTGGGCCTGCAATCGCCTGGCCGCCAGGCGATTGAGGTACACGAGGACGACGCAAAACAGGACGCAAGCTGTCAGGTAAATGCCGAGGCGAAGTTGAAGCGGGCCGATCTGGGCATGCGAGCAGCGGCCATCGAAACCGGAGAGGCTTCGCCAAAGGGCGATATGAATCTCCTGAAGCAGGTCGCGACGCTCTTCCGGAACGGCTTCGTACGCTCGGGCGACGCGAGCGAGGGCGGCCGCGTGAGCAGCGACTGCTTCGTTGTATGACTCGTCCTGATCGGCCACCCAACGGGCTCTCCCAGATGAAGGTAGTCGTCGGCGCCGGGGATTTCTTACACAGAATCGACAGGAAGAGATAAAGGGTGCAGGCATGGGAATGATTCGAGCCGCTGAGCGCAAGAAAAAGCCGCACCGCCAGGGACGATGCGGCCGGCTCTTTCAGGATCGGAACGAATTTCAGCCGGGTGCCCCATCCTTGCGGCTTTGTTCCTGCCGCAAGGGTGGGGGCGAAGTTACGTTGCCAGAGACTCAGCGGCCCGACGCCGCGCTCGCGCCTCCCTCCGTGCTGATCGAAATCACCTTCACCGGGCCCAGCAGCCCCGATGGCAGCAGCGGCGAGTTGGCGCGGTAGGGCTTCACATCGGCAAAGGTGATCGGATTCGTTACGCCCGGCTGCTGGTCGCCGATAAGCCGGTTCACCCACGCGTTGATCACCTTGAACGAGACCTCGTTCGCGCCCGGCTTCAGCACGCCGGTCACATCCACGCGATAGGGCGTGTGCCACACCACGCCCAGGTCTTTGCCGTTCACCGTCACCTCGGCCAGGTTCTTCACGTCGCCGAGGTCGATCCATAAATGCGCGCCCTTCCTGAACCAGTCGGCCGGCGCGTCGATCGTTTTTGTGTAAGTGCCGGCGCCGGAGAAATACTTCACGCCCGCGTCGGAGTTATCCGTCCAGCTCTCCAGCTTGTCCACGGTGATCGAAGCAGGTGCGCCGCGGTCGGGCTGGAAGCCGATCTTCCAATCGCCTTCCACCGTCGCCAGATCGGTTTCGACCTTCGCGGGAACGGTGCGCCCGGTCGCCGTGGTCGGCTTGCGGAAGACCACGAAGACCGTGCCCCACGGTTCGAGCTTCAACGGAACCGTCGTGCGGCCATCGGCGATCCTGTACGATGCCGGCTCGGTCTCGCCGGTCTCGGCGTACCACAGATCCGGCGCCTTGCCCGCCACGCGGAAGGTCGCATCCACGTTTTCGTAGCGATTGCTGCGGTTGTCGACGAAGTACAGGTCGCCGCCCGCCAGCTTGCGATGCAGGAAGCGCAGGTCGGTGTCGCTCTCCGGCCTGGTGTATTCGAAGTCGGGCGCGACTTCCATGGCCAGAAGCGCGTCGGCGACGTTCTGCCCCGAGTACACGGTTCCCTTGCCTGCCTTGTGAACGCCCGTCCCATCGCCGAAGAGCTCTTCGTTCAACTGGTGGAACTCGCTTTCACTGTCGGCCAGGCTGGGATCGTCGATCGGCTTCGGCCCCGCGACCACGGCGCCATCCTCGACCAGCTTGTGAATGGCCTTCAGCACCGGCAGCGACATGTGGATGCTGTACTTGTCAAGGCCCAGGATGCGGTAGTTCATGCCGCTCTTCGTCACGATGCGGCCATCGGAGACGCTGAGCTCGTGAATCAGCGCGTCCGCGTTCACGTAGTCGAAGCCGTAACCGGCAGGGACGTCCGGCGAGTGATCGCCGAAGATCGCGGTCAGGTTCGAGTCTTCGCCGTAGAAGTAGATGACATCCGCGCCGAAGTGCCCCTGCTGCAGCAGAAAACTGGTGCGGGCAAGGTAGTCGATCCATGTATGGGCCTGCTCGGCCCACGTCTCGTTGCGGTTGAACCATTGCCCGAACGGTCCCAGCGTCATGCCCGGCGCCTTGCCCACCAGCGGCTGGTGCGCCGACTCGTGAATCACAAAGCGGTTGATGCCGTTCAGGAATTCCATGTCGGCCGTCGGCTTGAGCGTCGCCGGCGACCACGCCCACGGCGCCGCCGCTGCCGTCATCGACTCGGCCGCCGCCAGATTCTGCCCATAAATGTGACCCACCGAGGCCGATTCGCGATCGTCGGCGTTGTAGCCGTACTGCTCGTGGAACGTTCCCGGAGTCTGCGTCCAGAAGGCGCTCATCGGCACCTCGTTGAACTTCTTCACCTCCATGCCGTCGGCCACAAAGGCGCGTCCTTCTTCGTGCGACTCGCCGTAGTGCCCCATGCCGTGCTCATGCAATACGGCCTCCAGCACCCCATAGTGCTCGTCGGCAATCAGGTCGGCGATCGTCTTGCGGAAGTCCCACAGGAACTTGTCGCTCGCCTCGGAGCTCTCGACGATCTGCCCGGTCAGCACCGGCATCCAGGGCGTGGGATCGTAGCCGCGCAGACGCTTGAAGTCCGCGATCATGGCGTCGGTCCAGTTCTGCGATCCGGCTTCCCAGCTATCGTTGATCACGTAGCGGATGCCTTTGTTGCCCATTTCGTCGGCGCCTACCGTGTTCTTGTAGCTGTCGAGATAGGTCTCGAAATACTGCCGCACATCCTTGGCATTCATCTTGTCCACTTCCAGGCCCGTGGCTTCCGCGGTTGCCGGGTGATTGGTGATCCCCAGCAGCGAATAGCCGAAGCGCAGCACCACCCAGTCGCCGGGCGGCGGCGTCCAGTCGAGCGTGCCGTCGGAATGCATCTTCGAAGTCAGGTCGATCACGTCGGATTTGGCGATCGCATCGCTCGCGTCGAAATGTGGCGTGGCCAGCGAATAGAGGTCTTCCGGCGATGTGAAGGCCGCCTTTTCTTCCCACTGATTCACGCGCGCGCCGGGATGCAGCACCAGCTCGGCGATCTCATAATCGGTCGGCTTGGGCGGCAGCTTGAAGCCGAAATCCGCCGGGTTCAGGCCCTGCGCCCAGTCGGGAAGCGGCGGCGGCGGCGTGCGCGTCAGCGTAAAGCGGAAATACCTGGCCGTCACCGGCGCGAACGAGACAGTGTGCTCGGGCGCGTCTCCGACGGAGAGCTTCGCCACAACACGCCAGTTCTGCCCATCGTCGCTCGCTTCCAAAGCCTTGTCCGGAGTACCCATTCCGCCAATCATGGCCGCAATTTCGCCGGGATCCACGGTGACATAGGTGATGGCGCGGATCGTCTGCGGCTGATCGAACTCATATTCGATCCATGCGCTTTGCCCTGTGGCTTCGGGAATCGGAACCTTGGTGGTCTTTTCCAGATCGCCGTCGGTCAGCATCGCATAATCGGGATTGCCGCCGCTGGCGCTCATCTTCGGGTGCAGCGAATCCATCGTCACGTCGCTCGAGGCTTTCTTGTAGGCGATCACGACCGAATCGGCGTAGAACTGGGGCGGCGCCTTCGCTCCCGGAGGCGCTCCGAGCTCGTCGTGAATCGTCATATTCTGGAATGCGCCGGTGTTGCCCGGCGGATGCGCGAGGGTGCCGGAGAACGGCTCGCCGCCTTTCACTTCGGTCGCGCTCCAGACGTACTTTTTCATGCCGTTGGCGGGCGGTACCCACGGCCCGCCCGACTCGCTCCATCCCGGCGATCCGGCGATGGCCATCTCGAATCCGAGCTGATCGCCGAGAGTGATCGCGGACTTGAAGGCGTCCTTCCACTCCGGCGTCATGTAAACCAGCCGGTGCGGCACCACCAGCGGCGTCGACAATGCGGCATCGAAGTTCTGGAATCCGCCCAGCCCCGCGCGATGCATCCACTCGAGATCCAGCCGGATCCCCTCCTTGGAGATGTTTCCGTTCATCCAGTGCCACCACACCCGCGGCCGCGCGCCGTTGGGCGGATTCTCGAAACCGCTTCGCAGCGGGTCCGCGCCTTGCGCAGCGGGAGCGGACGGGGGCGTTTTTGCCCCGGTGGCGGGCGCCGTCTGCGCCTGCGCGGCGGCGAAAGCAAAAATCAGCGCAACGCCGAGAGTGATTGACTTGATTGCCCGGAGTGTCATTTATTTCTCCTTTGTTCTGAGCCGTTTGCAAGGATTACAGGCGAAAGCCGCTGCCGCGGCCAGCTTCGCAGGCGGCAAGCGCACAGAAGCTTTTTGAGCGCAAGTACCTTAACACGCAGGGCCCAATATTCGAAAGGGAAAAAATCTTCCCATCGGAACTTTGCGTTCTTTTGTCCCTTCTGCTATGAAGGAACGCGCCGGTCGAATCCCGGAAGAATACAGCCGGCTTCGCGGCGCACCAGGCGCAGGAGGTTCGATCGTGATCGCAGATTCGTGCTCGGGATGTCGCCGTCTTCGGACTCTCGCAGGCAGATTGTGGACCTGCCTTTGGCTCCCGGCCCTGCTCCTTGCGCCGGGCCAACGATCGGCCGCTCAGGCGCCCGCAAGCCTTGGGGAATTGCACCGCCAATTCGCCCATCCGCCGGACTCCAGCCGCATCATGATGCGCTGGTGGTGGTTCGGCCCCGCGGCCACGAAGCCCGAGATCACGCGCGAGCTCGAACAGATGAAATCGGCCGGCATCGGCGGCGTCGAGGTCGCCAATCTCTATCCGCTCGCGCTCGACGATCCGGCGACCGGGTTCCATAACACGCCCTATCTCTCCGCGGAACACCTCGACGCGCTGCGCTGGGCCAACGAAGAAGCGCGCCGGCTCGGGCTTCGCATCGACATCACGCTTTGCAGCGGCTGGCCGTATGGCGGCCCGGAGATTCCCGTTACACAAGCAGCCGGCAAGTTGCGCGTTGAAACCGTCCCGGTCGCGGGCGGCGAAACAAGGGTCCAGGAGCCGTACATCGACCAGGGCGAGGAACTGATCTCCGCGTTCCTCATATCCGGCTCGTCGGCGCCCAAAGCCTTCGCGTCCACGAGTGAAACGCCGCAGCCGGTCGACCCTCCCGTCACCGGCTGGTACACGCTTGCACCCGATTCCCAGCCGCGCACGCTGCTCGTCTTCATTTCCAGCCGCACCGGCATGATGGTCAAGCGGCCCTCGGTCGGCGCCGAAGGCTTCGTTCTCGACCACTACGATCGCGCCGCCCTCGAAACCCATCTGCGCTTTGTCGGCGAGCCGCTGCTTTCGGCCTTCGGCGACCATCCGCCGTACGCCATCTTCTCCGACAGCCTCGAGGACTACGCCTCCGACTGGACGCCCGCGCTGCTCGCCGAATTCCAGAAGCGCCGCGGCTACGACCTGCGGCCCCATCTGCCCGCTCTGGTGATGAACGCCGGTCCCGGCACCGCCGCCGTTCGCCACGATTGGGGCAGAACGCTCACCGAGCTGGCCAACGAAAACTACCTCGAGCCTTTGCGTGCCTGGGCACAGGAGCATCACACACTGTTGCGTTCGCAAACCTACGGATTCCCGCCGGTCACGCTGTCGAGCAATCGCTACGCCGATCTGATCGAAGGCGAAGGCAAGGCCACGTTCCTGATGTGGCGCGAATTCTCCGATACGCGCTGGGCCGCATCCGCCGGCCATCTTTTCCATCGCCCCGTCATCTCGTCGGAAACCTGGACCTGGCTCGATTCGCCCGCTTTCCGCGCCACGCCGCTGGACATGAAGGCCGAGGCCGACCTGCATTTCCTGCAGGGAATCAACCAGCTCGTCGGCCACGGCTGGCCCTACTCGCCGCCCTCGGCCGGCGAGCCCGGCTGGCGCATGTATGCCGCCGCTGTATTCAACGCGCACAATCCCTGGTTTTTCGCGATGCACGATCTCACCGCCTGTCTGCAGCGCGTGAGCTTCGCGCTGCGCCAGGGCCAGCCCGCCAACGACGTTGCGCTGCTGCTGCCCAACGACGACGTGTGGTCGAATTTCATCGTGCGCCCGGAGCGACGCCGGTCGCCCACCTCGGCGGCCGGCTTCGACGAATCCGGCTCCAACGTCACCATCGACGAATCGATGGGCCATTACCTCGGCCAACACGTTATCGCGCAGATCCTCGACGCCGGCTTCAACCTCGACTTCATCGACGCCGACGCGATCGACAGCGTCGGAATCCCTTATCGCGTGCTCGTCCTTCCTGACGTGGACAGGGTCCCGGTTGCAACTTACGAAAAGATCCTCGACTTTGCGCGCAAAGGCGGAATCGTGATCGCGACGAAGCGCGTGCCCGCTACGGCGCCCGGCCTGATGCACGCCGAAGAAGACTCTTCGCACCTCAAGCAACTCTCCGCCGAGCTCTTTCATTCGAACATCGCCACGGCGCAATTCCTCGAAGACGAAACCCAGCTCGGCGCCGCGCTCAAAAAGCTCGCCAGGCCCGACATGGTCCTCACTCCGCCCGCGCCGCAGATCGGATTCATCCATCGCAAGCTTGCGGGCGGCGATCTCTACTTCGTAGCCAACACCTCCAACCAGCCCGCGAAGACAACCGCCGCATTTCGCGATGCGGCGGCGCACGCCGAGACGTGGGACGCTTTCACGGGGCAAGTTATCGGGGTCGCCGATCCGCACAGCATCGACCTCGATCTCGCGCCCTACGAATCGAAGCTGATCTTTTTCTCCGATGCGGCTGAGCCCGGCGCGTCAACGCCGAAGCGACCGGAATCCGTCCTCGAAGATCTCTCGGGCCCATGGAAAGTGGCTTTCGGCGAAACCGGAATCGCGGAAAACATCGACCGTCTGGCCTCGTGGGCGGACGACGTGAAGACGAAATATTTTTCCGGCGTGGCAACGTACGAGAAAAGCTTCGAGCTCGATCCCGGCAAACTGGGCGCCGACGCGAAGATCCTGCTCGACTTCGGCCAGGCGTCGCCGCGGCCGCTTCCGTCGCCGCCGGGTCAAAACAACATGAAGGCCTATCTCGATGCGCCCGTTCGCGAGGCGGCGGAGGTCTTCGTCAACGGCCAGCAGGCCGGCGTGGTGTGGCGTCCGCCGTACCGGATCGACGTGACCCGTTTCGTCCATGAAGGCAGCAACGGGTTGCGCATCGTGGTTGGCAATACCGCCATCAACGAGCTGGCCGGCAAGGCATTGCCCGATTACCGGCTCCTTTGGGACCGCTACGGCATGCGCTTTGTTCCTCAGAACATGGAGAATCTGCATCCGCTGCCCTCGGGCTTGCTGGGCCCGGTCACTCTGGTGCGCTCGGCGCCGGCAGAATAGGGATTCGGAATGGCGCCTGACGGATATTTGGCCGGCAGACCGGGAGATCAACCGGCTTCGCCGGGTCGCATACCGGTGCGGATGCGGTAGCAATTGTGAAAAGAATTTGAAGTGGCTGAAATCCTCGTTTCACCTATTGAAAATGCTGCTCCCGATCCCTTCGTTGGCCCCACAATAAAGCACCAAGTCTGTGATCTAATTCCAACAAAACAAAAGCGATGGAAGAGACCCTGCGGCGTATTTCGATAGAGAAAAAGCGCGCGATGGGGAATTTCAAATAAGAAATAATGTTTCTCTTGACAAAGGACCTTCGCTGTGAGTAGCCTCGCGTGTCATTAGGGAGATCAGGGATTCCAGGGAGCGGCGTGTGTCTCTTCGTTGACTCTTCGTTCATCCCTGATTGTCGCCCGGCTTCGGCTCAACGGCGCAATGCGAAAGATTTTCAAGGAGGCTCTGGAGATGCGATCATTCCGAATTGGTCTCGGTCTGATCGTCCTGCTGGTGGCTGCCGGCAGGATGTTCGGGCAAGCAGGACAAACCGGAACCATTACAGGGACCGTGATTGACAGTTCGGGTGCCATCATGCCGGACGTCAAGATCACGATAACCAATACGGCAACCAACGTTCCTTACCGCACCACCACATCTTCCGCGGGCGATTACACAGTCCCCAGTCTCCTTCCCGGAACCTATACCGTTTCGGCCGAGGCCAAGGGATTTCAGAAGTCGGTAACGAACATCTTCACCCTGGCGGTGGACCAGACGGCCCGCGTCAACCTTTCCATGAAGCCCGGAGCCGTGACGGATACCGTCGAAGTCACCGCGCAGGCCGTGGAGCTCGACACCGACGATGCCTCGCTCTCGCAACTGGTGAGCCAGCAACAGGTCGAGGAGCTGCCGCTCGACGGCCGCAACTTTGTCCAGTTGCTGTT
This sequence comes from Acidobacteriaceae bacterium, assembly GCA_030039035.1. Taxonomy (GTDB): domain Bacteria; phylum Acidobacteriota; class Terriglobia; order Terriglobales; family Acidobacteriaceae; genus Telmatobacter. The sequence continues at coordinate 22,943 of JASHQQ010000186.1, read as the reverse complement.
TATCGGCGCCGGCGCCGTCACCATGGGCGGCGAGCAGGGCACCATGCGCCAGGGCGAAGGCAACGCCATCAGCATCAACGGCGGCCGGCCCGAAGGCAACAATTTCACGTTGGACGGTCTGGTCAACACCGATCAGGCGATGGAGACCCCGGCCGTCATTCTTTCCCAGGATGCGATTCAGGAGTTCAAGGTCGAAAGCGGCATCTATCCGGCCGAATACGGATTCTCGGCTTCGCAGGTCAACATCGTCAGCAAGTCGGGCACGAACCACCTGCACGGCTCGATCTTCGAATCGGCCCGCAACAACGATTTCGATGCGCATCCGTTTCCGACCGCGACCAACTTCATCACTTCGACTCCCACCACCATCTCCATTCTCCGGTTGAACCAGTTCGGTTTCGTCGCCGATGGCCCCGTCTACATTCCCAAGCTCTACGACGGCCGCGACAAGACGTTCTTCATGGCCAATTACGAAGGATGGCGCATGAACAACGGAGAGACGCTGGAAGAAACCCAGCCTAACCCGGCGGTTCTGTCCGGCAATTTCACCGCCGAAACTTATCCCTCGGGCCTCGTAGGCCCGGACGGCCGTACGCTTCCTGGCGGTCCGTTGCCGAATTACGGCACTCCTGACTGCGCCGACCTGGTTGCGCTGGGGTACAACTGCATCCCGGAGAATCCGTACACTGGCGCGATCATGCCCCAGGTGCCGTCCAGCCTGTTTACAGCGCGCATCGGCCAGCTAGCCGTAGGCAACGGTTATTGGAGCCCGCCGACGGTGCCCAACCAGCCCGAGGGCATCACGAATTTCATCGAGAACATCCCCGGGCCGCTCACCATGAACCAGCAAACCTATCGCGGCGATCAGACGCTGGGCAAGCTGGGCTCGATCTTCGGGCGCTACACCCGTTCCAATTACACCAACGAGACGAACTACAACTCCGGTTCTCCGGTTCTGGGACTGGAGCAGTATTTCGAGGATGAGATCGCCTGGGAAGTCTCCCATACCATCACGTTCGGCCAGAACAAGACGAACAACTTCCGTTTCGGATACCTATCGGCGAATGCGCCGGAAGGCTCGGCAGCGCCGGCGGCTTCTGCGATCAGCGCGCTGGGCGAAACCGGCGTTTTCACCACCTTCGGCCCATTGCAGCAGACGTGGCCGAACGTGGGCCTATCCACTTACGCCAGCGGCGGCGGGCCGGTGAATTCCTACAGCGGTTCCTACATTCCCGAATGGGAATGGGCCGATTCATTCAAGTGGGTCAAGGGCCGCCACACCATCGGCCTCGGCATCGATTACCGGAAGTGGTACATCGACCGCAACCTGGACGACGACTTCTACGGCGACTGGAGCTTTAGCTCGAACCAGATCACGGTCAACAGCGAGCCGGTGACGGCAGGCAGTACAACCTCAAGCTGCACCACCAAGACGGGGCTCTGCGGCACCGGCAATGCGGTGGCCGACATGATGCTCGGTTTCTACAGCGGCGTCGGCGGTTTCGTTCCCGGCCCCTTGAGCCCGACCACCCAGGCCGGCAACCCGCAGACCCACTACTACAACTACCTGGGGCCGTACGCGGAAGACGACTGGAAGGTCACTCCCAAGCTCAGCCTCAACTACGGACTTCGCTGGGACTTCCGGGCCGCGACGACCTCGCAGGACAACCACTTCTTCTGGCTGGACACGCAGAACTCGCAAGGCGGACTCTGCTATGCCGACCAGACGCTCTCGCATGATGGAGTGGCGCCGGGTGCGGGGTATAATGGCGGTCCGATTCTGCGTTACTGCGGATCGGTGCCTCGTCCGGGGCAGAAGACGCCGTTCGCGCCCCGGCTCGGTATCGACTACCGGCTCAACGAAAAGACCGTGGTCCGCGGCGGCTACGGCATCTTCTTCTCGTCGTATGAAGGCCGCGAGATCGACGACTCGGCGGATATCTTTCCGTACAGTATCCGCAACAGCCTGAACCCTTCGACGCAGGACACCAACGATACGTTGAAGCTGAGCAACCAGTTGTTCCCGGCCCATAACACGCTGGGCCCGTTCCCGGTAGACACGCTGACGTTCATCGCGGTCATCGAATCGGAGGATCCGCTCGATCCCTACGTCCAGTCCTGGACGTTGTCGGTGGAGCGTGAGCTGGCCAGGAACACGACCCTCGAAGTGAACTATGTGGGCACGAAAGGCACGCACCTGCTCAACCGGCACGATATCGCGCAGCAGCATGACATTCCGGCGTCGAGCCTGTCGCTTTGCCAGCAGCAGGATTCAAGCGGTGTCTACTACAACGCATTCGGCGACGCAACCCACAGCCCCATTGCTCCGTGCAGCATCGCCAGCCGCTTGCCGTACCCGAACTTCCCCAGCATTTACATCGACAGCGACTTCCACGGCAACTCGAATTACAACGCGGGCGACGTAAAGCTGGAGCGCCGCGCCGGCGACCTGGCCGCCACCGCGGTGTACACCTGGGCCAAGAGCCTGGACACCAAGTCGGCGACCGCCGGAGCCGGAGCCAGCTTGACCGGTTATGAAGGCTTCGAGGACAACTCAAGGCCGCAACTCGACTATGGCCGTTCGGATTTCAACGTGCCGCAGCGGTTTGTCGCCAGCTATGTCTATGAGCTTCCTTTCGGCCGGGGCAAGAAGTTTGGCTCCAACATGAACCGGGCCGTCGATGCCGTTATCGGCGGCTGGCAACATACGGGCATCGCCACTTTCCAGCAGGGCTTCCCGTATAGCGTGTCGGCGAACGATATCGACGGCATTACCGGTTCCGGCGGCATGAGAGCCAACATCGTGCCCGGATGCAATCTGCATCAGGATACGCAGGATTACGCGGGGAGCCTGCAGCAGTTCTTCCGGCTGAACGCGGCCTGCTTCAGCGGTCCGGCGTTCGGCACTTATGGCAACTCGGGCCGCAACATCCTCAACCAGCCAGGCATCAACGACTGGGACATGGGCCTTGGGAAGGCGATCAGCATGGGCGAGGGGATGAAGTTCGTCTTCAAGGCCGACTTCTTCAACGCGTTCAACCATCATCAGTATGCGCAGGATGTCGGCGGCCTGCTGGTGGCCGGATCGGGCGGCAACCAGCCCATTGTCGCCGGCTATCCCTCCAACCAGTTCGGGTTGATTGAAGGATCGTCCTCGCCCCGCATCATCCAGTTGGGCGCGAAGATCACATTCTGATTCGGCGCTGTTGAAGCGCATCAAGCTCCGCCACGCCGTCAAAAGCGTGGCGGATTTTTCTTGGCCATCAAGAGATAAACTCTTCCCATGGAGTTGAAGCAAATCGTTGCCTGCTGCGTTCTGGGTCAGGCTTTCCTGCCCGCGTTCCGGGCCCGCGCGCAAGCTTCTGACGATCCCTCGGACCGCTACGCCACCGAAGGCCAGCAGGCCCTCGCCGCCGGTCACTACCCCGAGGCGCGCGCCGATTTCGAGCAGCTCGAAAAACTGCACCCCGAAGTCGCCGAAGTTCACGCCACGCTGGCTGCCATCGACTTCAAGCTCCGCGCCTACGACGCGGCGGCAACCGAAGTCCAGGCGGCGCAGAAGATCAAGCCCAATCTGCCCCGGCTCGAAAGCCTGCTGGGCCTCTCGCTGGCCGAGCTGGGCCGTTGGGAGGATGCGCTGCCGCGCCTCGAAAAAGGATTCAGGCAATCGGCGGATCCCGACACCCGGCGCATGTGCGGTCTCCAGCTCTTGCGCGCCTACACCAGCCTGGCCCGCGACTCCGACGCTGTCGAAACCGCGCTGCAGCTCAACAAGCTCTATCCTGACGATCCGGAGGTGCTCTATCACACTGGCCGCATCTATGGGAACTTCGCCTATCTGGTGATGACCCGGCTGCACGACTCGGCGCCGAACTCCATCTGGATGCTGCAGGCGCAGGGCGAAGCCAACGAGAGCGCGAAGGACTACGAGGCGGCGATCGTCGCCTACAATCACGTGCTCCAGCTCGACCCGCAACGGCCGGGAATCCACTACCGGCTGGGCCGCGTCTATCTGGCCCGCTTCCGGGACCGGCAGAAACCCGACGATCGCGCCGCCGCGGCGCGCGAATTCAATGCCGAGCTGGAGACCGATCCGGGCAACGGCAACGCGCGGTACGAACTGGCGGTGATGGCGCAGGAGCAGGGAAACGCCGATGAGGCGCGCTCGCAATTCGAGCAGGTCATCCAGCGCTTTCCCGAATTCGAAGAGGCTCTGGTCGGGTTGGGCGGCATCCTGCTCGAATCGCAGAAGGCGCAGCAGGCCGTTGCGCCGCTGCAGCGCGCGACCAAGCTGAATCCCGACGACGAAGTGGCATGGTATCGTTTGTCGCAGGCCGAGCGCGCCGTGGGCAACCGCGAAGCCCAACGGCAGGCCATGGCCGAGTTCCAGCGCCTGCACAGGACAGCGCCCGGCACGCCGCGCCGGCCGGACCAGGAGCTCACGCCGCAAAAACTCGACGCCGACGCGGAAAAGCAGGGAACAGGGAACAGGGATTAGGGAACAGGGAATAAGGAATAAAGAAGGAGACTTTACCGCGGCAAATTCCTGATTCCTAATCCCCAATCCCTGTTCGCTGATCTCTGTTCCCTGACCCCTGTACTCTGACCTCTGGCCTCCGACCCCTGATCTCTGCTTCAGCACACTCGCTCGAAGCCGATGCCCAGCAGCGCCGCGATCTTCCCGAGCGTTGCCGCTACATGGCCGACTCCGACCGCGCAATGATGCGCCGGTCCCTGCGCATTCCACGCGTTCACAAATCCGCGCGCGCCCACAGGAAATCGAAACCGGCTGTTGGTGTTGCCGATTTCGAGAATCGGTCCCGCCACGCACTCGCCTTGGGCCACCAGCAGCTTGAAGCGGGTTTTGGCATTCTCCACCACTGAAAGCAGCGTCACCGGACCATACTTCACGCTCATCTCGACCGAGAGCCCGCGTCCCACCTTGCCGTGGTAGACGCGCAGCGGCCGCACCTTCGTCTTGCCTTCGGCGATCGCGATATGCCCCGGTCCGTCGTGGCCCATGAGCACGAGGTCGTCATTGAAATCGATGGCGTAGTACTCCGTGAACGAGCCGCCCGCGCCCAGGCAGTCCAGGGTCTTCATGGCGATCGCGTTTTTCACTTCGAATTCCCCGGCCACGGGAATGTGCCGCGCCGTGAGCAGCGACGTGCCGAGAATGATCGAGCTCATCGTGTCTTCATTCGTCGCCACGCCCGAGCCCTTGTAGTAGTACGCCAGCGCGTCCAGCCCGTACCGCGCGACAAAGGCGTCGAGAGCCACGGAGGTTCGCGCCGCGCGCCGCAGTTCATCCGCCGGGCAGTCCGGCTGCACGTCGAAGCTCGCGAAGAACTCCTCCACGCGCCGGTCCACGTCCGCTTCGCTCACTTCGGCCGCCAACCCGGTCAGCTCGTCGACTTCCACGATTTCGGCGTGGGAACCGAAGGCAATCGAAATCAGCGTAACGTCGGTCATGATGTCGAGCATGCCGCTGTAGTAATGACCCATTAACCCGAGCCGGCAGGAGGAAAGCGCGGAGCGCACCTGCGCCGCCGCCAGCCATCCTTCGATCTCGCGCCAAGTCGCTTCCTCGTCGAGCACGCCGGTGACTTGATGGAACGCGATCCCCGCGCGCGCCATCACGTTGGCGATCTCCGGCACCGGGCAGGCCGAGCAGAAGGCGAGCCATTCGCCGGTCATGGCCGTGCGGTCTTCGAGCCTGTTCAAGGCCGCGTAATCGATCGCCGCTTCCGGCTGCAGATTCAGCACAATCACCGGCACGCCGGCGCGCTGCACCAGCGGCAACACAGTATTCGAAAGCGCGTAGGTGGTCACGTAGAGAAAGAGAACGTCGATGTCTTCGCGCCGGCACTCGTGGCCCGCCTCGCGCGAACGCTGCGGCGTGTCGATGAGACCCAGGTTGACGACCTCGACGCCGGGTCGCTCAAGACGCGAAGCGACCTGCGCGACGTAACCCTTCAGGCGCTCTTCAAGGCCCGCGAACTGCGGCCAGTAGGCATCGAGGCCGATGCCGCAAACACCCACGCGCAGAGCCCGCTTGCCTTCCATCGTCGTTCTTCCTGATTGAAAGAGATTGGGTGCCCCATCCTTGCGGCCGATATTGCCGCAAGGGTGGGACTCACTTCCGATCGAGCCGGCAGTCTACGGCATCCAGAACACTTCCTCCATCATCGGGAAGCGCTCGCCGGGGCGCAAGCCTTCAATCGGCGCAAAGTAGGGAGCCATGGCCTTCTGCCAGCGCAGGTTCACCGGATCGTTCTCGAGCGAACTCCAGGTCTCTTCGAAATCGATGGCGCGAAAGCTGAGAAACAGCAACTCGTCGCGCCGGAAGATCGAGTATTCGCTGATGCCCGAACGCTTGAGCAGCGCCAGCATCTCCGGCCACACGGCCGCGTGGGCCTTGTCATATTCCGCGCCGGCGCCGGGCTGGATGCGAAGCATAAAAGCCCAGCGCTTCAGCGGCCGGTCTTCGGCAGATTGCGATTCAGCAGTCATCGTTCACCAACTCACGACCGTCACGGCAAAAGGCTCGAGATGAATTTTGCCGCCCGCCGGCTGCACGCTGCGCGCCGGCCCGTCGCCGGTTTGTGCATCCACCGTCAACGCCGTCGGCGAACCGCCTTCGGGCAGCGGAACGTCGATCGCCGCATTGCGCTTGTTGGCCAGCAGCAGCTTGTGGCCGGAGGGCGTGTCGAAGGCCTGCGCTTCCACGTCGGCCGAGTTCGCGCCATCCAGTTTCGTTTCCACCAGCTTGTCCCCGGCGTGGAAGCTGTCCTTGATCAGCTTGAGCACCCAGAAGCGCGCGTTGGGCTTGTTGTCCTGCCAGTTCATCATGCTCACGCTGGGGAACTGCGTAGGATAGCCCACTAGCTGCGATTCGCCGATGATATCGATGCCTTTGCGCGAAAGATTCATATACAGATAGGCGTAGAGCGAGCCGGCCAGGTTCCAGTACTGCTGCGGCGGGGGCACGTTGTCCCTGGGTGTGTTGTCGGTGGGCAGTATCACGCCCAGCTCGTCGGTATCCGTTTTGGTGTTGGGCGAAAGATGCTTGCGGATGTCTTCGATGTAATTGACCGTGTGCAGAAACCCCTCGGCCTGATCGAAGAACGTGTATTGCCAGTCCTCAATGGTCTGCCCCTGGCCTGGCGACGCATAGAAGTGGTAGGAGATGTAATCCAGCGGAATGCCGGCCTTGTGGTGCTTGCTGTCGAGGAAATACTCGATCCAGTTCGGGTCGTCGCCTGGCGCCGCCAGCGCCATGCCCATGAATTTGGTGTCGGGGCTGGCGCGATGGATGCCGTCGACGATCGCGTCATATTCCTTCGCGTAAAGCTCGGGCGTGGTCTTGTGCTCGAACTCGACCTCGTTCAGCACCTCCCACACCGGAAACTTGTAGTGATAGCCCGAGTCGTGCTTCACCCCGTTCTCGTCCGTGAAACCGCCGTTCGCATACCAGCTCACCAGCCGGTTGTAGTAGTCGCCCAGCTCCTTCATCGAAGGGTCGCGCAGCTCGGCGCCCTGCTCGTAGTCCCAGAACACCTGGTTGGGGTCGGCCGGATACGTGATCGGCTTGTTGGTCTTGAACATCCACTGCGGAATCGTCGAGAAGTTCATCACGGTGGAGTGTCCGGCGGTCGCGTCCATGAACTCTTTTGTCATGGGGTCGATGACCGAGAAGTCCCACGAGGTTTTTTCCTTGGTGGGCGGCTCGAGCTCGGCCACGCCCAGCCTGGGATAGGGCAGCCACGGCACGTAGCGCACATAATCCGCGCCCAGGTCCTTCAGCGCCTGAAAGGATGCAGCCGCCAGTGGCTGCCCCGGCCGCAGCGGCGGATTCACCACCACCTGCAACGTCGGCGTTGATTTGGAGACGATGGTCGTATTGCTCCAGTTTACGGCGAGTTTGATCTCCGGCTGCGGCGCAGCCGCCTGTTGCGGCTGGCGATTGCAGGCCACGGCTCCTGCGAGCGCGAAAGCCGAAAAAACGAAAATCCACTTGCGAATCGATCCCATGGCCGGTCTCCTTTGTTCTCTCCGCAACTTGCCGTTCCATTTCAGGTCTTCCGGGGACAAAAGCAGAACGGATTGCGGCGGCGGGCAAGGTATATCACCGCAAGGGTTCAGTTCGCAACATGTTTCTGTATTGGTATACGGAGAAGCCCGCCGGATGCAGTCCGGCTTGCTCGGGGCTCGTCTGGCAATCGATTGCGCCCCGCGATGTGCCGAAAAGGAATCGCTTGGCGGTCGCAAGTGATCTTCGGCACACGGGCTTGCGCGATTCCGGGCGAGAATGGAAACAGAGGCCGGACTGGCATCGAAGTGCTCCGGCCCGGAGACATCCCAGCCATGAGCGATCTTGCCCCTCTTGCCGAAGCCGTTGCCGTCGATCCGCTGGTCGGCCATCCGCCCGACTACCACGTCTTCCACAAGTTCATCGAACGCTGCAAGAACCTGCCGGCCATTACCACCGCCGTGGTTTGGCCGCTCTCTGAAGTTGCGCTCAAAGGCGCCGTCGAGGCCGCAGCCGAACATCTCATTGAGCCCACGCTCATCGGCGACGAAAAACAGATCAAGGCATTGGCCGCCAGGAGCGGCCTCGATATCGCGGCCTTTCCGCTGCTCCACGCCGAAAACGAGGAGAAGGCGGCCGAGCTGGGCGTGGCCATGTGCCGCAGCGGCAACGCCCAGGCCATGATGAAGGGCAGTCTGCACACCGACGAACTCATGAAAGTCGCCATGGCCCGCGACACCGGCCTGCGCACCACGCGCCGCATCAGCCATGTCTTTGTGATGGACACGCCCGCCTACGCGCGCACCCTGCTGATCACCGATGCGGCCATCAACATTGCCCCCGAGCTCGAGGACAAGGTGCACATCGTGCAGAACGCCATCGACCTCGCGCATGCGCTGGGTATCCCCAAGCCCAAAGTGGCGCTGCTCTCCGCCGTCGAGACAATAAACCCCAAAATCCAGTCCACGCTCGACGCCGCGGCGCTGTGCAAGATGGCCGAGCGTGGCCAAATCTCTGGCGGCATCCTCGACGGGCCGCTGGCCTTCGACACCGCCGTGAGCGCCAAGGCCGCCAAAATCAAGAAGCTGGTTTCGCCGGTCACCGGCCAGGCCGACATTCTGGTCGTTCCCGACCTCGAGAGCGGCAACATGCTGGCCAAGCAGCTCGAGTATCTGGGCGGCGCGCAGCTCGCCGGAATTGTGCTCGGTGCGCGCGTGCCCACCATCCTCACCAGCCGCGCCGACTCGGCCGAGACGCGACTCACCAGTTGCGCTGTCGCCGTGCTGCTGCACCATGCGGAGCATCCGCGAGTGAAGGTCTGAGCACCGGCTGCGGCTTGCGGGCAGCGGGGAGAAAAAGTAACGCTCCGGCGGGAACCGGCATCTTAGGGATGTGCACCCGGAAACTGTCTCTGCTCCCAAGCCCAGCCATCTTTCAGCCAAGGAGGTTCCCGTGGCAAACCATTCGCATTCCAGGACAGCCAAGCTTGAGGTTCCCGATGATTTTTCGCCGGAAAGTGTCCGGGACATCTCCAGCGTGCTCAACGCGCTTCTCGCCGATTTCTACGCGCTTTACTTCAAGACCAAAAACTTCCACTGGCACATGAGCGGGCCGCACTTCCGCGACTACCATCTGCTGCTCGACGAGCATGCGACGCAGATCTTCGCCGTAACCGACGATATCGCCGAACGCGTGCGCAAGATCGGCGGCAACACGCTGCGTTCCGTCGGGCACATCGCGCGCCTGCAAAGGATCGCCGACAACGACAAGGAGTTCGTCGAGGCCAAGGAGATGCTGCGCGAGCTCCACGCCGATAACAAGTCGCTGGTGGAAAGCCTGCGCGCCGCGCACGAAACGGCCAGCAGCGCAAAAGATTACGCGACCACCAGCCTCATCGAAGTGTGGATCGACGAAGCCGAGCGGCGTGCCTGGTTCCTCTTCGAGGCCACGCAATAGCGACTTCACGATTGCCCCGCCCTCTCGCCGGGGTGGCGAAAGGGCGGGATGAGTCGCCGCATTTCCGGCTTGCCGGTACAACCACACCGCCGGCGAAATTCCGTGAGACAATGGGCCGTCGAGCAGGATCGCGGAGGCTTGCCATGGCCTTTTCCCGGGTGTGCGTTCGCCTGGATGGTCTTCGTATCCATCCGGGATGCGCTTCGCTGCTCCTTCTGCTGGCGCCGGGCGCGCAGACCGGCTGTCACGGTGCAACAGTTCCCGCCGCGGGCACGCCCATGCTGAATCTGGCCAGCTCCAGTTTTGATTCGGGGGCGGCGATCCCTGCCCGATACACCTGCGACGGAACCGATGCCTCGCCGGAGCTGAAATGGACAAGTGCGCCACCGGCCACGAAAAGCTTTGCGTTGATCGCGATCGATCCCGACGCGCCCGTGGGCGAATTCGTGCATTGGGTGATTTACAACATTCCTGCTGCGTCGCGCGAATTGACCGAGGGCCAGTCAACGCGGGAAGAACTGCATGACGGCTCGCTCCAGGGCCGCAACGACTTTGGCGGAATCGGCTACGGCGGTCCTTGCCCGCCAGGCAGCTCGCCGCATCGCTACGTCTTCCGGCTGTACGCGCTCGACGCGACTCTGAGCCTGCAGGCCGGTGCTACGCGTACCAGGGTCGAGAAGGCGATCGCCGGCCACATTCTCGCGCACGGCGAACTGACGGGCCGCTATCGACGGTAGGTGACCGGCGCGGGGGTGAGAGACCGCAAGTGGGTGCCCCGGGTCCGTGTTTTCGGACCTGGGACCTGAAGCCGGTTCTCAATCCACCGGCGGGTGGCCAAATCTCACGAATATCAAGCTAACTCAGAAATCAAGGGTGCCCCAGGTCTCGATTCTGAGACCTGGGTACGCATAAGTCTTCAATCCACTGCCATACTCAACTGGTGGCGCACGTCGGCGCCGCGGATCCAGAAGATGACGTCGGTGGCGATGTTCGAGGCGTGGTCGGCGATGCGCTCGAGATTGCGCGAGACAAGAATGCCGTTCATGCACTGCTGTGTGTACTGCGGCTGCTCCTGGATCATGCGCAGCAGGTCGGCATGGGCGCGCCGGTTCATGCGGTCGATCTCGTCGTCCATCTCGCGCACCGAGTCGGCCAGGCGCGCATCGCCGTCAAGCAGCGCCTGCACCGCCGTGCGAATCATGCGCCCGGCGAACTCGCCCATGGCGGCGAAATCGACCGGCAAATCGACGGGATCCTGGCCCAGGATCTCCTTGGTGCGCCGGGCAATGCCCATCGACTGATCGCCGATGCGCTCCAGGTCTCCGTTGATTTTTATCACCGATAAGATAAAGCGCAGGTCGATGGCCATCGGCTGCTCCTTGGCGAGCAGCTCGTACGCCATTTCGTCCAGCTCCCGCTGCGCGGTGTTGATCGCCGTCTCATTCTGCTTCACGTACTGGCACAATCCCCTGTCGCGCTGCAGGTACGCGTCCACCGCCGACTCCACCGCCTGCTGCGCGAGCGCAGCCATGGCCAGCAGCTTGTCTTTCAGTTCGGCGAGTTGCAATTGAAAGTGGATGCGCGGCACGGCCGTTTTCCCCAATCCTTCCATTGTGCATGATCCATTGTGAATCAAGTGCAAATTTCCACTTCGGTACCACTTTCGTCATCTTGCCCGAACCGACGCTTCATAGCGGGAGGGCGCGGGCAGTGAAGTGTATGGGCAGCGAAAGCTACGGGCTTTGGCCCGTACGAAGCTCGCCCAAAATCTCCCGCCGCTTTAGAGTGCGCGTGAGAGCTCGTTTCGGCGTATTTTCGGTGCGCGAATTGGAGCGAGCAGCAGCCTTCAGGCTGCCGAATTTCGGCGCAAAATATCGAGGCGGCTCTAGCCGCGGGCCTTTTGAGACCGACTTTTGGGGCCTTGGTAAGAGTTCACACGCAGACACGCAGGCACTTCAGCCCCTGAGGCCCGCCTTTGGCGCCTGATCCGCGGGTTTTCGATTTGTCAGACACTGCCTGGCCCCTGGAGGGCGCCAACTGCACACAGAACGGTATCTCAACCAGGACGGACCCGACCGATCAGGCCCTGTACGCGGCCAATGGCAAAAATGCCGTAGCCTATCTGAATGAACGACGCGCCGCCCACCAGCGACTCCATGCTCAACATCGATCCCGCGCAACACCCCCATCGCCAGATCTACAAGCTCATGATCGGCATCATTGTGCCGCGTCCCATCGCGCTGGTTTCCACGGTAGACCGCGCGGGCGTGCGCAATCTTGCGCCTTTCAGTTTCTTCAACGGAATCGGCTCGAATCCGCCGACGGTGCTCTTCTGCCCCACGCTGCGCGCCGCCGAGGAGACGCGGGACGGAAGAAAGGACACGCTGCGCAACGTGGAGGAGACCGGCGAGTTCGTTGTCAACGTGGTCAGCGACGCCATCTCCGCCGCGGCTAACGCGACATCGGCCGAGGTGCCGCCGGAGGTGGACGAATTCGATCTCTCCGGCCTCACGCCGATCCCGGGCGAAGTCGTGCACGCGCCGCGCGTCGCCGAATCGCCCGCGCAGATGGAGTGCAAGCTCCTTCAGGTCATCTATACCAATCGCGCTCCGGGCGGCGGCGTGGTGGTGCTGGGCGAGGTGGTCCGCTTCCACGTCCGCGAAGATCTCTTCGACGACTTTCGCGTCGACCCCGCGGGGCTGGACGCGGTGGGTCGCATGGCGGGAAACACCTGGGTACGCACGCGCGACCGCATGGAGCTGATACGGCCGAAGTAGCGTCGAGGGCCAAGCGTCCGGCGTCCAGGGAACATTGATCAGGGAACAGGGAACAGGGAATTTGCCGTCTGTGCCTCGACGAACTGACAACTGACAGCTAGCAGCTAACACCTGAAAGCTGATAGCTGATAGCTGAAAGCTGAATCTCATGCGAACCCAATACCACTTTCGCCATTCGGAACGCGGCCTGTGCGCATGGAGCGTCGAGCGCCTCATCGGGCTTTCGCGAAGCCTGCCGCGGGAACGCGTCGCACTGTCGGCGATTCGCGAGCTCGACGAGCCGTTCTGGTGCGGAGCCGAAGGCCAGAAGCTCACCTGCCGCCAGGTCGTCGATCACGCGCGTCTCATGCTCGAATGCGATCTGGCGCACCCCATCCTTCTTTCCAGCGACGGCCGCGTGATGGATGGAATGCACCGCGTCGGCAAGGCGCTGCTCGAAGGACGGAGCGAGATCGATGCGGTTCGCTTCATCGTCGATCCGGAGCCGGATTTCGTCGGCGTCGATCCTGACGATTTGCCGTACCCGAATCCCTGAGACGACATCGAGAGGCGGGAGTTCCCTCCATTGGAGTCAAGGCTCGTTGGGAATTGCAACCTCGGTGAAGGTGCCAGGCTTTGCCGAAATTATGGCTTCCGCGATCATCTGAACATGTGGCCGTCAGTCGGGCCATTGCTGGCGACCCAACACCAGGACTGCAATTCCAAGTCCCACCAGACTTTGCTGGTAACGCATGGACTTGTCAGTGGTCAAAAGAATGTCAAAACCAGCGCTATCTGCTGCGCGGAGCAGTTCGCCGTTCGTAAGCCTGTCCCAACCCTCTTCGAAAGCCGTGCGAACCGTATGGCTTTTGAGATGCGGGCGTAGCGGGACTGGTGTCGCTTGATCAAACAAGATCAGCATTCACTTGGCGTACGCCGGCTCCTTTTCCAGGCTGCGCGCTGCAAACTCGATTACTCTCTTGACCTGATCCCGATCGGGCCCATCGAACCATTCCATGATGTCGTCGATATTGGCGCCGGCAGCCAGATTTTCGAAGATCGAAGAGACCGGCATGCGCGTGCCTTTCAGCACCCACGCCCCGCTCACCTTGCCGGGAACGCTTTCCACCGCTGGGCACTGCGACCAATCGAGACAAGCCATCGGATGCGACCTCCATTCAAGTTTATGCCGATTTTTGTTGCGGTGGAATCGCCGGTGCCGCGACGATCTACACCACCGTCATCTCCCGTCCCTTGGCTTCGCGGCCCAGCGCGGCCAGCCCGGCGAGCACGAGCGCAACAATGATCACCGTCACGGCCAGCACAATGCGATAGTCGCCCCATCGCTCGGCGGCCAGCGCCTGGCCCTTGCCGTTCCATGAAGTGATGAGTCCGCCGAGCTGATACGCAAGCCCCGGCGCGGTTGCGCGCACCGGCGCCGGCGAAAGCTCGTTGAGATACGCCGGCACCACGCCCCACGCCCCCTGCACCATGAATTGCATGAGCATCGCGCCTGCGGCCAGCGCGACGGCTGAGTGACCGTAAGCATAGAGCGGCAGCGTGGGAATCGACAGCAGCGCCGCGACGATGATCGCCGGCCTGCGCCCCCACCGCTCTGAGAATGCACCGAAAACGATTCCGCCCGCGATCGAGCTGAATCCGTACAGCACGCCGACCAGGCCTACGGTCGAGGCCGGCAGCTTCGCCTGCACCGTCAGGAACGTCGGATAGACGTCTTGCGTGCCGTGCGAGAAGCTCATGAACGCCGTCATCAGCAGAATGAGAAACAGGAACGTCGGCAGAAACGCAAGCAACTTCGCCGGCGACGTTCCACCCCGTGCGCCCGTCAGCAATCCCGTTCCCGCCGTTCCGGCTCTCCGCGTCTTCTGGCCCTCCACCCACGCCGGCGATTCATCCACGCGCGCCTGCACGTAAAAAGCGAGCAGCGCCGGTGTGGCGCCGGCAATGAACAATCCCCGCCATCCGATCGAATGAAAGAGAAGCCCGAACGCGAACGACGCAAGGATCGAGCCCGCTGCATAACCTTCCTGCAGGATGCCGGAGAAGACCCCGCGTCCTTCTTTTGGCAGCGTCTCAAAGGCCAGCGCGGCGCCCACGCCCCACTCGCCGCCCATCGCCAGCCCGAACAGCGCGCGCAACGCCAGCAGCACATTCATCGTGGGCGCAAAGGCGCAGGCGAGCTCGATCACCGAGAAACTCAGGATATTCGCCATCAGCACCGGCCGCCGTCCGTAGCGGTCGGCCAGCATTCCGAAGATCAGTGCGCCGGCCGGCCGGAAAGCCTGCGTGAGAAACACCGCGCCGAAGACCGCCGATTCCCGCGTGTGAAACCCGGTTGCAATCGCCGGCACGCAGAAGATCAGGATGAAAAAATCCAGCGAGTCGAGCGTCCAGCCCAGAAACGCGGCGACGAAACAGTGCCGCTGCGTGCGCGTCAACTGCCGAAAATGGCCCACCACGGACATAGGCGGGAGCATAGCAGATGCCTCACGTGTCTTCTTCGTGACGCGCAAGGACTCCCGACACAACCCGGCCAGCATCCACGTCCCGGCAGGGCTGTTGTATGGTTCTTGTGTGCGAAACTTGCTTCGGCCAATCCTCTTCCGCTTCGGCGTGCTGGCCGTTTTCGCTTCTTCCGCGATGGCGCAGAAGTACGTCGAGCAGCAGATCCGGATTCCGTGGAACCCCGCGCAACCGGCCGGTCTGGATGCGCTGCTGGTCTTCGTCGATCTTCCCGGCAAGCACCCGCTCGTCGTCATCACCCACGGCTCGGCGCGCAATGCCGAAGATCACGCCCTCGTGAGTCCGTGGCAACAGTTGCCGCAGGCGCTTTGGTTCGCCAGGCGCGGCTGGGTCGCGCTCGCCGTCGTTCGCCGTGGATACGGAACGTCTGGCGGCGATGAGGACAGCAATCACGGCGGTCACTGCTCCGAGAATCGCGGCGGAGCCGATTACGAGTCGGCAGGCGCCTATGCCGCTGAAGATCTGATCGCCGCCATCGACTATGCGCGCCGTCTGCCGCAGGTCGACGACACGCATATGATCGCCATCGGCGTCTCCAGCGGAGGGTTCGCCACGGTCGCGCTCACGGCCAAGGCGCCGCCGGGCCTGGTCGCCGCCATCAGCTTTGCCGGCGGCCGCGGCTCGCGCGCCGATCACGACGTCTGCCAACCCGGTGACCTGATCGGCGCATTCAAGGACTTCGGCAAGCATTCGCGCGTGCCCATGCTCTGGATCTACGCCGAAAACGACAAGTTTTTCTGGCCCGATCTGGCAAAGAAGTTTGACGCAGCCTTCCGCTCCGGCGGTGGGCAGGACCAGTTCGTGCTCGCTCCGCCCGACGGCGATGACGGGCACCATCTTTTCTCGCATCCTTCGGCGTGGTCGGATACAGTGGACGCGTTTCTCAGAGCGCAGAATCTCGTGCCTCTCGCCGAACTGCTGCCCGAAGTCCATCCGCCGGACATCGCTCCGCCTCAGGGCCTCGGCGAGGAGGGGCAGCGCGCCTTTCATAACTACCTGATCTCGGGTCCGCACAAGGCCTTTGCCATGTCGTCGGACGCCTTCGGCATGTCCACGGCGCGTTTGACCGCGGACGAGGCCCGCCGCAAGGCGATGGAGAGCTGCAAGCACAATGAAAAGCAAAAAGAACCGTGCAGGGTGGTGTTTGTCGACGAGACCGCCACAGGCCCCTGAACACTCCGGATTCATCCCGCTGCCCGCTACCAGGAATATTTGTTGCGACGAATACCAAACCTGCTTCGTCCTATGAAAACAAGTTCCCCGCGGGCACGCGGATTCGTTCTCATTCCGCCCATCTCCGGCGAGCGCCCTCGGGCCAGCCGGGCACCTGCAAAACGGCCGACCGGCCCGGCACCGGACCGGTTCCACAGTTGCTTTGCATCGGTTCAACCGAAGCCAGGCGGCCTTTCCCCGGGAAAGAGCCACCCTGGACGAGATCCGGAATCGGATAAGGGAACTGTGGGACCGCTCCAGGAGGAAATATGAAGATGAAGCCTTTGGCACCTGTTACCGGCATTTTCGTTCTGGCGGCTCTCGTGGCTCCGGCGCAGACCTCTGTCTGGACCCTCGACAAGAACCACAGCGAAGTCGACTTCTCCGTGCGCCACATGGGCATCTCCAACGTTCACGGCCGCTTCGGAATCGCCGATGGCAAGATCCTGCTCAATGACGCGGACATCACCAAATCTTCCGTGACCGTCACCATCGATACAACCACCGTCGACACCGGCGTGGCCCAGCGCGACAACGACCTGAAGAGCGATCACTTCTTCGACGTGGCGAAGTTTCCAACGGCGACCTTCGCAAGCACCAGCGTGGCCAAAACCGGCAACGGCCTCACCGTGACCGGCAACCTGACGGTGCACGGGATCACGAAGCCCGTGACTCTCGATGTCGAGGGGCCCGGCGACCCGATCAACGGCATGGACCACAAGCCGCACATGGGTTTTTCGGCCACAACCACCGTCAAGCGCGCCGATTTTGGCATCGCGCCCAACATGCCGTCGGCCATGGTGGCCGACGACGTCAAGCTGCAGATCGAGCTGGACGCAGCCAGGCAGTAGCAGAGCCGCTCTGACCCGCGCGAAGGACAACACGGGTTGCCCCACCCCTTCGCCTGGTTTTGGCGAAAGGGTGGAATAGCGCAGCTTTTGGTTTCCTGTCAGCACGGTAGAGGATCCGCTCGAACGTGATCCGGCATGCGGATCCATCGCAGCAGTTCGGGGAGATGCGGGAGTGGCCAACCTCAAGGACGAAATCCGGCAGGAGCGCGCATTTCAAAGCATGGAAGAGGAGGCGCTCCTCAATCTTCTGCGCACCACCGGCTTTCTCGATCGCGCGGTCGAGCACAAGATTCGCCCCTTTGGCATTACGTCGACCCAGTACAACGTGCTCCGCATCCTCAGAGGTGCGCATCCGGCGGGGTTGACCTGCTCGGCGATCGGCGAACGCATGATCGCCGCCGAGCCGGACGTGACCCGCCTGCTCTCCAGGCTCCGAAAGCTCGATCTGGTCAAACAGCACCGCGACCGGAACGACCGGCGGATGCTTTGGACCGAGATCTCGGCGCAAGGACTCAGGCTGCTCCGCGAGATGGATCCGATGGTCGAGAAGGCGCCGATCGAGCTGCTGGGGCACATGCGCCGCGGGGATCTGGAGCGGCTGATCGCGCTGCTCGAGACCGCGCGCGGCGGCTCGGCACAGCCCACGTGCGACGGGAAGCGCTAGGCTACCGCGCCGGCTTCTCCCTCCGACTCTCCCTGAATGATCTTGTTGTGCAGGCAATAGAGGGCGAGTTCCAGCCGGTCGCTGACGCCCAGCTTGTCGTAGATCTTGCGCAGGTAGTTCTTGATCACCTGCTCGGTCGTCCCCAACTGGAAGGCGATCTCCTTGTTGCGCTTGCCCTGGGTAATGCAGGTGATGATCGACATCTCCTTGGGCGAGAGCCGCGGCTGGTTCTGCGGGCTCACCAGGGCCGCGGCCTGGGCGCGGTATGCCTCGATCACCCAGTTCACCGACTGGTTGTCGATCCACGTCTCGCCCGCGGCGATCCGGCGCACGCAGCGCACCAGCAGATCGGGCGAGATGGAGCGCGAGATGATGCCGCGCACGCCGCGGCGGTAGAGCTCTACCGTGTGGCTCTCGTCGGCGGAGACGGCCTGCACGATCAGCCTCACGTCGGGCGCGACGCGCAGCAGGTCGGGGATGGCGTTGGCCGTGCCGTTGAGCAGGCTGCCTTCCAGCAGGACGATGTCGGTGGGGAAGCGCTCGATGGCAGCGCGCAGATTCTCGAGCGAATCGGCCTGGGCCACCACGCGAAGGTCGTCTTCGAGCGCGAAGACCTTGCGGATGCCCACGCGATAGATGGCCTGCGAATCCGCAAGGATTATGCGGATCGTGCCCGGTTTCACGGGCGTTTCAGGCAATTCACTCTCGGGAGCGTCGTCCAGGAAATCCATATCGGGCGTTGCAGACAGGCCGGTATCCAATATCTATTGCTCCGCAAACTGGTACTCGTCGATGGTGGCGGCCGCCTGATATTGAGCCTGGCTCATTGAGCAGCGTACCACACGTCCGCGGCAATGAACCAGAACATCGCGCGGGGTGCCCAGAACCGTGCCCGGCATGCGCAGTGAAAAGCCGATATCCAGACCGGCCTGCAGGGGGCGGTCCAGCTCGAACAGCACACCGCTCGCCGAGACATTGCGGGTGAGCGCGGCAAATTCCCCGTGATTGGCCGTGAGCAACACCGGCAGGGCCAAGGGAAAACGGACGGCACAGCGCACTTCCTGGCGGGAATGGCCCGCATCGGGAGCGCCGCATAAAAGAGTGAATGCGGATTTTGAATCATCCATCATCATGGGATTTCCGGAGACTTCAACGGTCTCGTGAACTACTGTAATGAAATCCCGCTCTAAATCCAACGGCACCAAAGTTTTTCATGAAGTAACAGAGGCTTGCACCCGCTCTGACCGGGCCAGGGACGGAGTGGTTTCTTGCACCGCGGCGACCTGTAGAGTTCAAGATCGACGTGTTTGCGCTATCCCCGCGTGCCGGCGAAGGCGCGCTGAATTGGTTCCATGACTGCGCCGATTCACTCCTTCGGGCGCGAGCCGGCGCATCATTCGAGCGGATAAAACGCCGCCGATGCACCCACCCACTCCTGGTTCTTGTTGTAATCCACGCCCATCATCTTGCCTCGCCCCAGCCGTACCAGCGAAAGCGCCGGAGTCAGGTCGCCTCCGTCCGGCCAGAGATAGAGAATGCGGAATTCCGGCTGGGTCAGGCCGAACGGAGTTGCGATGGTGTGCACGAACTGCATCTTCTGCTGCAGCAGGAACTCCCGCCGCCGCGCCCGGGGTATCGCCTCCAGTTCGCCCTGCGTGGGATCGAACCGGATTCCCTTGCCCGCGAAGGAGAACAGCGGCTTGAGCAGCAGCTCGCCGTAGACCGTCTCCGGTCCGGCATCCGGCGCGATGAGAACGCCCCGCTCCTCAAGCTGCGCCCGGCCGGGGCCATCGAGAAACTCGTCGAGGAATACGGCCGGCGGCACCACGGGATGGGCATCCGGTGGTCGCGAGAGCCACGGAATCGAGAATTTGCTGATGAGGAAATACCAATTCGGATGGCCGGCCCACTCGACATCCCACTCGCGAGCAAGGTCGAAAGGCAGCCGGACGTTGCGCGCGATCAGCTCGTCGGCGATGGCCCGGTTGTAGATTCGCCGGACCGGCGCCAGGCGGCCATCGGCAGTCTCGTAATGCAGCCGGTTCTGCGCGACCGACAAGGTCGAGATGTCTCGCACGGCGATGCCCAGCCGGCGCGCCGTGATCTCGAAGTCGGGTCGCGTCTTCTGATGGAGAGGATCGATTTCGGTCAGGACCACCTCTTCCGGAGCGCGGCGTCCCAGAACCGTCTCACGCAGCAGCTTCCAGTAGCTCTCTTCATTCAGGCCGCCCAGGAAGCACCCCAATCCGGAGGGAAGATCGAACGCCTCCCCATAGGCGCCGCACAGGACAGCCTGGAAGCCATAAATGGAAGGAAAGGCCTGGATCTCGACCAGCTTCGGCTCGAGCCGATCGCCAGCCGTCACCAGGGCGAAATCCGCGGTCAGAAAATTCGGATGCGCAGTCTCGGCGGCGACGGAGTAGCCCTTGGGAATCGCTTGGCGCGCGGCCCCAAGGTATATCGGATCGCCCATCAGGCGGCGAGCAAGCTCAACCCCGGCGTCCGCCATTTCCTCCAAGAGCGTAAGTGGCACAAAAACAGGGGTTTCTGCTACGCGAAACTCGGTTCGGACGCTGCTGCGGCGCTCCAGCAATTCGAGCAGTGAAGCGTATTCTTCGGGCGTGTAACGGCGATTGAAGCGGGCGCGGAGCGCTGGAATCATCGATTTCGGCCTCGGAAACCTCGTGTCTTGCGATCTGGAAGTGCGCCCCACCCCGTCGGCCCGTTCCCGGATGTTTCCAGCAGGCAGTGCAGGCCGGTTTTTTCCCATCGCGATGGCAAAATGAGCCCTTTTTCACCCAAGTTGACTGCCGGGAAAGCCTTCCCCGAAGTTAATTATTGAAATAATTACTATTGTTGTAGAAATTCTGCCACCTTTGAGGTACTATTCTGATACCAAAGTTGTACACGAGGAGACTGCTCTATGACGCTGGGTGTTCGAAATCTCCGCGTTTTCCTGGTTGCCGTTCTTGTTCTTGGCTTCGGCGCAGCCGTTGCCAGTGCCGCGATCGTCTCGACTTTTCAGAGTTCCAAAGTTTCCGCGTTGGGCCCGATCATCGTGCCCCCGCCTCCGACTCCGGGCGGCTCCATTACCCGAGCCGCGTTGGGCCCGATCATCGTGCCTCCGCCTCCAACTCCGGGGGGCTCCAGCAGGCTCAATCTGGCCGCATAGATCCGGCGATCGTGCCCCAATTCCGTTCGGAGTCGGCAGACTGATCGCCTGGGGTAGTACTTCGGTGCGAACCCGGGGCACTTTCAATCTGAATTTTGTTTCTATGCGTCAC
The DNA here is from genome assembly GCA_030039035.1 of Acidobacteriaceae bacterium. Lineage (GTDB taxonomy): Bacteria > Acidobacteriota > Terriglobia > Terriglobales > Acidobacteriaceae > Telmatobacter. The sequence goes on along the minus strand of JASHQQ010000186.1, from coordinate 1,644 downwards.
GATCCATTGGGATGGATGCTATCCTGCCTTTAGCTTTTTCCGGGGGCATGGTTGAGTATAGAGACGCTACTCGCCGCGTGCGGAATGTCGGCAGAGGCAGCCCTCGTGGTGCTGCTTCTCAGGGCCCGGGCTTTCCGGACCTTGCCGGCCTTTTTCACGTATTTGTGCTGGAATCTGGTATCGGATGCAGCGCTCCTCAGCCTCCAATCGCTTCCGACTGCAACTTACTTCCGAATCTATGAGATCGAGATGGTCATCGATGCCGCGATGACCTTCGCGGTTCTGGTCGAACTGATCTGGAGCGTTCTGAGGCCGTTGCGCGGTTCGCTGCCGCAGAAGGCCTGGGCGGCAATCCCCTTCCTGATCCTTCTGGCCGGATTGATTGTCTGGCCAGTGGCGGGCCTGACGATACCCGGTTGCATTTCGGGGCAAAACTGCCAGGCCGGACAAATCGCCGGTCCGGGTGCCTTCTATTTCCGGCTGCAGCAGTCCTTCGCCATTTTGCGGGTGATCGTCTTTTTTGCCATGGCCGGATTCAGCCAGTTGATCGGCATCGGATGGCGGAGCCGCGAGCTGCAGATCGCGACCGGCCTCGGCTTCTACTCCATTCTTTCGCTCGGAATCACTGTCTTCCATACGTACCAGCTATCGGGCACGCAGTCCTACCATTGGCTCGATATCGCCGGCTCGACCGGTTACCTCGGGACATTGACCTATTGGGTCTACGCCTTTGCAACTAAAGAGGCAGAACGCAAAGAATTCAGTCCACAAATGGCAAATTTTCTGTTACTAATAGGAGGAACCGCGAGAGCCAGTCGTGTTGCGCTCACGGATTTCTCGGTTACCAAATCGCGTTTTAAGGATCACTGATGCTTTTTGCTTTGGTTCAAACAGCGATTTTCACTGGGGTTGTGGCGTATTTCGTCGCATGGCGCCGCCGCATGCGCCGCCGCAATGCCCAGTCGTGGGAGGCTCTTCTCGCACGATTGCGCCCTGACTGGAGCGCTCGCGAGCTGAGCGATCATTTCCTGTGGAAAGAAGGAATCGACGCCAATCCCGAGGACGCTTGGCGGCGTATGCAGGGCCCCAAGGGGCTCTGGGTCATGTTCAAGAACGCCGGCGTGATGCTGGAGATGGCCGATTTCGCGGCCAAGAGCGACAGCAGCGTCGATCCGGTGGTTCTGGCCACCTTGCGCAGCGACGCCATGCAGATTCGCCTGTGCGTGCTGATGGCGATCGGGCAGTACGGCTTCACGCAGGCCAGCGAAGGCGTTCGCGTGAACGCCTATCGCGCCGCATCGATCTATACCGCGATGGCGGCGCGCATGACGCAACTGCTTCAGGAGCACGCCGCAATCATGGTTCCCGATTTCGTGGCGGCGATGTAAAGTTGACTATCGGCAAGAGTCTCTTAAAGCCCCATCCGGATGGATGGGGCTTTTCACTTTTTGCCTCTCCGCTCGGCAGCCTTGACGAACCGCAGGAGACGGCGACGCGTCTGCTGAGCTGATGTCGCTTAGGGAGGAATCGCTCATGTCGGAGATGACATGGTGGGATGCAATCTTAGCCGTCCTCCGAGATTCCAAAGAGGCCATGCACTATACGGACATTGCCGATGAGATTGTCGCCCGAACGCTGCGGACA
>JASHQQ010000185.1 GCA_030039035.1 Acidobacteriaceae bacterium | reverse complement strand
ACGAGCGTCTGCCGTTGCGCATCGAGCTCGACGGGAATGCCGGTGGGCGGCAGGGGCTCAGGCCGCGCCAGCGGAAGCATCTCCTGGCTGGGATCGTCGGGAAGCTGGCCGGCGGAATCGTTGCCCGCCTGGCTGGTTTCACCCGGGGCCGAAGCCTGCGCGCCCGCGGGTAACGAATTGGTCAATATCTGCCCTTCGAATGCAATGGGCCAGAGGGCCAGCAACGTGATAGAAACGAGAGTGCGGGCACGCATTCCGGGAACCAGGGCTCAGCATAGCAAAGGCCGCTACACCTGATTGGACGCGCTTCCCGCGGCTCTGGCAACATCGAATTCGGACGGTTTCAGGGGCGCGAGCCCCCGGCATTCCGCGCGGGGAGTGCGCGGCTTGGCCTGAGAGCGCCGCGCACAGGCATTCTTTTCGCGCAGGAATCGGCTTTTGTCGTCTCCCGGTCAAACTCGTGGATTCCGTTCCGAAGCGTCCGCATTCTCCGCGACATTTCCTCCCCCATGCTGAATCGTCCAAAGCACTCCTCCACCGGAGCTTTCGGACCTTGGCCGCATTCCGTAAAACCGACCGCAGAGAAGGGAAACAGCAGCCTTGAGCACACCCGCAGTGCAGCCCAAACCGGATCTCTCGTGGAAGCAGGAAGTGAACCAGCGCCTCGCCGCGCATCGGAGCCGCCAAGCCTCGGACAGCTCGCAGGACGGCGCCGCCTCAGGCCTGCGGCACGCGTCCAGCCCGCGCGCGGCGCAGGCCGCGGCCCGCGTCGCCGCGCGTTACGCCAAGGCGCCCAGTTACAGCCAGATGCTCGCCGAGGAGGCTCGCGCCGCCGTGCGCGCCGCCGAGGCCGCCTCGCAGGCCGCGCTCAAGGCCCAGGCCGCCGCAGCCTCGGTGCTTGCCGGGCTCGAGAACGTTTCTGCCGGAATGCCGGTCCTCGAAGAAGAGATGCGTTCAGCCCGATTGTCGGATTTCCGCCCGAGCCAGACGACCTTCTTCGATCCGTTCCTCGAAGTGGAGCGCCCGTCGATCGATGCCTCGCTCGATGCCGGCGCCCCTGCGCTCGAAATCCGCTGGGACCCGGACCTGCCGGCCCGCGGTCAGGAACCTGCGTCCGCCCGTGCTCCGCGCCGAAGAGCACTCCCTGCCACCGAAGCGAACGACCCATCGGATCCCGCAACGAGGTACGGCGAGCCGGAAACCGTCGAGCCCGCCCTGCCGATCTTCGGCAACCTGATCGAGTTTCCCCGCGAACTTGTCGCCACACGCCGCGCCCGGCCGCGCATCGCCGAGGGTCCGCTGGCGCAGGACGCGGAAGAGAACGGGCAACTCAGCATCTTCGAGGTCAATCCCGGAGCCATCTCCATCCAGCCCGAGCCTGCCGACAGCGCAGCGGAACGGGCCGCCTCGAGCTGGTCGCGCATGCGCCTCGATGCCGAGCCGGCGAACCGGGCCGCGGCGGAACCGGCGCCGGCGGCAAAGTCAGGTCCGCTCCACGCTGCGCCCTTCGGCTTGCGCGCCATGGCCGCGCTGGTGGATGCCGCGCTGACCGGAACCGTGTTTGTCGCATTGGCGCTGGCCGTTGCTTCGAACCTTGATGGGCAGCCTTCGATCAAGCCGATGGAGGTGATCGCCACGTTGACGCTGGGCGCGATCGCCGCCCTCTATCAGGTCTTCTTTCTCACCTTTGCCGGAACTACGCCCGGCATGCGCTATGCCGGTATCCGGCTCCGCACATTCGACGACGAGATTCCGGGCCGGACGCAGCTCCGCCGCCGCCTGCTGGCAACCCTCCTCTCGTTGTTGCCCGTCGGCCTTGGCTTGCTCTGGGCGATCTTCGATGAAGATCACCTGTGCTGGCACGACCGCATCTCGCGAACGTACCAGCAATAGGGAATAATCGGGCTGTTTGAGAAGGGAGACCCCATTCGCGAGATCCGGTCAACAGAATTCAGGGAAGCGAAGGAATCCGCCGAAGCCTCCGCGCCCGAATAGCTTCTCCGAATACCTCAAATCGGGCGCAATCGCGTCGAGAGAACTCATGGAGAATGTCGAGGACTTGCCTCTCCAGGATCGCGAGTGTCTTCGCTAAATTCGAAAGTGCCCGCCCCGCGAGCGCCTCGCAACCAATCCCTGTTCCCTGATCCCGGTTCCCTGCCCTCACCACGTCAGCGCCCTTACCGCGCTCACCCCCGCGCCGAGCAGGGCCGTCTCGTCGTCCGGCGGCAGAATCTCGAGCGAGAAACTCTGCAGCGGGCTCATCTTGACCATCGATTCAAGGTGCGCGCGCAGCATCCGCAGATCGAGAAATCCGACATTGTGTCCCGTGAAGTAGAATTTCCCGGGCCCGGCCAGATGGATGAACGACGCGGTCGCCGCGGCCAGCGCACGGTGCCATAATTCCACGAACTCGCGGCAGCGCGTGTCGCCCTGCTTGGCATGGGCGAACACTTCCTCCGGCTCCATGTCGAGAAAGCGCAATCGCATGGCGCGGTAACCCATGATTCCTTCGAGGTGCCCCACGCCTCCGCATCCGCAGAAACGCTCCTTGGGATCCAGCGTCACGGTCACGTGTCCGCCTTCCCAAACGCCCTCGACATAGGGCCATCGCCCATAGCCGATCCCGTTGCCGATGGTCCACACGCGCGTGAGCTTGTTGAGCTGGCCATGCCTGGCCGCCACGCCGGCGGCGATGGCATCGGCATCGTTGGCAATGTGCACCGGCGCCTTGATTCCGTGGCTTTCCAGCACGCCGGCCAGTTCCTGGGCGAGCCGCATGCCTTTGAGCTGAGTCAGGTTGGGCGCATCTTCCACGACGCCGTGGCGCACCACGCCGGGCACGGCGACACCGATCGCATCCAGCGGCTGCTGGCTGCTCCCGGCAAGGGTCGCGATCTGCTCGGCCAGAATCTCTACCAGCTCGCTGGCCGGTATGGCGGTCAGCACGTCCAGCTCCGCATCGTCGCCGGGGTAGCGCAACAAGCTTCCGGTCAACCGCTGATCCTCCAGCCTGCCGGCCACGATGTGCTCTGTCATCACAACGCCGATTGCGGTGGTCATCGATGCCCTCCATGGGCCCAGATCTCGATGCTGCAGCGGTTCCCCAACTCCTGTGAGGCGTCGTACCGGTTCTGCGACGCGCCCTTTTCCCGGGAAGCAAGTCGTCCTGCCATTTCACTTCGCCCTGCACCCATCGGAGAACCGCCGTGATTCCGCGACCCGGCGGGGCCGCAAGCCGCGGACGTTGCCGATCAGCTCGTCTGGTAACGGTTCAGGCGGCCGATTCCGTTGAAGGCCGCGGCCTTGTAGCACTCGGCGAGTGTCGGATAGTTGAAGACCGTTTCGATGAAGTAATCCACCGTGCCGTCCAGCGTCATCACCGCCTGGCCGATGTGCACCAGCTCGCTCGCCCCCTCGCCGATGATGTGCACGCCCAGCACCTTGCGCGTGTCGCGATGAAAGAGCAGCTTGAGCCGGCCGGTGGTGTCGCCGCGAATCTGCCCGCGCGCGGTTTCGCGATAGTACGCCATTCCCACTTCATAGGGCACGTCCTCGTCGGTCAACTGCTCCTCGGTCTTGCCGATGAAGCTGATCTCGGGAATGGTGTAGATGCCGTAGGGATAAAAGCTCGGGTTGGACTGCGTCTTGTGGTCGTCGAACGCCCGCGCGGCGGCGATGCGGCCCTGCTCCATCGAAACCGATGCCAGCGACGGAAAGCCGACGATATCGCCCACGGCGTAGATGTGCTCGACCTTCGTCTGGAACTGCTCGTTCACCGGGATGCGGCCGCGGTTGTCGGCCTCGATGCCCGCCGAAGCCAGGTTCAGATCGTCGATGGCGCCCTGCCGTCCCACGGCATAGAGCAGCGCGTCGCCGGAGACTTTCTTCCGGCTCTGCAGGTTGGCCACCACCGTGCCGTCGGGCAGTTCCTCCACGCTCTCCACCTCTTCGCCCAGGCGCATGGTCGTACGGCTGTCGCGCAAATGATAGCTGAGCGTCTCCACAATCTCCTGGTCGGCGAACTCGAGCAGCTTGTTCCGTTTCTCGATGAGCGTGCAGCGCACGCCGAGAACGGCGAACATGCAGGCGTATTCCACGCCGATGACGCCGCCGCCGACCACGATCAGCGTGCGCGGCAGGCCGGGCATTTCAAGGATCTGGTCGCTGTTGATGATGGTTCGTCCGTTGATCGGCACCTTGGGCGAGCAGGCCGGGCGCGTGCCCACCGCGACAATGATTCTGTCCGCTTCGATCGTGGTATCGCCCTGCGGGCCTTCCACGCGCAACTGGTGGGGATCCACAAAATGCGCGATGCCGTGGACGATGTCGATGCCGTTGCGCGAGAGCTGGGCTTCGGTCACGTCGTTTTCGGTCTTGATCACCGCCTGGACCCGGAAGGCCAGATCGGCCATGGTGATCTTTTCCTTGACCCGGTAGTTCATCCCGTAGACGTTGCGATAGTTGTAGCCGGAAAGGTGCAACACGGCCTCGCGCATTGTTTTCGAAGGAATGGTCCCGGTGTTGATGCAGACGCCGCCCACGACCGACCGCGATTCGATGACCGCCACGCGTTTTTTCATCCGCGTGGCGGCCACCGCGGCCCGTTGCCCCGAGGGACCGGAGCCGATCACGGCCAGGTCGTATTTCATGGCGCTCATGCTTGTGCCTCCACCCGGTTCCTGTCCCAGCTTTGGCCGCGGTGCGTCCCGAAAGAGTCCCAACCGGAGGCTACCATAGCACCGGGCGGCCATGCAGATGGGAGATGCGTGAAAATTGGCACCGGTCGCGCCGCGCGGCCTCGAAGCCGGACTTGCCGGGACAGGCGGCCAGGCGCTTGCCGAAGGCTGGCTCAATCGATATCCTTGGGCCGCTCTTTCACGTCTCGCAAATCGGGTCCGCAATCGGGGTGTCCATGTCGCTGCTTCCTGGTCCAGCTCTTCGGCGCGCGGCTTCGCTGCTTGCGGGTTGTCTTTTCCTCATGGGAGCCGGCCGGTTAACGGCGCAGGCCGCACCCTCTGCCGCACCGGCTCCCGCGCCCCGCCTGACATCGCCTCCGCCCACCCCGGAGCAGTTGGCGATCCAGGCCGCATCGCAAAAAGAGCACCAGCGCGAACTCGACCTGCTCGGCATTCGACAGATTCGTCCCGGTGTCGACGGCGACCCGAAATCGCCTCGCGCAGCCAACTACGACGAAGCCAGGGCCGATGTCTATCCCAACCTGCCCGATCCGCTCAAGCTCGAAAACGGCAAACCGGTCACGTCCGCAAAGATCTGGTGGACGAAGCGGCGCCCGGAAATCGTCGAGCTCTTCAATCGCGACATCTACGGATTCGTGCCGCCCAACACACCGAACGTGAAGTGGGTAGTGGTGAGCACGACGCAGGAGAAGAACGGCGATGTCCCGGTGATCACGAAAAGGCTCGCCGGCCACGTCGATAACTCCATCGATCCTTCGATCGACGTCGACATCGACCTTACCCTGACCATCCCTGCGGATGCGCCCGGCCCGGTGCCCGTCATCATGGAATTCGGCCTGAGCCGGGAAGTGATGGAGATGTTCGCCAGGCGGTTCCCGCAGTTCGCCACCATGATGAACGGCCACGGCCCCACCTGGCAGCAGCAGGTGCTGGCCGAGGGCTGGGGTTACGCGGAGTATGTCCCCACCAGCGTGCAGGCCGACAACGGCGCGGGCCTCGACGAGGGCATCATCGGCCTGATGAACAAGGGCCGGCCGCGCAAGCTCGACGACTGGGGCGCACTGCGCGCCTGGGCGTGGGGCGCCAGCCGCTGCCTCGACTACTTCGAAACCGACAAGGCAGTAGACGCAAAGCATGTCGGCATCGAAGGCCACTCGCGCTATGGGAAAGCCGCACTCGTCGCCATGGCTTACGATCCGCGCTTCGCCATCGCCTGCATCAGCTCTTCGGGCGAAGCCGGCGCCAAGCTCTATCGCCATGTCTTCGGCGAAGAGGTCGGCAACATCGCCAGCGACGAGTTTTACTGGATGGCCGGCAACTTCATGAAATACGACGGACCGCTGTCGACCGGCGATTTGCCCGTCGACGCCCACGAGCTGATTGCGCTTTGCGCCCCGCGGCCGGTCTTTATCTCGGGCGGAGCCGTGAATCCGACCGGCGGTGTTATGGACAACGATGCCTGGGTCGATGCCAAGGGAATGTTTCTCGCCGCGGTCGGCGCCGGGCCTGTCTACAAGCTGCTGGGCAAAAAGGATCTCGGCACAACTGTCTTTCCGCCCATCGGAACTCCGCTGATCTCCGGCGATATCGCCTTCCGCCAGCACACGGGCGGCCATACGCCGGGTCCGAATTGGCCGACATTCATCGAATTCGCCGGCCGGTGCCTGCCCGTGCTGATTACTCCTTCCATGGCGGGCAGCAGCCCAAACGAAACCAGGCTAAAGATGCCGGCCGCGCCAATCGCTTCGCCCGATTCCGGTGGCACGCCGGTTCATCTCACCGCGGCGCAGGACCGCGCGCGAGTGCTTCAGTTGCTCGGCATCCCCGAGTCGCAGATGCGGCCGTTGGCCTCGAGTGACGCAAAGGCGCCGAACTCCGCAAACTACGATGAATCAAGGGCCAATCGCTATGGCAACCTTCCCGATCCGCTCACGCTGAAAGATGGCGTGAAAGTCACGACGGCCAGCGAATGGTGGAGCAAGCGCCGTCCCCGGATTGTCGCTGACTTCAATCGCGCCGTCCTCGGCGAGGCGCCGCCGAATCTGCCCAAAGTCAACTGGGAGATCACCAGCAACAAGCTGGTACCCGCCGGCGATGTGCCGACCGAGACGCGCAGACTCATCGGGCACGTGGACAATTCATACGATCCGCAGATCTCCGTCACCATCGATGCGCTGCTCACCACTCCGGCGCACGCGGCCGGCCCGGTTCCAGTGATTGTCGAGCTCGCCTTCGCCAGGGACTACGCCGCGGAGCTGGCCGGTGCAACACCGACTGCCTGGGGCGGCGCGACGACCGACGGCAGCGCGCCATGGCAGCAGCAAGTGCTGGCGCGCGGATGGGGTTACGCGATCTTGAGCCCGACCAGTTTTCAGGCCGACGACGGCGCCGGCCTTACTGAAGGAATCATCGGCCTGATGAACAAAGGCCAGCCGCGCCGCCTCGACAACTGGGGCACGCTGCGCGCGTGGTCCTGGGGCGCGAGCCGCCTTCTCGACTACCTCGAGACCGACCCGTCCGTCGACGCCAAACAGGTTGGCCTGATGGGCCATTCGCGCTTTGGCAAAACCGCCCTCGTCGCCATGGCTTACGATCGCCGATTCGCCATCGTTTATTCGAGTTCATCCGGCGAAGGCGGCGCCAAGCTCTATCGGCATGACTTCGGCGAGCCGATCGAGAACACCGCTTCCGCCACCGAGTATCACTGGTTCGACGGCAACTTTCTGCGCTACGCAGGCCCGCTCACTCCCTCCGACCTGCCCGTCGATAATCACGAGCTCATCGCCCTCTGCGCGCCGCGCCCGGTCTTCATCGGCGCTGGCTCTAGCACCGGCGACGGCTACGCCGACCCGCGCGGCGATGCCTGGGCCGACGCGCGAGGCATGTTTCTGGCCGAAGTTGCCGCCGCTCCCGTCTATCGGCTGCTCGGCAAGCAGGGCCTCGGGACCGACGAGTTTCCGCCCATGGGAACGGCGCTGATCTCCGGCGACCTCGGCTTTCGCCAGCACTCGGGCGGCCACACGCCCGCGCCCAACTGGCCGGCGTTTCTGGAGTTCGCCGGCCATTATTTGCATGGGCCGGCAAATGCAGCAGCGAAGTGATGCGTCATAAGCGCTTCGACATCACAATGCAGTGGCACTCCACTCCGGGTTTCAGCGGCGCCGAAGGATGAAACTCCTCGGTTCCGGATTCGATATATCCGAGCTTGCGGTAGAGCGGCGGCAGCGCGGTGCGCAGATTCAGCACCGTGATGGTCACGGCCTCGCATCCCGTTTGGCGAAAGCGATCTTCGCCGGCTTCCATCATCAGCCGTCCGAGGCCGCGGCTCTGGTACGCCGGATCGACGGCCAGCATGCCCAGGTATCCGTGCGAGCCCCGTGCTTCCGCGTATACCGAGGCGAGCAGGTCTCCGTTGTCATCCTCCGCGATCAGAATCGTTCCCTTCTGCATCATCGCGGCCAGATGCACGTCGTCTGTGCGCGTGCCATCGAAAAATGTCTCGACCGCAAAGGCCGCATTGATCATGGGGACAAGGCGGCATATATCCGACGATGTAGCGGAGCGAATGCGCACTCCGGCGGAGGCAATGGCCATGATTCCATTATGACGGTTCCACCGTTCCCATCCCCGGTGCCACGGAAACCAGGTTCAAAGACGGTGGAACCACCCTAAACACCGAGCTGGCGCGCCGCCATCTGCGTTCCGTCCACGCGCGCGCGAATCTTGGCGAAAGCGGTCTCGCGCGCGGTGGAAACGTCGTCGGCAAACGGGGAGAATCCGCAGTCGTCCGTCGTGCCAAGCTGCGCAACCCGCAGAATTCCGGCCGCCTCGAGCACCCGGTCGCGCACCTGCTCGCGCGTTTCCACCGCGGAAGCGATCGGATCGATCACGCCGACGAACACGGTATGGTGCGGTTGCATGAGCCGGCTCACCAGGCGCAGCACGCGTTTCGGATCCGGCTCGCTGGCCATCTGCAGACAAAAGCGGCCCACGTTCATCTGAAACAGATCGGGCAGCAGCCCGGCATAGTCCACATCCGCGCTGTGCGTGGAATCATGGTCGCCGCCCGGACAAACATGCACGCCGATCCGCTGGCGCTCGTCACGCGTGAATCTGTCGAGGACCTTGTTGTTGAGATCGACGAACCCGCGCAGCAATCCGCCCGAGGGATCGAGCTTGAGCGACAGCCGGCCCTCGGTGAAATCGATCTGCACCGCTTCCGCGCCGGCATCCAATGCGCCGCGGATATCCGCTTCGGCTTCGTCGATCAGGTCGGCCACAAACGCTTCGCGCGGATAGCCTTCAATTCCCGTGGAAGGATAGAGCAGGCTCAGCGCCGAAGCCGAGATGACCGCCTGCTTGATTGGCCGGCTCGTCAGGCCGCGTGCGGCGCGCGTGTAGCTGCCAGCATGAACGCCGTATCGGAACGGTCCTGCGGTAAGCCGCGGCAACTGGCGCGTGTGGCCGTCGGCAAATGGAATCACCACGCCATCCGGAGCCAGGCTTAGACCCGAGAGCGGGTAAGTGGCGAAGCTGGGCTTGGTCTGCTCGCCATCGGAGATGACGGGCGATCCGGTCTGCTCGAAGCGAGCAATAGTATCGCGCAGCGCCGCGGAGTAGGCGTCTTCGAGCGCAGCCTTGCTGGTTTTTCCGGCCTGAAATGCGGTGATGGCTTCAAGCAGCGCAGCCGGCCGGGGAATGCTGCCGATGGGTTCGGTCGGGATGGTCATGGCCCGAAGCATACGCACATCGCGCCCGCCCGGACCATCCATCGAAAGATGGACCTTCGGGGCTCCTGAAAGCGTGAGAACATTGGCGGCATGAACTGGCCGAGATCGATGGGAGCTCAATCTCTAATCGCATTCCTGGGTGCAGTTTTGTTAACACCAATAATGGCAATCCTCGCGCTAATCCTCAGCGCGCAATACTTTGACTGGAAATATCCACACGATGGGCAGAACGTGTTGGGGGCAGCAGCGGTCGCCTTATTCTCCTGCCCCTTCGACTTGGTTCTCGCGTTTGTCACACTCTTCTTTATTCAGCGGAGGAAAACCAGAACCAAAGTTCAAACTTGACCAGACCCCAGCAACGCAATCGGGTCGTGCTTTGCAAGATAAAAGACGATCCGGAACGGTTCCTCCTGCGTGTCCACGATAAACACCGACTCGACCGGCACTTGTCGCTCGTCGCCATCCCTGGAAAATGTCATCTTCCAGCGCGTGTCAGCCAGAACAAAGCGGGCGTCGAGCCGGTTTTCCTGAACCGATTCAAGGGTCGTCGACTTCAAACCATGGTCTGCAAAAAGCTGGATGCGCCTGGGGAGAGCCAGCGCGAAGTCGCCGGCTTTCACCGCCTGCGCTCCGCTTGGGCCGGCAGCGAGAAAAACGTCCGCGAAATGCGCTGCTGCCGCAGCAGCATCTCCACTGTTGCTGTCAACAACGAATCGCTGGAAGAACTCAGAGATCCGCGTATTCGGCTGTTCCATAATTAGAGCCTCTCCTCATAGGCGAGTTTCCGGTGTGTTGACCACTTTAGTATTGTATCACAAAAGCCGCCCGAAATCAACAACTTGCGTTGCAGCGACACCGCATCGTCCTGGGTTGTGAAATGGCCCACGGATGCTATACCCTCATCAAATGGAATTCAAAATCAGCGAACTCGAGCGCGAGCCGATCGAGTTCGATCTGGAGCTGCTCCCGGGAGCGATCGATTTCGGCGAGGAGGCCGAGCAGGCCGGCGATCTGGCCACTTCAGGCCGCGCCGAGGTGCTGCACGAGCATCGCGGACCCAAAGAGATCGTCGCCGACATCCGGCTCAGGGGCAAATTCGCCGGAAATTTCCAGGTTCCCTGCGCGCGCTGCATCGAGCCCGTTGAGATTCCTCTGGCCGCCGACTTCGACCTCATCTTCCGCCCCGTGGGCGCCGACGCCGGGCCGCCCGAGCGGTCGATCACCGCGCCGGAGACCGAAATCGGTTATTATCAGAAGGACAGTCTGTTGCTTGAGGATGTGCTGCGGGAGCAGGTGCTTTTGTCTCTGCCCGTCAGGACGCTGTGCAAGCCGGACTGCAAGGGACTTTGCCCGCGCTGCGGCGTCAACCGCAATACCCAGCCGTGCAACTGCGATGAGAATCAGAGCGATCCCCGCTGGGAGGCGCTGCATGAGCTCCGCGGCCGGATCGGGTCCTGAACCAACCGGCCCCGGAAGGAAACAAGGGGCTCTCGGCCACGCCGCAAGCCGCCGGAACCGGAAGCGCGCTGCCGCTGCAAGGCGGCGTCGGGGAAACGAAAGGAATTGCTGTCATGCCGAATCCGAAGCGGCGTCACTCATCGCGCCGTACCGCCAATCGCCGCGCTCACGACTTTCTCAGCCGTCCCGGCCTGAGCGAGTGCCCCAATTGCCACGAGAAGAAGTCACCCCATCGCGCCTGCCCCAAATGCGGCGCCTACAAGGGCCGCGCCGTTCTCGACGTTGAGGAAGCCAAGTAGATTCACTTGTCCATGCTCATCGACATCGCGCTGGACGCAGTCGGATGCGACAAGGCCCCGGAGCCCGAAGTGCGTGGCGCCATCCGCGCCTGTCGCGAGCTTCCGGTCCGCGTTCATCTCATCGGCCCCGAGCCGGAACTGCGCGACCTGCTCGACGACTACCTGCAGGACGAAGACCTGCCCATGGTCATCCATCACGCCTCCGAGCGCATCGGCATGGGCGAAAAGGCCGCGCACGCCGTGCGCTCCAAGCGCGACAGCTCCATGCGCGTCGGCCTCAAGCTGGTGCACGAGCGCAAGGTCTCCGGCTTTGTCACCGCGGGCAACACCGGCGCGGCCATGGCCACGGCCAAAATGGTGCTGGGCGCGCTGCCCGGCGTCGACCGGCCGGCGCTCGCGGCGGTCATGCCCACGTCCAAAGGCAATCCCTGCGTGCTGCTCGATGTCGGCGCCAACGTGGATTGCAAAGCTTACAACCTCGAACAGTTCGCGGTCATGGGCGAAATGTACTCCCGGTCTGTGCTCAAGATTCGCCAGCCCCGCGTCGGCTTGTTGTCCATCGGCGAAGAGGAAACCAAGGGCAACGAGCTGACCCATGAAGCCTTCCCGCTGCTGAAGGCGCTGCCGATCCACTTTATCGGCAACGTGGAGGGCCGCGACATCTTCAACGGCAACGCCGACGTGATCGTCTGCGACGGCTTCGTCGGCAACGTCGCGCTCAAGACCAGCGAAGGCATCGGCCGCTTTGTGCGCGACGCATTGCGCGAGTCGCTCAAAAGCACGGTCACGGCGCAAGTGGGGGCCCTGCTGTCGCGCCGCGCCTTCAACAACTTCCGCCGCCGGCTCGACTATACCGAGTACGGCGGCGCGCCGCTTCTGGGCGTGCGCGGCGTCTGCATCATCGGGCACGGATCCTCGAACGACAACGCCATCTACAACGGCATTCGCGTAGCCCACGAGTTCGCCCGCGCCGGCACCAATCAGCGCATCGAGCAGGAATTCGCCGGTCGTCCGCATCGCCGCCACGCCGCGCCGGAAGACGTCGCCCAGCCCGACGCGACCGTCCAGTAGCCCCTGCTCGCAATGTGCGCAGATCGCCGCAAGCCGCCGGCATTCGACCCTGTCATCCTTGACCGGCTGGCCTGCCCCGTTTGCATGGGCGCGTTGCGGCTTGACGGGTCGCGACTCACGTGCCTGGGTTGCGGCCGCGTCTATCCGGTCGTCGACGGCATCCCTGTGCTGATCGCGGATCGGGCAAAGATGCACGAGTCGCACTAGCTTCGGGTCCGGACGAAGCACTCTTGCTGCTGCAAGAGCCCTGTTGTCGCCCCGATGATGCAAAATGCGCCGTTGCGTTTCGTGCCTGCGCGGTAATTCTCTTACCGAGAAGAGCATTACCCACGATGATCGCAAGCAAGGGGCAGGTAACAATCCCCCAGGAGGTTCGAATCCGCCTCGGCCTGTTGCCTCACACCGAGGTTGAAATTGAAGTGGCAGGCGACCATGGGCGCATTCGAAAGGCGCGCCACGCTGCACATCCGGACGCGCGGGGGAATATCGCTGTCAGGGCGCTCCATGGCAAAGCGAATGCACGCCTCTCCACTGCGGAGATCATGGCGATGACGCGCGGCCGCACCCGGCGCGACGCGAGCGCCAGGTGACTCCGGCATTTTCCAATCTGGCCGCCCGGCTGAGCTCCGGCCGCGGAGTCCTGGTCGACAGCAATGTCCTGCTGGACATCGCGACCGACGACGTGACGTGGGCTCACTGGTCCGCGCGTGCACTTGCCGAATGCGCCAATCTGGCAAATCGGGTCATCAATCCGGTTATTTACTCCGAGGTATCCATCGGCTTTGCAACCATCGAAGGATTGAATGCAGCGTTGCCCCCGGAATCCTGCATCCGGCAACCTCTGCCATGGGAAGCCGGCTTTTTGGCCGGCAAGTGTTTCCTCGCCTGCCGCAGGCGCGGTGGTCTGCGAACTACGCCGCTGCCGGACTTCTACATCGGCGCGCATGCCGCGATCGGACATCTGGCACTGCTTGCCCGCGATGTTTCGCGCTACAGAACCTGTTTTCCAACCGTCGAACTGCTCGGACCCCGGTAAATCCTGTTCATTCGGAATTTCATCTCCTCGAATCTTCTGCCCCCTGCGCTTCCTGAACGCATCGAACCCTTTGACGCCCGCAGCAGCCCATGCTTCGATCGCGGACGCCCGATCGAAGGAGGCCTATGCTCGCGATTCTCTGGATCATCTTTGTCATTCTTGTCGTTCTTTGGGTCGTGGGCTTTGCCCTGCATGTCGCCGGCAGCCTCATTCACATCCTGCTCGTCATTGCCCTGATCGTGCTGATCGTCAACCTCATCACCGGCAGACGCAGGTGACGGCCTCGAATTCGCGTCGGACCCTGCCGCGGTTTTGGGTCGGGATGGACCCTGGGAACGCCGGGAGAGGCTGACAGGCCGACTGAGTGGCGGCGATCCGGACCTATGCGGAGGGGCTCGGGTCCGGCGCCGGCGCACAGGCTGGGAGATTCTCTCCGGCGCGCAACTCGGCGAGCTCCATGATCAACTGCTCCACCTGCTGGCGCTTCCGGTCGCTCATATCCAGGAAGCGGATGCCGACGCAATGGCGGTCCTGAATCGCCTGGACCACTCCTCCGAGACGAAAGGGCAAGCCATCCAGACAAAACTCGATCTCCACGCGCGTATAGATGCCGACGGGAAAGCGCTCTTCGGTGCGAATGCGGCATCCGCCGATGCTCAGATTGAGGATCCGGCCCCGCAGCCGCGAGCCGACATTCACCAGAAGAATAATTGCGGAAGTTTCGACCTTGAGGCGAAGTTCCGAGCGCCGGTCACGGTTGGCGGACTTGGCTAAAGGTGTTTCCGCCCCGGTGCCTTCAGACAGCGTTGCGGAACTGTCCGAAGGGCGCGGCGCCGGCAAGACTGCCTTCGCCGCACGCAGGGTCCCCGTCGCGCCGGAATCGCCCTGCGTCGCATGAGCCGATGGGTCCTCTTCGATCATTGCCGGAACAACCTGCCGCTGAACTTGCGCTTCCCGGTGAGCCGGCGATCCTGCGAGCGCCGCAGGTGCGGGAGCTGCATTGCCGGTCTGCCCTTTGAGCGACGCATTCCGCGATTCCTCCGCCGCCCGCCGATCGGCGGCGAGCCGGACTGCCCTGGAGGCACTTTCGGCAGCTACTTCACACAGCAATTCGATCAGTTCATCCATCTTGCGCGAAGTTACATCGGTGAAGCGGACTCCCACGTGGCCCTTGCTGTCGCTCCATCGGGTCACCCCGGCCAGTCGGAAGGCCACTCCGCGCAGCTTGAATGCCGCCTCGACACGCGCCGGCGCGGCGAACACAAAGGGTTCGCCGAGCCGCACGCGGCAACCGGTCAGACTGATCTCCACGATGCGGCAGACCAGCAGCGAGTCCTGGTTCACCACGAAGAGCGATGCCGGTTCATCGACGGGAAGCCGTGGGTCCTGGCGGCGCTCCTCTTTTCCCGCTCCGGGGCTTTCGGGTTGGGTCGCCGCTTCCATGGCTTGCGCTGTGCGCGGAGATCAATGACCCGCGCCCGTGTCCCAGGGCTGAGCCGGCTGGGGATGCTCGGCTTCGCGGCCTTTCAGCCGGTCGTAATGGTAGAGGTCGCTGGTTGTGCCCAGCGACTCGTTGTACAGGCTGATCTCTCCCAGCAGTTGTTTCAGTTCTTCGCTAAACCGGTGAATCGCCTGCAGTTGAGCGGCCGTTGCCGGCAATTCGATTTTTGCGGTGGCAAGGAACTTCTGGTAGCCGCGGTCGACCAGGCGCGATACTAGGCCGCCGATCAGCGCTCCCGGCCGTTCGACAAACGCCGGCGCGTCCTGGGCCGGCGCCAGCAGGGCTCCGACGCCGTTCTTGCTCACCAGCACGCTGCCTGCGACTCCGCCGCGGGGGACAACATCAAACGAGTGCGCGCGGAGAAGGTCTAGAATCTGATCGAAGTTCGGATTGCGGGATTTCCTGGCCATGGCGGAAGTCCATTTCCTGGACCGGTTCCTGAATGCGTTATCGGCGAAACCCGGTCCAACTCCAATCTCGCATACCGGGAGCGTGCGCCGCAATTTCCCCATGTCAACCGGCAAAGACCATTTTGGATTGGGCCGTACGACGGTCGAGCGCGTCGGCAATACGCCGCTCATCCGGCTGGACCGTGTTGCCTCAGGCCTTCAAAGGGTCGCTCTGCTGGCCAAGGCGGAGTGGTCGAATCCCGGCGGCAGCGTGAAAGACCGCGCCGTGGTCTCGATGGTGCAGGACGCGCAGGCGCGCGGGCTGCTTGCGCCCGGCAGAACCGTTCTGGATGCCACCAGCGGCAACACCGGCATTGCTCTGGCCATGCTGGGCGCCGCGCAGGGATTTCCCGTGGTTCTGGCCATGCCCTCCAACGTCTCGCCGGAGCGCAAGCGCATCCTGACGGCCTTTGGCGCCCGGATCGAGTGGACCGATCCGGACCAGGGCTCCGATGGAGCCATTCGCCGCGCGCGCGAACTGGCCGGCAACGATCCCGGACGGTTCTGCTATCTCGATCAATACTCGAACGACCAGAACTGGCTGGCGCATTATCGCACCACCGGACCCGAGATCTGGGAGCAGACCGGCGGAAAAGTCACCCACTTTGTTGCCGGATTGGGGACGACCGGCACCTTTATGGGCGCAACGCGGCGGCTCAAGGAGCTCAATCCGGTGATTCAGGCCGTCAGCGTCCAGCCCGATTCGCCTTTCCACGGCCTCGAAGGGCTGAAACACATGGGAACGGCCATCGTTCCGGCCATTTACAACCCGCACCTCGCCGACCGGCAGCTCGAGGCCGGGACCGAGGCCGCCTATGAAATGGTCAGGCGCCTGGCGCGCGAAGAGGGTCTGCTGGTCGGCATCTCCGCCGGCGCGGCGGTCGTGGCCAGCCTGCGGATCGCCCGCGAAGAAGCCGCGGCCGGCCGCGAGGCGGTGATTGTGACCATCCTGCCCGATTCGGCGGACAAATACCTCAGCGAACGGTTCTGGGAGGAGGCTTGAGCGTTCTGCGCGTGACGCGGGCCGTTTACGATGCCATCCGCGCCCATGGCGAGGAGACCTATCCGCACGAGTGCTGCGGCGCGCTTCTCGGCCAATCGAGCGGCGACGGTTGGCGCGTTGAGGCCGCGGTGCGCGCCGGGAATACACGCACCGATTCGGCGCACAATCGCTACCGGATCGCTCCCGCGGAACTGGTCAGGATCGAGCGTGGTGCGAGGCAACAGGGGCTCGAAATCGCCGGTTTCTACCACTCCCACCCCGACCATCCCGCGCAATGGTCGCCCACCGATTTTGCCGAAGCGCACTGGATCGGCTGCTCTTACGTCATAACCGAAGTGGCGAAGGGCAAGGCTGCGGTCACGAACTCGTTCCGCCTCGCCGGCGAAACGGAAGAGACCAAGCGCTTTGAACCGGATACAATGGTTGTGGAAGAGGAAAGCATCGGAAGACCGGGTGCCTGAATCCCATGAGTGCGGTGTTTCGAGGATGAGGAGATTGACGGCCGAATTCGCGCGATGTTGCTGCCTGCCAATGGCTGCGCCAGCGTCGTGTCGATAACGTCGACATCCACATCGTCCTGAAGGAATTGCAGCCGGCCGGCGCCGGCAAGGAAACCGCACATGACCATTACCATTCCCACTCCGCTGCGCGTCTATGCCGACGGCCGGAACGCCGTCGAAATCGAAGCCGCCAACGTCGCAAGCGCGCTGGACAAGCTCACCGCCAGCTATCCCGACCTGCGCAAGCACCTCTTCAATGGCGACGGCAAGGTCCGCGCTTTTGTTAACCTGTATCTGAATGACGAGGATGTGCGCTATCTGCCGGCCAGGGAAGCCTCGCCGGTGAACGCCGAAGACACGCTGTCGATCATTCCCTCGATCGCCGGGGGCTCGCCGGGACTGGCCGTCCAGGCAATCGCGCCTTCGGCGCAATCGCTGCGGTGAACTGTCAACAACGAACTGATCCCTGACCACTGATCCCTGACCCCTTACGACTATGGCCGCCATTACCGCACCCATCCCGCTGCCCGAACTCACCGCCGACGATCTCTCCCGCTACTCGCGGCACCTCATCCTGCCCGAAGTCGGCATGGAGGGCCAGCAGAAGCTCAAAGCCGCGCGCGTGCTGTGCATCGGCGCCGGCGGCCTCGGCTCGCCGCTGGCGTTCTATCTGGCCGCGGCCGGAGTGGGCACGCTCGGCATCGTCGACTTCGACGTGGTCGACGCCAGCAACCTGCAGCGGCAGATCATCCACTCCACCAGGGACATCGGGCGCAAAAAGCTCGATTCGGCCGAAGAAAAGCTCAAGGCGCTCAATCCTGCGCTGAACGTGGTCAAGCACGACACGATGCTTTCGAGCGCCAACGCTCTCGAGATCTTCAGGGACTACGACATCGTCGCCGACGGCACCGACAACTTTCCCACGCGCTATCTCGTCAACGACGCCTGCGTGCTGCTGGGCAAGCCCAATGTCTACGGCTCGATCTTCCGCTTCGAAGGCCAGGCCAGCGTCTTTGCCACCGGGCAGGGCCCCTGCTACCGCTGCCTCTATCCCGAGCCGCCGCCGCCCGGCCTGGTGCCAAGCTGCGCCGAAGGCGGAGTGCTGGGAATCCTGCCCGGCCTGGTCGGAGTGATCCAGGCGACTGAAGCCATCAAGCTCATCCTGGGCAACGGCGAGCCGCTGATCGGCCGCCTCCTGCTGGTCGACGCGCTGAACATGCGCTTCCGCGAGCTCAGGCTGCGCAAGAATCCCGATTGCCCGGTCTGCGGCACGCATCCCACCGTGACCCAGCTCATCGACTATCAGCAGTTCTGCGGCATCCTGCCCGAGTCGCGGCAGCCGGCGAGCGTCAAGAACGGCATTCCGCAGATGACCGTGAAGGAGCTCAGGCATCGCCTCGATGCCGGAGACGATCTCTTCGTCCTCGACGTGCGCGAACCGTACGAGTACCAGATCGCCAACATCGGCGGAAAGCTCATCCCGCAGAACGACGTGCCCCAGCGCCTCGGCGAGATCGACCGCAACCGCGAGATCGTGGTGCATTGCCTCAGCGGCGGCCGCAGCCAGCGCATCGCCGAGTACCTCAGGCAGGCCGGCTTCGCCAGAGTTTCCAATCTGGCCGGCGGCATCCGCGCCTGGAGCGAAGAGATCGATCCGTCGGTACGAAAATACTGAGGCTTTGTCCCGCCTGTACCGGATTTGCCTTGACCGCTCGCTTTCCGCCATTCTGAAGACATGAACGACGATCGATTCATCCTTTCGGGACGCCTTGTTCGCCTTGTCCCGCTCGAGCCCGGCCACGCCGATTTTCTGGCCGCCGCGTCCGCGGCCGGCGATTCCGAACTCTATCGATGGAGCCCCATCCCGCAGGGCGCGGCGGAAGCGGCGAAGTACATCGCCACGGCGCTCGGCTGGCAACAGGAGGGCACGGCGGTGCCTTTTGCGATCGTTCGCGTTGTCGACGGCGCCGTGATCGGGTCAACTCGATATTGGCAGATCGAGCGCTGGGCATGGCCCGAAGGCCATCCGCGCCATGGACGTGCCGAGCCCGACGTCTGCGAGATCGGCTACACCTGGTTCAGTCCCGGCGCCATCCGCACCGGCGCCAACACCGAGGCCAAGCTGCTTATGCTCACGCACGCCTTCGAGGTGTGGCAGGTGCTGCGCGTCTGCCTGCATACCGACGCGCGCAACCAGCGTTCCCGCGCCGCCATCGAGCGCATCGGCGGCAAATTCGAGGGCATCCTGCGCGCGCACCGCATGGCCGCGGATTTCACGCCGCGCGATTCGGCGCGTTATTCGATCGTCGCCACGGAATGGGCGGAGGTAAAGACGCAACTTGCCCAGCGATTGGACGTGAGATTAGATAGATGAGGGGCGTTCATCCTCGATCCTGAACAAGCCCGGAGCTGCTGCAAGTCGTTCCGGGATTCCCGGAGGACCGATGGTCAAAGTCACCATCCTCTACCCCAGCAAGCCCGGCAGTCACTTCGATGCCGACTACTACCTCAACAGGCATATGCCGCTCGCGGAGCGGCTGCTCGGCCCAGCCGTCAAAGCATTGTCCGTCGAGATCGGTGTCAGCGGTGGAACGCCCGATCTGCCTGCGCCGTTTGCGGCGATCTGCGGCATCACCTGCGAGTCGGTCAAGGCATTCACCGAAGCATTCAGGCCGCACGCGGCAGAGTTGCAGGGCGACGTTCCCAATTACACCGACATCGAGCCGGTCATCCAGATCAGCGAGATCCGGCTTTCCCGCTAGCAATCCCGGGTTCGCGCCAGCCCTTGCTCTTCAGCCATTCCTCCCACCACTGGCGCGTTTCTTCAATCGACCGCTGTTCCTCCTCCGGCAGCGGCGGTCCCGGCTCGGGAACCGGATGCAACGGTCCCAGACCCACCGAAGCTCGCAGCTCATTCACGCTTTCCGGCTCCGCCAGAAGCCAGGGGCGCGCGCGCCCGTCCAACGGATCATCCATCCACTGCGTTCCGAACCGCTGCGGACGGCCTTCCTGCATGGCGATTCGGTCTTCGAGATATGCGGCGTGCCAGGCCGGCACGCGCCCCGCCCCGACGCAGGCCTCAACGAGCGCCAACGCCTTCCGCTGGAACTCCGGCTCGCCGACCGCGTGCTGGGCGATGAACCACGCCGCCTTTGCGCCGTCTTCTCCGGCGATTTCCTCGGCCGGCCACCCGTGAATGGCAATCAGCTCCCGTAACCGCGTCGCATTGCCAACGTGGACGGCCTCCATCCTGGGAACATAATGGCCGCCAAGTTCGCCGCTTGCCATCAGTTCATCGCGAACGCGCAAATCCTCGGCGCGCATCGCCAGCAACTCCTGGCGCAACGATTCGTCGATCATATTGTCCAGGATATTCCGCGAACCGGAATCAGTGCGCCACTTCCACCGGGCCGGGCCGCTGCGTCTCCACGGTCTTGCCGTTCTCGTCCATCTTGCCGAAGATCATCTTGCCGCTGGCAGTCTGCAGCACGCTGGTCACGGAGATTTCGACCGAGCGGCCGATCATGCGCCGGGCATGATCGACAACCACCATGGTGCCGTCGTCGAGATAGCCCACGCCCTGGTTGTATTCCTTGCCTTCCTTGAGAATGAGCACGCTCATCTTCTCTCCGGGCAGCACCACGGGCTTGAGCGCGTTGGCCAGGTCGTTGATGTTCAGGACATCGACGCGATGCAGGTGGGCAACCTTGTTCAGGTTGAAGTCGTTGGTCACCACTTTGGCTTCCCACTTCTTGGCCAGCTCGAGCAGCTTCAGATCCACTTCGCGGATGGACGGAAAATCGTCGGGCACGATCTGCACATCGAGATTGGGATTCGACTGCATGCGCTGCAGCATATCCAGCCCGCGCCGGCCGCGCTGGCGCTTGGACCCGTCTGTCGAATCGGCCACCACCTGCAGCTCGCGCAGCACGAACTCCGGCACCACCATCACGCCGTCGATGAATCCGGCTTCGGCGATATCGGCGATGCGCCCGTCGATGATGACGCTGGTGTCGAGCACCTTGGCGCTGCGCCGCGCCGGCCGTTCGCCGCTGAAAACATTTCCCAGCGCGGCCGGGTTGAGCAGGTCGCCCTTGCTGGCGCCCACCAGCAGGCCCACATAGGTCATCAGCAGCAGCACAAAGATCTGCAGCGCGGCCGATGTCGTGCCCGCCAGCGGCGCCGAGCGCAGCACCAGGCAAAACAACGCCGCCCCAAAGATGCCCAGCACGCTGCCGGCGACGGCGCCGATCAATCTGCGCAGCGTAAGGGCCCGCACGCGCAGCTCAAACACAATGACCGCACACGCCGCGACCGCACCCGTCGCGGCGCCCAGCCAGGGCGAAAATCCGAATGGATGGAGGAAATAACAGACCCCGGAAAGCAGAGCCACAAAAAGAATACGCACCAAGACAAGATCCATAAGAAGCCGACTCCCGCCGGCGACGTGCAAAATGCGCAGCATTTATACAGTTGGTGAGTATGAGCACTGGCCGGCGAGATCGTCAAGGGGGTTGCTGTTGGCGAACAAAGAACCTCGCCGAAGAGACATCCGGGGAAGCATGCCAGCCGCGCAACCGCCGGGAAGGCGTATGGGTTCGATCCGGCGAACGCGCCTACTCCGCGCCGAAAATGCGGCGGAAGAAACCGCCTAAACGATGGAAGAATCCCGATTTCTTCTTCGGCGCTGCGACCGCGGATGGCGCGGGCGCTGCAGCAGGCGCCTGCGCGGGCGGAGCCGGCGGCGCGGCATCCGGATCCGCCCTGGGAGCGTTGTACACCAGGGGCGGAACCGATGGCGGCGGCTGGCTGGAAGACGCGGGCGGATTGGGGGAAGGCTTCGACAGCGGGGCCAGGCCCTGGCTCTGCGCCAGCGGAAACGCATTGGCCTGGCTGGGCTCCGGCGCGGCCGGCGGACATCCGCACGGCTCCTTTTCGTTGTCGTTCACCTCGTGCAGGTTGCCATGCTCGAAGAGCACACGCTGGCCGGGCTGGACGCGGTACGCGCCACCCTCGAAGACGCTCGAAACCACCACGTAAGGCGCGTCCGCACCGGGGTTGTCGATGCACGTGTCGCCGTGATCGCCGATGCGGACCTTCACGTCGACCGCGCCGCTTCCGCCGATCAGGATCCGGAAGTCGGGAGTGAGCAGGATGTCGGCGTTGCGGCCGGTGGCAAAGTCGGCTTCCACCGCGCCGTGGTCAAGGGCCATCATCAATCCGGGTGTCTCGCCCGCCGGAACGCTGGTGTCGGAAGCCAGATGCACGGTCGTGGAGGCGCAGATGCGCAGCACGCCGCGGCGCGGCAGTTCCACCTGCGTGGTTTCGGGGCCGGAGGTAACCTCGGCGCCGGAGTTGACGATCGCTTTGCCATTGCTCACCTGGAAGGTGCCGCTGACTTTGGGGCCCTGGTCGGGATGGGCAAGATCGAGGGGGACAATGGCGATGGGGAACGAAGAAGCAGGTTGCGACGGGGGCGCAGGAGCAGACGGTTGGGGCGCGGTCGGCTGCGATTGGGAGGCAGCGGCAGGCGGTCCGGGAGCTGCAGGTTGCGAAGGCTCCTGCGACGGCGATCCGGAGGCGAGCGCCAGGAGCGCCATTATCAGAAGAAGAGACGAATTCGTCGCAAGCGAGAACTTCAAAGCGTGCCTCGGGGCCGCGTGAGAAGCAACAACAACGAGACGGCTCAGCGGACTCTTTCATTCGTCGCGCCGCGCCGCAACATCGCGTCGGCCCGACCTCAGTTCGCCGCGTGGGCGTCGGGCACCGGCTGGGCGCTGTCGAGCCACGCGGTGTAAATCATGTCGCGCAGCATGCTGGCGCCCGCGGCAAGACGTTCGGCGGTGAACTCGCGAGACTCGGCCGTCCCCGCGCCCACGAAGCCTCCCGCTTTTTCCAACTGGTAGACCCGCTCGACGTACGTCGCTGTGCGGCGCAAGTACGCCACGTAGCTGTCGAACATGTCGCCTTCGATGGCTCGGGGCGGCGTCATCCTGGCCTGCACCTCGGGCGCGCGCAGGTTGGCGGCGACAAATGGCCCTTCAAACTGCCAATGGATTTCGTGCGAAGTGGTGTAGCCGTGGGGATTGGGGCCGGTCCAGCCGTTGAACTGTACGGTGGTGTGCAGTGGCTGCGAACCGTCGCCCACGTAATGGCCCAGCCAACCCGCATAGAAAATGGCAGCCTGCCCGGCGGCGATCGTATCCGGATTCCTCGGCCCGGCGGTGGCCGCCAGATGACGGTATTCGCGCAGAGCGGCCTTCAGCCGTTCCCATACTTCGGTGGTTTCCCACGGTTGCAGGCCGATTTTCTCCGGACGCTGTCCGGCGGCATAAGCCTTGGCCTCGAAATCGAATCGCCGCCGCGGCAGTGGACCCAGCGCGTCGGCCAGCTCGAGGTCGATGTAATGTTCCGGCGCCTGGGCGGCGTTCAGCTCGGGTTCGGCGGGCGAGCGCCAGCGGTCCGGCTCGGGGCCGAGCCAGTCGATTTCATAGATCGCTGCCGGTGTACGCAGGAATGCCGGTACGTCGGTCGGGAGAGCCATCGCCGCCAGCCGGTTGATCATGCGATGGCCTTCGTTGCCCCACGCCCAGGCCGGAAGCGAGCTTGCGGCGATCAAGGCGACTGCGGTGAGGCCGGCTGCAAGCCGGGTAGGAAGGATGAAGCAACCGTGCCGCGACATAAGGCCAGTATACGAATCGTCCCGCCGTCGACGCAGGGCATCCTCGCGCGGGTCAATCGCGATTCAGGGACGAATTCCGAATTGGCGACATCCATGTAAGTCGTCTGTCAAGAGAAAACGCGAGAGCCGAGGCGCGCCGCAGAGGGCGCGCAGTGAAGTTCTGTGAGTTCCAGGCGCGGGCCCGAGGGCGGCCTTGGCGCTGCGCCGGAGACGGAGCGAAGCCTTCATGAGCGGAGCGGAGGCGCAGGCGCAGTGCCGGGGTGTCTCCTTGGCCGACC
>JASHQQ010000184.1 GCA_030039035.1 Acidobacteriaceae bacterium | reverse complement strand
CAATCAAGATCGAGGATGCAACCTGCGGTCGGTTCCTTAAGCAGCAACAAACAGAGGACCTGTCCCAAATAGAATCGAGCCGATGGCTAAAAAACTTCGTGTCGGGATTCTGTTTGGCGGGCGCAGCGGCGAGCACGAGGTGTCGCTGCTGTCGGCGGCGTCGGTTCTCGGCGCGATCGATCGCGAAAAATTCGACGTGACGCCGATCGGCATTACCAGGGAGGGCCGGTGGCTGGCCGCCGCCGATGCGCGTCACCTGCTGGCCGGCGACACCGGCGCCGTGGCGCGCAAGCTGCGCGCCGGCGATCCCGACGCCACACCCGGAGCGAAGCTCTTGCACGAAGGCATTCCCACGCTGCTGGCGCCCGAGCCCTCTGCAAGCTTCGAGAATCCACATCTGGGCGGCCACTACTCGACCGGCGCGGCCCTTGACGTCGTCTTTCCCGTCCTCCACGGCACCTTCGGCGAGGACGGCACCATCCAGGGACTCTTCGAGCTGGCCGGCATCGCCTACGTCGGTTCTGGCGTGCTGGGCTCGGCGGCGGGCATGGACAAGGACGCGATGAAGCGTCTCTTCGCGCAGGCTGGGCTGCCCATCGTAAAGCACGTCGCGCTGCTCCGCGCCGACTGGGAGCGCGCGCCGCGCAAGGTCGTCGCGCAGGTCGAGGCCGCGCTGAAATACCCGGTCTTCGTCAAGCCGGCGAATCTGGGTTCGTCGGTGGGAATCACCAAGGTCCACGATCGCAAGGAGCTCGGCCCGGCGCTCGTTCTCGCCGCCAAATACGACCGCAAGCTCATCGTGGAGGCCGGCGTGGGCGGCACGAAGCGCAAGGCGCGCGAGCTCGAAGTCGCCGTGCTCGGCAATGACAATCCCGAGGCCAGCGTAGTCGGCGAGATCGTTCCCGGCAAGGAGTTCTACGACTACGAGGCGAAGTATCTTTCCGAAGGTTCGGTGCCCATCGTTCCGGCGAAGCTGACCCGCGCGCAAACCAGGCAGGTTCGCGACATGGCCGTGGCCGCGTTCCGCGCCTGCGATCTCGCCGGCCTGGCGCGCGTGGACTTCCTGATGGAACCGGAAGGCAAGCAGCGCATCTTTTTGAACGAGGTGAACACGCTGCCCGGCTTCACAAGCATCAGCATGTACCCCAGGCTCTGGGAAGCGTCGGGACTGCCGTACAAGGATCTGATCACGCGGCTCATCGGGCTGGCGCTCGAACGGCAGCAGGAGAAGAACCGGACGACCTACAGCAGGGACTGAGGGACGGAGGGACGGAGGGAACAGGGATCAGAGCACAGAGATCAGAGTCCATGGTGCGCGGCCGTGGCAGGGTGAATGCCGCGGACGAATCCAAACGTTCGTACCGCGCCGGGGGGAACTGGCGCCTCGTCGATGGTGTCTAATGAAGAAGGAGCGGTTCTTTCCACTTTGTTCCACGATGGTCCAGGCTTTCATCGCTGTTCGCTGTCTACTGGGATCGCTGGCCACCCCGCGCCTCAGCATCGAATGATATGAGGAAACTTGCATGACCCTGCTCGACGCCCCCGCATTCGACACGGTTCGCGACCGGCGCCGCCGCCTCATCATCTACTGGTGCTGTGGCACATTCGGGGGCTTGGTCATCGCGTGGTGGCTGCTGGCGGGCCTGCCGCTGGACTGGCCCTGGAACTGGAACTATCACTGGCGCGGCACCGTCGCCGTCGACCGTTTCCTGAAGGACGTGGAGCAGAACGACCTTGCAAGAGCCTACGCCATCTGGAACCACGATCCGAACTGGCAGCAGCATCCGGACAAATACTCGAACTACACGTTTGCGCGCTTCCAGCAGGACTGGGGACCGGACAGCCCGGACAACGATTACGGCACCATCAAATCGCACATGCTCCGCGCGGCGCGCATGTACGGCAACGTGCTCGTCGTGGCCGTGCTCATCAACGGGCGCAAGAGCAAGGCGCTGTTTCTCGACTACGACACGAAGACGCGGACATTGGGCTTCTCGCCGGTCGAGCTGTATCTGGGGCCGTAAACAGGGATCAGGGTTCGGAGATCGGAGCTCAGAGATCGCGGAAGAACCACACAAAGCAACGGCCAGCCCACGCGCGCAGGCTTTTTGGACCAGAATGGGTGCCCCAGGTCCCGATTCCGGGACCTGGGATTGGTACAGCCCACCGACCTCTTCACTCAAAACCCCACAGGCTTCACTTCTTCGGTCCCTGATCTCTGTTCTCTGTTCTCTGTTCTCTGTTCCCTGACCCCTGATCTCTTCCATTCACTTCTTCGAGCGTCTTCTCCAGGCTCGCCGCGTCTTCCACGTTCAGGCATTTTTGTGCGGGGTCGATCTGGCGCAGCAGGCCGCAGAGCACCTTGCCCGGGCCAACTTCGACAACGATTTCCGCGCCCGCGGCGATGAGCGTCTTCATGCAATCCACCCAGCGCACCGTGCCGGTCACCTGGCGAACGAGTGCGTCGCGCGCGGCTGCCGCGGTGGAGACGAGTTCGCCGCTGACGTTGGCGGCCACGGGAATTCGCGGATCGGCCATGGCCACGCCGGCGAGCACGCGCGCCACTTCTTCCTGCGCGGGTTGCATGAGCGCGCAGTGGAACGGCGCGCTCACCGGCAGCATCACCGCGCGGCGCGCGCCTTTGGCCTTGGCCAGCGCGACAGCCTTCTCGACCGCTGCCACCGCGCCCGAGATCACGGTCTGGCTCGGCGAATTGAGGTTCGCCGCGCAGACAGTCTGGCCGCTTTCGCTCTCGGCCTCGCGGCATGCCTCGGCCACCTGATCGCCGTCGAGCGCAAGCACCGCGGCCATGGCGCCCTGGCCTGCGGGCACGGCCTGTTGCATGGCGCGTCCGCGAGCCTTCACGCTGCGCACGGCATCGGCAAACGAAAACGTTCCCGCGGCGACGTGCGCCGTCCATTCGCCGAGCGAGTGACCGGCGGCTAATGCGGGTTGCACGCCTTGCCCGGCGAGGACGCGCAGAGCGGCGATGCTGACGGTCATCAGCGCCGGCTGCGTGTTCTCCGTCAGGCGCAGCTCTTCTTCCGGCCCTTCGAAGATCAGCTTCGACAGCGGAAAGCCCAGCGCCGCGTCGGCTTCGGAGAACGTCTGCGCGGCGGCCGGAAAGCGCTCGGCGAGCTCGCGGCCCATCCCCACGGCCTGCGAGCCTTGTCCCGGAAAAAGAAACGCGAGTCTGGCGGTCATTCCAGAGAGGATTGTAGCGGACGGGCGCGCAAGGGATCGATTGTCTGTCGCTTCCGGCGGGATGAATGACGCCATTGCGAGCCGCGGGATCGCGGAACTATACTTGCCACATCCGCTGTGGACGCAATCCTTGCGCCGTACGCCGGCTCGCATATCGACAAATAGAGGAGGAACCTGATGCGGAGATCGTTTTTGTGTGCCTGCGTTTTCACCGGTTGCCTCGGTTTGGCCGCAGCCTCGCTGCCGGCGCAGGAAGTGGTTCATGCACTCACCGGCACGGTGAGCGCGATCAACGGCGTTGCCAAAACCATGACTGTCTTTCAGGACAACGGCTCCCAGGGCGTCTTTGCCGACGCGCCCAATCCCAAACTGCGCATCGCCTTCGACAAGAGGGTTGCAGCGGGGACGACCCCGGCACAATCGTTCGACAAGAAGGGCTCGTACGCGATCGTTTTCTATGTCGGCGACAACGATGCGCGGACAGCCGTCGCCGTCAAGAGCCTCGGCCCAGGGCCCTTTACATCGATCTCCGGCACTGTGCAGAAATTCGACGGTCACGACCATTCGATCACGGTGGAGGATGCGTCGGGCGCGGCGCAGACCTTCAGGATCGACGATCAGACCGTGGCCGAAGGCGCCTTCGGGGCGGAAGAAGGACTCAAGTTCCATGCCGACAAGGGCGACCAGGTGCGCGTGGTCGGCAGCAAGGTGAATGGCACGGCGATGGCGCTGTTCCTGAGAGAGATGTAGGTGCCGACTCCCCGGCGTCTTCAGCCTTTTCGATTTTCGGCAAGGGTGGCGGCGAACCATGCACCTGGGCAAGACAGCCGCGCCGGCAAGACGAGGCAAATGCTCTGCCTGCAGCCTTGTGCTGGCCGGCTCTTTGTTTCCTGCGTGCTCGCTGATTGCGCAAACGGCCGCGCCGCCCGCCGCATCGGCGCAGGCGCCTGGCTCCGGCGCTGCGCCGGCTTTCGAAGTATCGGTCGTACGGCTGAATAAATCCGGCGATTCGGGATCGCGCAGCAATTTTCAGAATGGCCGGTTCACAGCGACGAATGTCCTCCTGAAAAACCTCATCCACTACCAGGCCTATGGCGTGCCCGAGCCTCGCATTCTCGGCGGACCCAAATGGATCAATTCGCGGAGATTCGATATCGAGGCGAAGATGGACAGCTCCCTCGCCGGGGAACTGGAGAAGCTCGATCGCGATGAGCGCACAACCCTGCGGCAGGCGATCTTCCAGAAGCTTCTGGCAGACCGCTTCAGGCTGGCCGTTCACTGGGAGACACGGGAGCTTTCGATTTATGCCCTCGTCGTCGCCAAACAGGGATCCAGGTTGCAAGCGGCGAAGGAGTCGGATCGAGGGTCCGGGACATCGTCGGGATACGGATCGTTTACGGCCCGGAATCTTACCGTGGATCAGATCGCGCAGGCGCTGACGCAGGAGTTATCGGAAGAGGTGGGGCGAGTTATCGTCGACAAAACGGGAATCCAGGGACGATATGACGCCACGCTCAAATGGACGCCCGCGGAGGACGCGCCTCCCGGGGGCGGCCACGCACCGGATTCGACGCCCGCCGGCAACAGCGAACCTGCGCTTTTCACCGCGATTCAGGAACAGCTCGGCCTCAGGCTGGAGTCCGCCAGGGGGCCGGTGAAGGTTCTCGTCATCGATCATGTCGAAATGCCGTCGGACAACTAGGCCTGTGACCGCTTGAACTTGTGCCGAACCTGGGTGCCCCAGGTCTCGACCTTGAGACCTGGGAAACCATCACGACGGTGCGAATTCATGCGATCAGAGGACTGGCGACTGGACGACGCCGGCATTGCGCGCGAAGATATACGCCCTCCGGCTCTGGTACTCGACCTCGGGCGCGTAGGGGCCGCGCTCGATGATTTCCTCGATGGCGAATCCCGCCTCGACCAGAAGCCGCCGGATCGCATCCGGCTCGAAGAAAAAGAACTCCATCGAGATGGGCTGACCCCACATCGCTTCAGGGTGCACGCTGTCGGCGCCGATGTGGAAGGCGAGCAGCAGCAGTCCGTCGGGCTCAAGAACGCGCGCCATCTCCCGGAAGACGATGGGCAGCGATTCGTCCGGAATGTTCACGATCGCGTAGAACGCGCTGATCCCGGCGAGCGAGCCGCCGGGCAGATCGGGCGCCATCATGTCGCCTTCGCGAAAGGCGATTTCGGGATTCCGCTTTCGCGCCTCTTCGATCATCCGCGGCGAAAGATCGAGGCCCGATACGTGTACGCCTGCGTCGTGCAGGAAACGCGCCACGTGGCCGGGACCGCAGCCCATGTCGCAGACTTCGCCGCGGCCATGGACTTCGGCGGCGAAGCGCAGCAGCAGCTCGCAATCGAATGGCTTGTTTTCAAGTTCGTTGTAGATATGCCCGGCGTAGTCGGCCGCGATGCGGTCGTAGTCGGCGCGGACGGTTTTGGTCTGATCCAGGCTCACGGAACTCATCCGGGTCGTGCCGCCAGCAGGCGAATGTTGGAAGTAGGTGGCCCGGGTCCGGGGTCCCCGCGAACGGGTCCTTGTTCGCGGGGTGAGGGTCCCTGTTTTGGGCCTGGGAACCGAATCTGAAGTGCGTTGGCCCACGCCCTAGTTCCACCGCTTCTTGTCGTCCTGGTCCTCGTCGATGATGCGGCCCTGGCCGTCGAAGCGCACGGTGCGGCCCTGCTTGCGCATGTAGACCTCGAACTTGCGCGCGGCGCGGCGGCGCTTCCAGCGGTAATATCGATTGCGCAGGCCGTAAAGGCTCTCGCTCAGGAAAAACGAAACGCCCCTCTTCGGCAGCAGCCGGATATAGAGCAGCCCGAACAGCGCGCCGCCCAGTTGCGCGAAGGCGTACATCTTTTGCGCGCCGAAGAGCATGGCGACCGCGATGAGCGCGTAGATCGCCGCCATGTACTTGGCCTTGATGCCGACGACGAAGAACATCAGGAACTCCATGTCGCCGTAGAGCACGCCAATGGCGACGAGTTCCCCGAAGATGCCGCCCATACAGCCGTAGAGCGGCACTTCGGGAACGGACATCCCCAGCGTTCCGCCCACAACGTAGATGGCCAGCGCCGCCAGCGCCGTGCCGAGGACCGACACCGCATAGAGGCCGTCGACCCAGCCGGCGCCGTGACCGCTCTCGAGGATCGCGCCGAGAAACCAGAGCGACAGCAGCTCGAAGAGCGTGCCGAGGATTCCCTGGTGGATGAAGCTGTAGGTCAGCGGCTGCCACAGCCATCCGCTCAGGAAGTCGCTGGGGCGAAAGACAAGCGCGTTGGCGGCGTGGTTCGCCGCCTCCGGGAGGGCGAACTGGAGCAGCAGCAGCAGGAAATAGGCTGCCAGATTTACGAGAATCAGGCGGCGGGTTGCGCCGGTGAAGTCGGGAAATGCAAACGGAGTGCTGCCAAGCCTGCGCATCGCGGTCCACATCAGGTTACATGGTGGGACGCGCGGGTGTCATGGCGCGGCTCCCTCTGGCGCCGGCTCCTCGCGATTCATGCGGGGGCTGATCAGGCGGCGGAAAACTGCTTTTGAGTTCTTCGGCGCGGATCGATCCGTGCCCTCTCGAAACCGGGTCTTGTTTGCCCGGGGTTGGTCCTCTTGTCGCGAGAAGCAACGGTTCTCCGGGGCTGAAGCCCAAAGCCTTGATTGGGGCCAGCGGCGCAGGGGCTGAGCCCATGCCCTCCCGTCCGGCCATGGTCCCGTCCATCGCGCCCAGGCCGCCTGCCCTAGAATCGAGGTATGCTCGCCGCCGCGCTTTCGCCGGAAGTTCTTGCCAAATACGAGCCTGTGATCGGGCTCGAGGTGCACGTGCAGTTGCTGACGGCGACCAAGGCCTTTTGCGGATGCGCGAACAAGTTCGGCGCCGAGCCCAACACCAACGTCTGCCCGGTCTGCCTGGGGCTGCCCGGTGCGCTGCCGGTGCTGAACGCGAAGGCCGTCGAGTTTGCCACGCTGGCGGCGCTGGCGCTGAACTGCCAGGTGCGCGAGCGGTCGATCTTTGCGCGCAAGAACTACTTCTATCCCGACCTGCCCAAGGGCTACCAGATCTCGCAGTACGACAAGCCGCTGGCCGGGCACGGCTGGATCGAAGTGCCGGCGGCCGGCGGAGCGACGGACGGGGTCCCCGGCGACGGGTCCATGTCGCCGGGGCGCAAACGCATCGGCATCACGCGCCTGCACATGGAAGAAGACGCCGGCAAGAGTCTGCACGAGGGCTTTGCGGACTCGGCGACACGCACCTGTCTCGACCTGAACCGCTGCGGCACGCCGCTGATCGAAATCGTCTCGGAGCCGGACATCCGCACGCCCGCCGAAGCCTTCGAGTATCTCACGCGCCTCAAGGAGATCCTGCTCTACACGGGCGTCTCCGACTGCAACATGGAAGAGGGCTCACTGCGCTGCGACGCCAACGTGAGCGTGCGGCTGAGGGGCGCGGAACGCTTCGGCACCAAGGCCGAAGTGAAAAACGTCAACAGCTTCCGCTTCATTCGCATGGCGCTCGAATATGAGATCGAGCGGCAGATCGAGACGATCGAGTCGGGTGGGCGCGTGGCGCAGGAGACGCGGCTGTGGAACGCCGACGAAGGCCGCACGTATTCGATGCGGTCGAAGGAGCACGCGCACGATTACCGGTATTTTCCCGAGCCGGATCTGCCGCCGCTGATCCTCTCGCCTGCGTTTCTCACCACAATCCGCAGCCGGTTGCCGGAGCTGCCCGAGGCGCGGCGCGCGCGGATGATCGCGGCGTACGAGCTCGGCGCAAAAGACGCGCACACGCTGACCGTCTCGCGCGAGTTCGCCGATCGCTTTGAGGCCGCGGCCGCAAGAGCCCGCAATCCGCGGCGCGTGGCCAACCTGCTGCTGAGCGAAATCGGCGGGCGGCTCAAGGCGCTGGGCCTCGAGCAGGAACAGTCGCCGGTTTCGATGGATGGCATCGTGCTTGCGGCGGATCTGCTCGACGAAGGCAAGATCAGTTCGAAGCAGCTCAAGCAGCTCTTCGATATCTGCTTCGGGAAAGGCGAGGATTTCCCTGCCGTCTACGAACGCGAAAAGCCCGAGCAGATCACCGACGCTTCGGCGATTGAAGCGATCGTCGACGATGTCATCGCGGCGAATCCCAGGCAGGTGGAACAGTATCGCGCGGGCAAGAAGACACTGGCCGGGTTCTTCGTCGGCCAGGCGATGAAGGCGTCGAAGGGGCAGGCGAATCCGGCGCTGCTGAATGAGCTGGTGGCGAAGAAACTCGAGGGACCAGGGAACAGGGATTAGAGATCAGAGATCAGCGATCGGAGATCGGGTACTGCAAGCTCGGTGTCCTTTTGCCATCCGCCGCGGCGGAAGGCGAGCGCGTGTGGCTCCCGGCGCCCGGCGAGGCGCGCGAGAGGCATGACGCGCAGCGAGATGTCGGGATGCGCGGTCCTCACTGGCCCCGAAGAAAGAGACGGCGCTCCGCATCTCTCCATGGACTGCAGACCTGATAGCGAAGCATCGAGGTCGCGTTTTGCTTGCGCACGGCAAGGAGTTTGCGGCGGAGGAGCCAGCGCACCGCGGCCTGCGCGGAGCTTTTCGAAATGCCGATCGATTCGGCCAGCTCCTCGTAGCTCGCCTGCACCGCGCCCTTGCGGCGCTGCTGCTCGGCGGCGAGCCACAGATAGACGAGAAAGCACGCGGGCTTGCGATCGTGGCCTACCAGATCGCGCATGAGCACGTCGGTGACGTAGTCGTCGATGAGGGCCATGCTATACCGATCGCTACTATAACATCGACTGGACGATTGCGTCTGTCCCAGCGTCCCGGATATCTTCGGCCCATTGCAGGAACACCGCAAGGAGAGAGCGATGATCAGAGGCATCAAGTTCGTGGGCATTCCCGTGCGCGACCAGGATGTGGCGCTGAAGTTCTACACCGAATCGCTGGGATTCAAAGTGACGACCGACCAGCCGTTCGGCAAACAGCGATGGATCGAGCTGATGATCCCCGGCGCCGATTCGGGGCTGGCGTTGTTCACCCCCGAAGGCCACGAAAAGCGCATCGGCGAATTCCAGTCTATTTCGTATTGGTGCGACGACGTTTTCGCGACCGCAAATGCGCTCAGGCAGAAGGGTGTCGCGTTCACGCAGGACCCGAAGACCGAGAGTTGGGGAACAGCGGCTGTTTTCAAGGATCCGGACGGGAACCAGTTTGTGCTCGCCAGCCGCGGCAAAACGAAGTAGCGCTCATCCCATAAAACAGAGACGGCGCCAGTCTGGAGCTTATGTTGGCGGTTGCGCAACTCGCCCGGCTTCGCGAGCGCCGCCATGCTCATGCCGGCGCTCGGCATCGGGGCGGCCGCAGCGATCTTCCCGGCAATGGACGGAGTGCTCCTGCGATGATACGCAGGTCGGCAGGCGGATGTCAGGCCAACATCGTGTGCTCTCAGTTCTCACTCGGGCGCTCAATATGATCGATCACAATCGTCTCCAGCGGCGCCCTGGTCGAGACGAGCTTCAGACCCACTTCCGAAAGGTCCCAAAGCACAGGAGGATCCACGCCCTGAGACAAATCCTCCGGGGGCTCCAGCCTGGTTATGGAGAAATTGTAGAAACCGGCTAGCCCGGTCTTATCGATCACCGGCCGGGTTGCCCCGTCCGATAGATTTGCGGCAAACTCCGCCATCGAAATGCGGGGAAAGGTGACGCGCGGCGGCGGCGGCGTCCCCGGAACGTGGGGCACAATCCAGCCGCCCGTCATCAAATGAAGGCTGCCGGAAGGAAGTTCTTCGTCGGGCGAAGCAAGCTTGAGGCGCTCCGATGATTTGGACCTCACCAGCGCAAACACCGGGGCATCCACCATGATGCGATGCGCCGAAAGCTTGCAGCGGTCCTCGAGCATGGCGCGCAGCACGTCTTGCAGGAGTTCATCCTTCTTCGGGCCGTTCTGTCGCCAAACGGCTACATCTTCGGCCGCCAGTTTGCCTCGAATGTCGTAGCGATCCTTCCTGACCCAATCCGGCGCGCCAACCACGCGCGCGTCGCCCCAGCCGCCCGACGCCCCCCAACGGATGGGCAGATAGGCGAGTTCGATCGTCGTAATCAGGGGAAAGTTCTCGGCAAGATACAGATCCGGTTTCCGCCAGTCAATGGCAAAGAAAGTCGATGGATCACGATGATCCGGACGTATGGATACCACCTCAAACGTTGGCCGTCCGGCAGCAGGCGAGTTTTGCCGGGGCGAACCGAAAGCCCGGAGCGGATCGTCAACCTGAACCGTTGCACAGCAGAGCAAAAAGGCCGCAGCCAGCCAGTTCGGCAACTGCGCTTTGCACCGGGACTGCTTGTGCTTGACTATCGGCATAAGTCACGCCGGAATGGAAAACGGAATTACTTCAGAAGATGTTTCTTAACCTCGGTGAATCGTCCAGGACCATTCCCTCAGGGGCTGAAGTCCGCGGTTGACCGGGTCCGCTTCGGCGCGGCTGAAGCCGTGCCCTTTCAAAACACATTATGAAACTGCTTCCAGGGCCTGAGCCGCTGCCCGGCGAACCCAACAACCCCGCAACCGGGTGACTCGCGGTCCGACACCAGGATACGAAACCTCGAATGCCTGGCGCTACTTCAGCCTCAGATCGCACTGATAGTCCGTCCTTGTGTCCCAGGAGCTGACGGTTTTGGTTGCGCTTTTCTGGCTGCCCTTCTCCGCCCAAAGATCGTAGTCGTCGGCCATGTTGACCTGGGTAAAGCGGAAACGCCCGTCACCCTCGGAAGTGAAGCTGCGGATCGCCTTGTTCTTGAGATTCTTGAGGAATACGGTTGCCCCGGAAGCGGCTGCAGAACTGGAATCGAGAACCTTGCCCTCCACCACCCGCTGGCCCAGATTCTGGGCCAATGCCGCCGGCCCCCCTGTCACTCCGTTCCCGCTTCCTGCGAAAACCCATCCGATTGCCAGGACAGGAAACACTATGCGGGCCAGCAACGTTGCACGGCTGGATTTCACTCCTCCTCCTCGTCCTCGTCGTAGACATCCTCCTCGTCGTCAAGCCCGTCGTCGACGCGCGACAACTCCAGCGGCTCGACACCGACGACTTCGTACTCGGTTCCACATTCGTCGCAGGCGACCACGTCGCCCTCCTCCACTTCGTCCAACTCGATGTCAAGATCATTTTCGCATTCCGGACAGGTGGGCATGACGCTCTCCTTTCGCTCCAGGGCAATCGGCATTTCGTGATGTAGGATGACGGTATCTTAACGTACGACTCCGCTAGT
This sequence comes from Acidobacteriaceae bacterium, assembly GCA_030039035.1. Classification (GTDB taxonomy): domain Bacteria; phylum Acidobacteriota; class Terriglobia; order Terriglobales; family Acidobacteriaceae; genus Telmatobacter. Next base: position 9,732 of record JASHQQ010000184.1, on the reverse strand, counting down.
TTTAGCCTCATCGGCTTTTCAGGTCAAGCTTTCAACCGGCGCCGTTCGCCAGGGCTTTTCGAGAGAGAATGTACCATGATCCGCCGCCAACATCTGATGCTTTGCGCCTGGCTCCTGGCTGCACCGTTGTGTGCGGCGCAGCCCGATTTTCTGCGCAACGGCGCTCCGGTTTCACCGGCCGCGCCCGACCCCGCCATCGTGCGGGCCCTGCGGACCATCGACCCCGCGCGCATTGAAGAGACGATTGACACGCTGGTAAAGTTCGGCACGCGCAACGCGCTCACCAGTATGGAAACCGGTCTTCCCCCGGGGCAGGGCGCCGCGGCCGCGGCCGACTGGATCGAGGCACGGTTCAGAGAGATCTCCGCGCAGTGCAACGGCTGCCTCGAAGTGAACCGCGACACTTTTGTCGCCGACTCCGCCAGCGGCGGCACGCGGGCCGGCCGCATTCCGAGACCGGCGCGCATGACCAACATCTACGCCATCCTGCGCGGCGCCGATCCCGCGCAGGCCAGGCGCATGGTGCTGGTCACGGGCCATTACGATTCCATCAATTCGAATGTATTCAAGAGCTGGTCCGACACCTCCGGGGCCGCTCCCGGCGCCAATGACGATGCCTCGGGCGTGGCCGTTTCGCTTGAATGCGCCCGCGCGCTTAGCAAGCTTCGTTTCCCGGCCAGCATCGTTTTCGTGGCCGTCGACGGCGAGGAAGAAGGCCTCATCGGCTCCGCTCATCTCGCTCGCCTGGCGCATGACCAGGGCTGGCAACTCGAGGCCGTGCTCAACAACGACATCGTCGGCGGCAACACCACGCCCGGCGATACGCTGCAGCTCAAGGACCGCGTGCGCGTCTTCTCCGAAGGCGTTCCCGTAGCCGCGACGGAAGAAGAAGCCCGCCGCATCCGCGCCCGGGGCGAAGAGAATGACTCGCCCAGCCGCGAGCTGGCGCGCGCTATCGCCGATACCGCGCGCGGCTACTTTCCTGCTTCCGGCGCCGCCGCACCATTGGAAGCATTCTCTGCGTTTTTGGTGTTCCGGCCCGACCGTTACGGCCGCGGCGGCGACCACAGCTCGTTCAACGACGAGGGATTTGCCGCGGTCCGCTTTACCGAGTGGCGCGAGGACTACAACCACCAGCACCAGAACGTCGTCTTTCCGCCCGCCGGCTCCAGCGCGCCGATCCTCGGCGATTTGCCGCGGTTTGTCGACTTCCACTACGTTGCCCGCGTTGCGCGCCTGAATGCAGCTACGCTGGCCACGCTGGCCTCGGCGCCCGGTGAACCGCAGAAGTTCACCATGGAGACCGGCCGGCAGGAAACCGCCACGACGCTCCATTGGGATGCGCCCGACGGCGCGCCGGCGACGATGCGCTACGAACTTCTGTGGCGCGAAACGTCGGCGCCCGACTGGCAGTATGTCCAGACGGTCCAACCTCCGGCTTCTGGCGGCGCCGTAACGGCTACGCTTCCGGTCTCGAAGGACAACGTGGTCTTCGGCGTGCGCTCCGTCGACGCCGCCGGCCACCGCAGCCCGGCGGTCACGCCATAAAAAATGCGGTCTGGAGAGTGGCTTCAGGCCGGAAGGAGTATGGGCTTCGGAAGCTTCGGAAAAACGGTGAAAGACCTGTCGATCGCGGCAAGAACATCGCTCCGGGGCTAAGGCAGTTTAAGAAATTCTGTAGACGAAGAGAGATCGCTGAGTCGACGCGACCGGCAGGGAGCGGCGACCTTGGGCGAGGATTCAAGGTACACTCTATTTCTTGAACTGCCCTGAAGAGTGCGCTTGAGGACTCGTTTCGGCGTAGTTTCGGTGCGCGAATTGGAGGGAGCAGCAGCCTTCAGGCTGCTGAATTTCCGAGGCGGCTTTAGCCGCGGGCCTTTTGAAACCGGCTCCAGGGCCCTGGTAAGAGTTCTCACGCGGACACTAAAGCCCCTTCACTCATAATTGCCGTGCTTGCGGCGCCGTCGAAAATGCGATCCCGCCCTTCGCCGCAACGATAAACTGGCCCCATGGTCTTCACCAAACGCCTGCGCGACGGCGTCCGCCGCGGAGAGATCACCTGCAGCGTGCGCATCTGGCAGTCGCCTCGCGTAAAAGCCGGCAACCGCTACCGCATGGACGAAGGCGAGATCGAAATCGACTCTATCGAGCCCATCGGCTTCCCCGACATCACGCCGGAGCTGGCCCGCGCCTCCGGCTTTCTCGGCGTCCTCGACCTGCTCAAAGTCGCCAAACACGGCCGCGGTGAAAAGGTCTACCTGGTGCGCTTCCGTTACATCCCGCCGCGGAAACAAGGGAAATCAATTCCCCGAAAGTCGCAGCCTGGCCATTGAAGACCGGATGAATCCAGGGGTATCGATCGGCGCAGCCAATTCGCTGACACCTATAATGGAGATACTTGTCCAGTACTCATGAATGGAACAGTTTCCATCCAAAGCAACGCGTGCGGCGCGGAACGCGGGCCAGCGACGCATGCTGATTCCCGGCCCCGAAGTTATCAAGTCAGGGGAAATCATGCTACATATGAATAACTTTTCCGGCATCATCGCCGCCGGCATCTTCCTGATTGCGGGAAATGCAGCTCTCGCTCAGGAGATGGCGGCAATCTCGAACAGCACCAGCTCTGAATTCGCGACCTTCGAAGCTCCGAACGCTGGCGCCGGTTCCTACCAGGGGACGGTGGCCCTGGGAATCAATTCTTCGGGAGAAGTTGTCGGGATGTATATCGACGCGAAGGGACTGACACACGGGTTCGTTCGCGCGGCAGGCGGAACGATCACTGAATTCGACGCGCCGCAAGCCGGGACGGGGAAGAAGCAGGGGACGTTTCCCATCGGCCTCAACGATTCCGGCGAAGTGGTGGGGACCTATATCGACGCGCAGAACGACAGCCATGGATTTGTTTGGGCAGACAGCGGCGCGATCTTTTTCACGATTGACGCGCCGGGTGCCGTGCCGCCGGGTACCACGGCCACATGCATCAACGCCAGCGGCGCGGTGACCGGGTACTTCAGGAGCATATCGGGCAATGCCCCGCACGGATTTGTGCGCACGGCCGGCGGCGAATTCACGGTGATCGATGCCCCGGGGGCGGGCACGGACTACGGACAGGGCACGAATGCGAGTTGCATCAACGCGGCCGGCGAGATTACGGGACGATATGGGGACAGCCAGGGAGCGGGACACGGCTTTGTCCGCTCCGGCGCGGGAGTATTCACGTCGTTTGCAGTTTCATCCGCTGAGGGAAGCAACGATACTTTTCCCAGCACAACGCCGCTGAGCATCGACGCGGCGGGAAACGTCGCCGGGTTCTACGAAGACGTGAACGGCGAGCAGCACTCCTTCCTGCGCACAGCCGCCGGAGTGCTGACGAAATTCGATGTTCCGGGAGCGTCGTCGGACCCCTGCCCGGTCAATAATGGCACGCCTGGACCTCATCTCTGGTTCTGCGGAACGGGCGCGATGAGCATCGATTCGACCCGGGGAATCACGGGCGGATTCGTCGATCCTCAGGGAGCCATGCGCGGCTACGTGCGATCGGTCAGCGGCGCCTTCAGCACTTTCGACGCTCCGAACGCAGGCACGGGCGAGGACGGCGCTTTCGAAGGAACGGCGGGATTCGGCATGAACTCCGCCGCGGCGATTGCCGGAAGTTACATCGACAGGAACCTGGTGATTCACGGCTTTGTCTTCGCGCCGGCTTCGCGGGTTGCGACCACGACGACTCTGACGGCCTCGAGAACTTCATCGGTGTATCTGGAGCCGGTGACGCTTGCGGCCAGGGTGGCGGCGGGGAGCGAGACGGCGCCGAATGGGGGATCGGTCACCTTCATGGCCGGCGACAAGTCGATCGGCACAGAGAAGACGGAGAGCGGAAAGGCTGAGCTCACGACCACGGAACTGCCTGTAGGGACTGACTCGGTCACCGCGGTCTACGCGGGCGGCTCGGGATTCGCCGGCAGCACATCGAAAGCTGGGAAGGAATCCGTCGGCAAGGCGACGAGCTCCGTTTCGCTCGCCGCCAAACCGAACCCCGTGGCGGCCGGAGACGAGGTTACGTTCACGGCCATCGTGAAAGGGCAGTTTGGCGGCACGGCCACCGGCTCGGTGACGTTTTTCGACGGTACGAAAGTCCTGAAGACAGTGTCGCTCAGCGCGGCGAAGGCGACCTGCTCGACCTCTTCGCTGGGCGAGGGAGCGCACTCGATCAAGGCGGTCTATGCCGGCGACGAGCACTTCAAGGAAAGCAGCTCGGAAGCGCTCACCGTTACGGTAACAAAATAAATCGAAGTGCTGCCGGGCCTCGATCGGCAGTGCCGAAGGATGGACTGCGCCATCCGGTCGTGCGGGAGCGTGTCCGGATCCGGATGGGATTGTCCGGTTACGGACCGGGAGGGCGCACAGGGAGGCGACAGGCGGCGGATATGTCACGCCTCGAGAGATCGCCGGGCGCCGGTCCCATGCAAATTTCAGCCGCCATTCACCCCGGATCGGCCGACTCTCATGACATTTCCCGCACATAGGGCAGCACGCGGCGGAAGATGAATGCAGCGTGCACTCGACAAGCGCGAGGAGGACCTTGTGCGGAAGCGTGTTTTGATCCCGGCGGCATTGTTGGTCGCGGCGGTTTCGGCGTGGGCGGCGGATAGCCCGTTTGTGGGCCAATGGAAGCTCAATCCGGCGAAGAGCAAGCTGATTGACGAGATGAAGGTGGAGAGCCTGGGCGGGAACAGGTACTCGTTCGATTTTGGCGGCGGCCCGATGGTCGCGCCCACGGACGGGTCGGACCAGCCGGGAAGCTTCGGGATGACGATCGCGGTGAGCGCGGACGGACCGGAGAAGTGGACCGTGGTGCGGAAAAAGGACGGAAAAGTGCTCGTCACTGGGATCTGGACCCTCTCGGACGATGGCAGAAAGCTGAACGACCACTACTCGTCGGTGCGGCCCAACGGAGGGACGACCAGCCTGGACTATGTGTACGAGCGCAGAGGCGATGGGGACGGATTTGCCGGCGACTGGGTGAGCACCAGCGAGCAGGTGAATTCGGAGTTCAAGCTGCAAGTGAAGCCGCTTGGAGACGAGGGGCTTTCGTTCGTCACTCCCGGGGGCGCGGGAACAAGAAACTTGAAGTTCGACGGAAAGGATTATCCGAACGTGGGCGCAGTGTTGGAGGGCTTGACCTCGGCGGCGCGGCAAGTGGATGAGCGCACGCTGGAGTTGACGGACAAGTACGGCGGAAAAGTAACTGACACGCAGGACGTGAGCGTTTCCGGCGATGGAAAGACGCTGACGATGACCGTGCATGTGCCGGGGCACAGCGAGCCGGATGTGATGGTGTTTGACAAGCAGTGAGCGGCGGACAGAGAACTGGGATCAGTGATCAGGGGTCAGGGGGGCAGAGAAAGAGCATTCGGCCTGTTTTTGCCGCGGTCCCGAAATCAATAGGCCGGGCATGAGGGTTTTTGCCCCGATTTTCCGCTTTACCGGTTGAGGAGCTTGACGGTTCACACAACGCCGTCAGGACAACCGGATATGAAACCTGCCCGAAAATCGATGAGCTGGCTGTTGCCGCTGTTGATGGTCGCCCCGACCACGGTTGCGCAACAGGTCGAAGAACCGCCCTCGACGCTGGCCCAACCCGCGGACCACCCCGATCCCGCTCCGCCGCGGCCGTGCTGCATCCTGCATCCCTTTACGGCGCTGCCGGACGGGAACTCTCCCGTGGCCGGGCTGGTGATGGACGCCAACGGCGTGCTGTATGGCACGACTTACGCCGGCGGCGGCGCCTCGGTCGAGCAAGGCCAGGGCATCGTCTTCTCGCTCGCTCCGCCTTCGAAGGGCGCACCGCCGATCGTCGAAAAGATTCTCCACGTTTTCTCCAGCAACAACGACCTCGATGGCGCAAACCCGATGGGCGGCGTGATCCTCGGCGAAAAGGGAGAGCTCTACGGAACGACGGAATTTGGCGGCCCGCAAAACATCGGTACGGTCTACCGGTTGACCCCTCCGGCGTCAAAAGGCGGGAAATGGACCGAGGACATACTCTACGGCTTCGGCGCCGATGACATCAACGATGGAGCCAACCCCTCCGGTTCGCTGCTGCTGTACAGGGGAAATCTTTACGGCACGACGTCGATCGGCGGAGGCTCGGGCTGCGAGGAACAGGGATGCGGGAATGTCTTTGAGCTGAGCCCGGCCAATGCTTCCGGCACGGAGTGGAAAGAGACGATTCTTTACCAGTTCTCCGATGCCGACGGCGGACTTTCCTTCGCCACGCTGGTAGCCGACGGGAAGGGAAACCTCTACGGGACCACTTCGATCGACGGGCCCAACGGCAACGGGGCGGTCTTCGAGTTGTCGCCGCCGGCCAGGGATGAAACGAAGTGGAAGCTCTCCGTGCTGCACGGCTTCAAAGGCGCGGACGGCGCCAATCCGCAGGCAGGCGTGATCTTCGACGATGAGGGAGCCCTGTATGGCACAACAACTAACGGCGGCCCCAGCGACATTGGCGTGGTATTCCGGCTGTCGCCGCCGGCCAAGGCGGGAGGGACGTGGAAGGAGACCGTGCTGCACGGATTCACGTTGCCGCTCGACGAGCATGGGAACATCTGCTACATCTGCGCAAACGGTGGTGCAAACCCCTCGGCGGGACTGGCGATCGGGAAAAACAAGGCTGTGTACGGCACCACCGCCTGGGGCGGCGGTGGTCTCGCCGGAGAAGTCTTCCGGCTGCAACCTCCGGCCAAGGCGAGCGGAGATTGGACGGAGACCGTGCTTCACAGCTTTACCGGCAAAGTGCTCATGCCCGCGGACAGCGACAATGGCGACGGAATCAATCCGTATGGCGCGCTGCTGCTCGAGAACGGAGTGTTGTACGGCACCGTTGAGAGCGGCGGGGCATTCAATTACGGAGATGTGTTCTCGCTGATACCGTGAATCTCCGCCGCCGGGAATTCCGGTCGCAACTCGTGCATTTCCCGAGCCGGCGCTCGGCCTCACTGTGCCTCAAGTAGCCCGGAGAGTGTCGTCCAGCGGTCTGTGCAGCCGCTCCACCCGATAGGGATCGCATTTGTGGGTTTTTTCGGCTTGCTCCAGTTCGGCCTCCCACACGGATGTGGCGACGGTCGCGAAGCATTCACGGCAGATCGAGTCCATCGATCCATCGTGATTGTCGCGATGCACAAAGGCAGGTTGGGAACCCGGCACCAAAGGCAACTCCACTGAAAGTGAAACAGGGGCTGATCCGCGCGTCTGCAAGAGAAACGCTCGTCTGTTGCCGGAGGATGCGAGTTACCGGAGTTTGGTTGTCTTCCGCCGGAAAAAGGCCGGACTCCCGCTCTTTTTTCCTGAGCCGGGTCACATGCTTTCAGGACGCAGTTGCTTCGCGGCTTCCGCGGCAATTCCTGATTTGATATGGCTTTTCGGGTTCCATGCAAGGTCGCGCCTTCCCGGGGTCGCGTCGATGCCAATGTCGCGGCTCGGGGGCGCAGTGATCCGGGAATTGCGATAAGGCGGAAGGAAATCAGGCCACTCGCCTGGCGTCCTGAGCCGGAGAGGCGTTCTGTGCATCCTCCCGATCGCTCTTTTCCGCGAGGCGCCGGAGCAGCAACCGCTTGAGGGTCGTCAGGGCGAGATCGTCGGGCCGGACGTCGGGGTCCGCTTCCAGATGCTCGATGGTCACGCGCAGCGCGTGCACGATCTGCCCGTTTGAGGCCAATGCCGACATCAAATTAGCGGATGCGCAGGACAGGATTTTTGTTGCCTGAAGACGATTCGGGGACGGCAGCACCGGTCGCGAAAGACATCCCCGGGTCCAGGGACATGGACCCGGAGCGCCCGCCATCCGGGACGGCCTGGACGGCCGGATTCTCAAGCTCCACGGGACCTGGGACTCCGGTCCTGGTTATCCATGGCGGCGTCCCTCACGATTTGACGACGGTGGTTGGATTCCTCAGCCAGGCTTCCTGGGTGATTGCCACCATCGACGGGTCGTCGATGATCCCGATGCTGCTCCAGGTAAACAAACCGTAGCCTGGGGTTGCGGGGTTCAGACCTTTGGGAACGGTGACTCCAAGCTGGCCGGCGAGCCATGCGAAAGTGCCGTAACCGCAAAGGCTGACGCAGTGATCCTCGTTGGTATCCTCCTTGAAGCCGGTGGCAAACCAGCCGTTGGTGGGAGGATCCTGGACGACCGCCTGCAACTGGTCGGCGGCGACGCCGATCTTCACCGGCCCATGCGCGATGGCATTCTGCAGCAGGGCGGTATTCGTCCAGTCCACCGAAACGTGCGGGCCATCGTCGTACGTGCGGCCGCCCTGCTGGAAGCCGGCGCTGACCATCACGTCCAGCACATTGACGAGGACAGTGCCGTTGAGGACCTTGTTCTTCGTCGCCCAGGCGCGCACCTCCGCATCCTGGATGAAGATTTCCGGGACGTGGCAAGCTTTGGCAAAGGCCTCTTCGGCGGTAACGCAATCTCCATCCTTGTTGTTCAGCCAGAAGGAGAGCTTCTTCGGCTTGTAGAGCAACTGGGGCGGGGTGGGACCGGATATCACATGAGGTTGCGCGCCCGCAAGCCGATGCCTTGGCGAGGGGGATGCTCCACGGGCGAATTTGTTAGCCATGTCATTCTCCTTTCACAGTGGTTTTTGCGCTTGCGGATCCCGGGGCTCGGGAAACGTAAATTCGAATTTGAGAAACCCGGACCGGTTTCGCGGAAAGAGTGCGTCCTCTCGCGCGATGTTCAGGCTCGCTCCTTCCTGCCGGCCCGACCGCAACGATGAACAAGCAGAGGTCGTCCCAACCTCGGAGCGTTTCGCGGTCGCCCGGGATCCCAGGACCCTTGCCCGTCCCTCGATCGGGTTTCGCCCTTTGGAATCTGCAAACGGGATCCGGTGTGTCAACAACAAGGTAGTGATCGGGCGGTTTGTTTCGTGACTTGCTACCGGGGCAGGTTGCGCCTCATCGCTCCGATATCTCCAAATCGAAAAACGTGGAAGAATTCCTTTGGAGAGCGCCGTCGGAAGCGGATTTCTTCGCAGCGAGGCTGCAGGGGTAACCCAAGCCGCTCGACGAGACCCTCGCATATCAATCGGCAGATCCTTCGGAAAAGGAATCCGTTTTGAAGTGTACTTCGACCGTGACCCTGGCAGGGACTGGTTTGTCATTCTCCATTGCGGGGATGAATCGAAATTGCCTGGCAGCTTTGATGGCGCTCGCGTCCAGGCCCATTCCGGGAGGCCGCAGGATACGCACATGCTCCGGCCGACCTTCCCGATCCACCACCAGGGATACAAGACAGACGCCTCGATAGTGCGCAATGCGTCCCTGATCGCTCAGTTCCGCAGAAGCCCATCGAATCAGCTTCGGCGCTGTCCATTCGAGATCGCTCGCGCTGACGGTGACTCTCGGAGCGGGATCCGATTGAGCAGGCGCCGAGATGGCGGAAACGATGACCGGCAGGAACAGGGCCAGAAAAGAGGTAGCATATCCGGCCGAAATGAAAGGCAATCCGCGCATAAACGCCCTCCGATCCGCTCTTCGCTGCACAGATTCTGTCCGGCTGGCGCAATTCCTGAGTTATTGTATCCCGAAGCCGCCGCGCGCAAGTCGACGCGACCTCAAGGAGCGGCGACCTGCGCAGACTCCGGGCGGCCACAGCAACTCGGGAATTGCCGTAAGCCGCCCCAGGAGAAACCCGCCTGCGGCAAAACCGGAGAAGACGTGTCCAGG
>JASHQQ010000183.1 GCA_030039035.1 Acidobacteriaceae bacterium | reverse complement strand
GCGACCCGGTTCGATCAGGCGCCGGCGCCCGTAAGGCGGAGTAGCTCAGTTGGTTAGAGCGTGGGATTCATAACCCCAAGGTCGACGGTTCGATCCCGTCCTCCGCCACCAAAACGGGTCGGTTTAGCACTGTGGGGACTTTTGCGGGGAGTCGCCTTCAAAACGGCAGCCGACCCGAAATGTCCGGGTCGTCGGTCATCCGGATCCGCTCTCAGGAAAATTGATAACTTCGCACCGGCCGGCTTATCGTTCCCGGTCCGGGCAATCAAGTAGCGCTCGGTCAGTTGGTGGATGGGCGCTCGATACGTTCAACGGTGTATACCGGCAGGGTTTCCTCCTGCTGGTGGAGTTCGAGACCGAGTTTGCGCAGGACCGTGAAAATTGTGGGCAGGCCGGCGAAGTTTACGTTCCCGTTGCCGTTTGGCGGTGGCGGCGGCAGTTGCATGGGGAGCCAACCTTCCGTGTGCACGGTGAACAGTCCAGCAAGATTGGTGCGGTCCACGACCGGCAGATCAGTCCAGTTTTCGATGTAATGGGCAAGGTCGTCCATGCTTATCGCATTCGCCTCCAGAGGATGGCCGAAGCCGCCGACGAAGTGATGGCAACCTTCCGGCGCGGAATCGAAGATGCAGTCTTTCGCGGTGACTGCCGATTTCTGGAGCTTTGGCCCGCTGCCGGAGACGGTAAGAGCATAGGCTGACATGCGTTCATTCTCGACACGCACCCCGAGGCTGAATCGATCTGCGAGCAATCGACGGATCATTTGTTGAAGCCGGGCTTGTGCGTCGCTGTCCTGAGAACTCGCAGCGGCTGTGTTGGCGGGCGCTTTGGCTTCAATATCGTACCTGTCGTCGAAGGCCCAGCCCGGAAGAGCGTTCAGGCGCGGCGAAGGATTCGACGGCACGCCGTACGCGTAACTCAAAAGACCGATCGTATTTACCGAATGCGCTATGAAGTCGCCGTCAGGCAGCACTTGCACGCGTCGGGCGCGCGGGTCGGCCGAACTGGCAGGTTTTATCGTGATCTTTTCGAATGCCTGCGAAATGGCCGTGTTCACGCCGGGTCCAATTGCGATGACAAGAATTGCCGTCAGCGCGAATCCCGGCGTTTTTGTCAGCCCTCGAACAGCCAGGCGCGCGTGCCGCGTGAAACGCCTTAAGCTCATCTTTTTCTTCCTCGGCATCTGTTCATTCGCATGAATGAAAGATTCGCGACCGTACCGGAATCGGAGCGGCGATGACCGGCGTCTCAGTGAGGACGGGGCGTTCCGATTCTCCACACGAAGCCGATCCGCGGTTCCACCATGATGGTGCGGGTGCTGCGATAGTCCCTGTCGCTATAGGTCGAAGCCTTCAGCGAATCCACCGTGAAGCCGAGCCGCATGGTGAGCAAGCGCATCAGCTTCACGTCGCTGCCGGCGCCGGCCGCAGGGCCAGGTATATTCTTGCCTTTGCAAGACGCATTCGAGGATTAGTCGGCAATAACATACTTGACACAATATTGTGCGTCAAGTACGTTATTGCCGATACCCCGGAAGGGTACGCGACCAGCGTGTGGAATACGCTTGCAGAGACCGCGTTCTGGGCTGCTGAAGCGTTTCAGGCGTCGTGATTTTTCATGAAGCTGCGCATTTTCACTGAGCCGGCCTGAACCGATCCCCTCCTCCGCCGTCAATTCACATCCCTTTCATCTTTCTGGTGTATCCCTTGGAAGTCCGGCGCCGACACCCTCCTCGCCGTCCGGATATACTTCCACTGCATCCCCGGAGAGCTCCATGTCAGACATGGCCACAACTGTCGAAACCGTACCGGAAGGCGGATCGCTTCTCGACCGGAAGATGAAGAAGTCGTCCGCGTGGGTGAGCGGCGCTGTCATTCTGGTCGCGCTGCTGGGCGGGCTCGGCTATATCGGATTCCATATCATCGGCGACCTGGGCAGCGTGACGCTGGGCAGCACGTGGCCCTATCTGCTGCTGGCAACCGCGCTGCTGATCGCGCTGGGATTCGAGTTCGTCAACGGCTTTCACGATACGGCCAATGCCGTCGCCACGGTCATCTACACGCATTCGCTCGAACCCAACGTGGCCGTGGTCTGGTCGGGGTTGTGCAACCTGGCCGGCGTGCTTACTTCGCCTTTGGGCGTGGCCTTCACCATCATCACGCTGTTGCCCGTCGAGCTGATCCTGCGGGTCAGCACCGGCTCCGGGTTCGCCATGGTCTTCGCCCTGCTCATTGCGGCCATCCTGTGGAACCTGGGCACATGGTGGCTGGGGCTGCCGGCCTCAAGCTCGCACACCATGGTCGGCTCGATCATCGGCGTGGGCGTGGCCAACCAGTTGATCAATGGCACGGGCGGCACTTCGGGCGTGGACTGGGAGCAGGCCACCAAGGTCTTCAAGGTGCTGCTGATCTCGCCGCTGGTCGGCTTCGGCTGCGCGGCGCTGCTGATGCTTTTGTCCAAATGGCTGATCCGGTATCCGGAGCTGTACAAGGCTCCGAAAGGCGCCACGCCTCCGCCATGGCCCATTCGCTTGCTGCTCATCCTCACCTGCACGGGCGTGAGCTTTTCGCACGGCTCCAACGATGGCCAGAAGGGCATGGGCCTGATCATGCTCATCCTCATCGGCACGGTGCCCACGGCCTATGCGCTGAACCACGCGGTCGGCGCGCGGGAGATTCAGAGCTTCATCGCTGTCTCCGACAAGGCCGCAACGGTAGTTGATGCGCACGTGGACAAGAGCGCGGTCCTTGGTCCCGACGCCCGCGCCGAGCTCACCGATTACCTTCGCACCAGGCAGGTGCAGCCGGCTACCATGACCGCGCTGCGCGAGCTCATTCGCGATCTGGAAGGCGATGTGAAGGCCTACGGCGACTACAAGAGCGTTCCTCCCGCGCAGCAGACCAACGTGCGCAACGACATGTACGTGGCCAGCGAGACGATCCGGGTAATGGAAAAGAACCACATTCCGGCTTTCAGCGCGTCGGAGACAAGTATCCTCACCAGCTACAAGGGCGAGGTCGACAAGGCCACCAAATTCATTCCCGGTTGGGTGAAGGTGGCTGTGGCCCTGGCGCTGGGGCTGGGAACCATGGTGGGCTGGAAACGCATCGTGGTCACGGTGGGCGAGAAGATCGGCAAGGAGCACCTGACCTACGCCCAGGGCGCCTGCGCCGAGCTGGTGGCGATGTGCACCATCTTCGCCGCCGACAACTTTGGATTGCCTGTGAGCACCACGCACGTCCTCAGCTCCGGCGTGGCAGGCACCATGGCCGCCAACGGCAGCGGACTGCAGATCGCCACGATTCGCAATATCGCGGCGGCGTGGGTGTTTACGCTGCCGGCCGCGGCGCTGCTCTCGGGAACGCTGTTCTGGCTGTTCCGGCAGTTTGGAAACTAGGGACTAAGGGACTAAGGGACTGAGGACTAGATCTCCGAGCGCAGACTTCGCGCCAATGTCACCTGGTCCCTTGTTCTCCCGTTCCCTCGGTCCCCAGCCCCTCAGTCCCTTGGTCCCTCAGTCCCCGCCGTCTTCCCCGCCATCCACGACACCACGCCGCACACGGCGAGGATTG
>JASHQQ010000182.1 GCA_030039035.1 Acidobacteriaceae bacterium | reverse complement strand
AACTTCGCCACATTTGCCAGCCCGCCCAGCAGCAACAGCAGCAGCGCCTTCTGCGCATGCATGCGGTTTTCGGCCTGGTCGAAGACGATCGACTGCGGCCCGTCGATCACCGCGTCGGTGACTTCGGCGTTGCGCCGCGCCGGCAGGCAATGCATAAAAACGGCATTCGGCGCGGCTTTCGACATCAGCGCTTCGTTCACCTGGAACGGGCGAAAGATGGGCGCGCGCTTGGTCGACTCGTGCTCCATCCCCATGCTGACGCACACGTCGGTGTAAATGGCGTCGGCGCCTTCGGCGGCAACCTGCGGGTCCTGCAGCAGGCGAATCTCGCATCCGTTGGCCTGCGCCATTTCGCGCGCCAGCGTCACGATCTCGATGTCCGGCGAATAGCCGCGCGGCGTGCCCACGGTGACGTTGGCGCCCAGTTGCGCGCCGGTGAGCATCAGCGAGTGGCACACGTTGTTGCCGTCGCCGACATAGGTGAAGCTGAGGTCGGCTGCGGTGCCGAAATGCTCTTCTATGGTCATGAAATCGGCCAGCGCCTGGCAGGGATGCTCGAAATCCGACAGCGCGTTGATCACGGGCACGCGCGAGTTGGCGGCCATCTCGGTAATGGTGTCGTGCGCGTAGGTGCGCAGCACGATCACGTCCACCCAGCGCTCCACGTTGCGCGCCACGTCGGCGATGGCCTCGCGCTCGCCCAGCGGCGAGCCCGTCTGGTCGACAAAAATCGCATTGCCGCCCATGGTGTTGATTCCGGTCTCGAAGGCCAGCCGCGTGCGCAGGCTCGCCTTCTCGAACATCAGCACCATCTGTCTGGCGTCGAGCGCGTGCCTGTACTCGCGCGGGTTGCGCTTCACGTCGTGGCCCAGCTTCATGATGGCGCGCACTTCGGCGCTGGAAAGATCGGCAATCGAACAAAGATCCTCGCCCGCCATGCGCGCCGCGGCGGCAAGAATGTCGGGATCTTTTTCAACAGGAACTGCGGTGCTTTCGATGGTGGCTCGGCTTCCCACTGCTTAGACCTCCTGGGTTTGGGCTGCCGGCTGCGTCGCGCCGGCTGCAGCCGCATGTTCGGTGAGAATTTCGTTCAGGGCATCGATCGCGCGGTCAACATGTGGGCACTCGATCAGAAACGGCGGCAGGAATCGCAGCACCATGTCGCTGGTGCAGTTGATGACGATGCGGCGCTTGAGCATCTCGGAGACCGTGAGCTTCGCGAGTTCGGCGGAATCGAGCTCCGCGGCCAGCATCAGGCCCCTGCCGCGCACGTCGACGATCGCCTCGTGGCTTGCGGCGAGTTGGCGCAGTTGGTGCTGGAAGTAGTCGCCAACCTCCGTTGCATGCGCCAGCAGATTCTGCTTCTCGATGGCATCGATCACGGCGATGGCCACCGCGCAGGCCAGCGGCCCTCCGCCGAAAGTGGTGCCGTGCATGCCGGCGTGGATGGCGCGCGCCGCGTCTTCCGTGCAGACGACCGCGCCGAGCGGAATGCCCCCGGCGAGCGGCTTGGCCAGCGTCGTCACATCCGGCAGAATCCCGTAATGCTGGTATGCGCACCATTTGCCGGTGCGGCCCATTCCCGACTGAATCTCATCGGCGATCAGCAGCGCGCCGGTGGAAGTTGCGAGCGTCCGCGCCTCGGCGAAGAACTCCTTCGTCAGCGGCCTGATTCCGCCTTCACCCTGAATGGGTTCGACGAGAATTGCGCAAACTTCGCCCGAAAACTTCGCGCGCAGATCGGCGACATCGTTGAAGCGCACGAAATCGACACCCGGCACCACCGGCCCGAACGGCTCGCGATACTTGGCCTTCCAGGTTGTCGAGACCGAGCCGAAAGTGCGGCCGTGGAAGCTCTGCTCGAGCGCCAGGAACCTCGTCCCGATCGGTTTGCCTTCGTTTCGCAGCAGGCCTGCGTGGGCGCGCGCCAGTTTCAGCGCGCCTTCCCATGCTTCGGTGCCCGTATTCGCAAAAAAGACGCGATCGAGTCCCGTGCGCCCGGTCAGCCGAACGGCGAGCTCGGCCTGCCCTTCGTGGAAGAAAAGATTCGACGTGTGAATCAGCGCGCGGCTTTGCCTGGCGATCGCCTCTTCAATCGCGGGATGCCCGTAGCCCAGCGCGTTGACGCCGATGCCGCTGAGCAGATCGAGATAGCGATCGCCGTTTTCGTCGATCAGGTGCACGCCTTCGCCGCCAACGAAGAGAACGGCGCTGCGTTCATACGTTGGCAGCAGCAGCCGCTCTTCGACCGCGCGAATCTTTTCGAGTTTCAACTCAGCCTCCTCATGCCACGATCACTTCGACTCAATGCCCTGGGTGCCCCAGGTCTCGACTTTGAGACCCGGGAAACTGCGAATCGCCGCGGACGCAGTCTTACGCCACCATCACTTCCGTCCCATGTGCCACGCGCGCGCTGCACAGGTCGGGAAGCGAACCGGCAGCTTCGGCCGGCAGAATGCGCACGCGTTTCACCCCGTTCAGCAGGGCCTCGCGGCAGGCGCCGAGCTTGGGCAGCATGCCGCCGGTAATGATGGCGCTTTTCGCCATCTCTGCAATTTGATCGATGGACAGCCAGCGCAGCACCTCGCCGTCCTGGCCGCGAACGCCGGGCACGTCGGTGAGAAAGACGAGTGTGTCGGCGCGGCAGGCGATGGCGCAGGCCGCCGCCATTTCGTCGGCATTCACGTTGTAGTACTCGCCGTCGAAGCCCAGCGCCATCGACGAGATCACCGGCACGCCATTGAACTGCCAGATCGCTTCCAGCCAGCGCGTGTCGCTGGCGGCGATCTCGCCCACGTAGCCCAGGTCGGGCGCAGTGCGCTTTTTGCGCGCGCGGAACAGCAGGCCGTCGCCGCCCGAAAGGCCCACCGCCGGCTGGCCCAGTGCGCCCAGCGCCGCCACCAGCGATTTGTTCACGCGCCCGGCGAGCACCATCAGCGCCACGTCGCGTGTTTCCGCGTCGGTCACGCGCAACCCTTCGACGAACCGGCTTTCGATGCCCATCGACCGGAGCGTGCGAGTCAACTGCACACCGCCGCCGTGCACTACGGCTACCTGGTGCCCGTCGCGCACCAGCTCGGCGATGGCGCGCATGCAGCCCTGGAACAGCGCCGGCGTTTCCAGCCCCGATCCGCCGAGTTTGACCACGTACTTCACTCCAGCCCCTCCGCCTCGCCCCAGCCCTGCATCAGGTTCAGGTTCTGCACGGCTTGCGAGGATGCGCCTTTGAGCAGATTGTCGAGGCAGCTTACAATCACCGCGCGCCGGCCGTCTGTGGAAAGCTGAAATCCGATGTCCGCGTAGCCGGTGTGCAGCGAATACCGGATCTGCGGCAGCGTCTTGTCGTAGATGCGCGTCAGCGGACTGCCGTCAAAGAACTCACGATAGATTGCGAGAATTCGCTCGCGCCTCTGTGCTTCGCGAAATCGAACGTAGATCGTCGACAGGATCCCGCGCGGAATAGGCAGCAGATGGGGGGTGAAGACGATGTCGTCCGCCTTGACGCCGATCTGCTCCAGCAACTCGCCCGTATGGCGGTGCGTGAAGACGGCGTAGGCGGAAAGATTGTCGGCCGCGTGCATGAAGTGCGTTTTCGCCGTCGGCGCTTTTCCCGCGCCGCTCACTCCGCTTTTCGCGTCGCATACAATGCCGTGATCCGGATCGATCAGCTCCGCGGCCACCAGCGGCTTCACGGCGAGAATGATCGATGTCGCGTAGCATCCCGGATTCGCGACCAGCCGCGCGCCGGCGATGCGCTCGCGGTGCAGTTCCGGCAAGCCGTAGACCGCCTCGGCCTGCGTGGCCTGCGCCGTTTCCGAGCCCTCGTCCCCAAAGCCGTAAATGGCGCGGTTGGCGGGCTCCCGCAGTCTCCACGCGCCGCTCAGGTCGATGACGCGGATGCCGCGGCGCAATGCTTCCGGCGCCCAGGCGCGCGACTGCTCGTGCGGTGTGGCGAGGAACAGCATCTCCACGCCGCGCTCCCCGAGCAGCTCCCAGGAGAACGCCTGCAGGTTCAGCTTGCCGGTTCCGTTGCTGCTGGCCAGCTCGGGATGGATCTCTGCGAGCGGAATTCCCCCGCGCGCCTCGCCCTTGTCGTCGAGACGCCCGGCAAAGACAGGAGGCGTGGACTTCAGGCGGGGATGGCGCAGCAGCAGCCGCGCGAGCTCCGCGCCCGCGTACCCGGTCACTCCCACTACCGCGGTTTGTGCCGTCGCCGTCATGATTCGAGAATCTTCGTCAGCCTGGATTCGACTTCCGCGGCCTTGCGCGGGTCGCGACAGATCACCAGCACGGTGTCGTCGCCGGCGACCGTGCCAACGACATCGGGCCATTCCTCGTAGTCCAGCGCTGCTGCCACCGGCTGGGCTCCGCCCATTACCGTATGCACAATCACCTGGTTCATGGCGCGATTCACACGCAATGCGAAACTGGCCATCACCTCGGCCACCGAGGGAGGGCCGTCGTCTTCGCCGGTCCCGGCCGCCGGCGTGTGCCCATTGGCCGCGGGAAGCGAGTATCCGCCCGGGCCCTTGTAGAGGCGCATCTCGTGAATATCGCGGGAAAGCGTGGCCTGGGTGACCGCGAAGCCGCGCCGGCGCAGCTTGCGCCTCAGCTCGTCCTGGTTGGTCACCCGCGAGCCGGCCAGCAGCTCGCGAATCGCATTGTGCCGTTGCAGCTTCATTCCCGGTCAGGAAAAAGCGCGGCTCCGGCGAGGAGACCGCGCATGAATAAATATACAACAGGATGTGAATAAGTATGCAAGGAAATTGTAAAGATGTTCTCCCGGAGGAAACGGCCGGCCTTGCCCCGTTTCCAGGCGGCGTTCGGGAGTCAGACCGCGATCGCCTTCTTCCGGCGTTTCTCCCCGTACATGGCCTTGTCCGCCGCTGCGAGCAGTTCTTTCAGCGTCTCGTTTCCGTTGTCCGAAGCGGTTACGTAGCCGATGCTCAGGCTCAGGGGCATGGGCGCGGTGGACGAGGCATTCTTCGCGGCGCAGGCGGTCGCCAGGCGTTGTGCCGCGATGGAGACGGCGACCGGGCTGAAGTATCCGACGACGACAAATTCGTCGCCTCCGATCCGGGCCATCACGTCGCTCTCGCGGAAGGTCGCCTTGAGAAGCTGGCCGGTCTCGGCGAGAAACGACGATCCCATGGCGTGCCCGTGCGCATCGTTGACCTGTTTCAGATTGTCGAGGTCGATATAGAGAACGGAGAAGGGAAGCTGCGAGCGCCGCGCCAGCCGCAGCGCCTGCTCGGCCAGCAGCGAAAACCCGCGCGAGTTGTAGAGGCCGGTGAGCGGATCGCGCAGGGAGAGATTGCGGATCTCGGTCTCCATCGAATGGATGTACCAGGCAAGGACCACCAGGAGCACGCCCGCCCCCATGATGGTGGTGGAAGCGAGGATGGCTGAGGAGTGGGCGGGCACGAACTCCGCCCGGATCAGGCGTGCCCTGAGCGCCTCGCGCGCAATGGGCACGATGAGGACGAAGGGCGCCAGGACCCTGGCGATCCTGCCGCCGATGCCCTGACCGAGGAAGATGGAGAAGACGCCTTCCTCGGCGCGGGAGAATGCGCTCGCCAGCATCAGCAGCGCCAGGCAGATCACGGTTTCGAGCGATGCCGGCGTTGGCACGCCGAGGCCGAAGATCCGGACGGTGCCGAAGATATACTCCGACGCGGAGATGACGACGAGAAAACACAGGCAGAAAATCAGCAGATCGGCGGCAGACTGGGCGAGGCGCTGCCGCGAATGGATCAAAACGACGGCCAGCCCCAGAACGATGTACCGGCCCGCAGCCTGGGGCGTCATGCTCTGGACCGGCTCGCTGCAATGGAGGGGGAGCCACGACGCAAGATCGACAGGCAGGCTGAACCAGTGCAGAAGGAGGATTGCCGCGGCCATCAGTGTCGCTGCGGCCGCGCAGGCCGGCGCAAGGCGGCGTATCCACGGCGCATTTCGCCTGCCCGGGAGCCAGAGGCCGATCGCGCACAGCAGCGCGGCGAGAGCCGAATCGGCCTTCATCAGATGCCGCCCCGGCGGAATGGAACAGGCCAGTCCGGGAATCAGCCACGCGAAAAGGTTGAGCAGGGCAATCAGGACGGCCGCCGTCAAACAGACGCGATTGGCCGCCTGCATCCGCTCGACGAGGATCGGATCGGCTTCGACGGGGGGCAGAGACAGCGCAGATTTCGGCATCGTTGAACAGCGTCATCCACAAGCCGGCCATCTTCGCAATCAGATGTTCCGATGCGCCGCCGAGCATGCCTGTTCCCCCGGAAAACGCAGTTTCCTTGTGACGCTGCGCTTGCGTCGGAAAGCAGGGATCGGCACACTCTCTCGAACCTGCGAGTGGCTTCGGTTAGGTTCGTCCAGTTTACAGGCCCGGTGAACGATGCGAAAGAGCTTTGAACAGGCAAAGGGGTAACTTAACGGGTTGCCTTGGGCGCGGCGTGAGGAACGGGTTCCCGATCCTGAAGATCCTGATCCCTTGCCTCGTCGGCCCGGGCCAGCATCTCCTCGAGGGTTTCGCGGCGCGGATCCCTGGCGCTCACGCAACCGATGCTGAAGTGGAGCGCGCACACTCGCCCCGGATTGGAGTTGCGGTAGTTCACGGCCTCCTGCAGACGCAGCCGCATGGTGGCGATCGCATTCTCGCTGAAGTGGCCGGCCACGGCGAAGTCGGCGGGGTCGACGCGGCCGATTACATCGGTCGCCCGGAACGACGCCTTGAGAAGCTCCGCTGTCTCGACCAGCAGCTCCGAGACGGTCTGGTTGCCATGCTTCCGCGTAATCTCGGGCAGATTCTCCACATCGATGAACATCACCGAGAAGGGCAGCCCCGAACGTCGCGCCTGGCGCAGGGCCTGCCAGCCGACCGCGTAGAATCCCCGGCGGCCATAGAGCCCGGTCAGCTCGTCGTTCAGCGAAAGCTCGCGCACCTTTCGCTCCAGGCGGTTGATTTTCCAGGCCATGTAGAGCATGACGGCGAAGCTCAGTCCGGCGGTGATGAAAGCGGCGCTGATGCTGACGTATTCCGTGCGGATCAGGCCCGCCCTTACCGCATGCACCAGCGCCGTTTGCGGCAGGAAGGGAACGAGCAGGACAAGCGGCGCCACGATGCGGGCAATGCGGCTGCCGCTTCCCGCGCCCAGAAACGTGACGAAAGCGCCCACCTCCGCCCGGCGCATGAAGGCGACGAATGCCAGCAGCGAGACCGAGAGCAGGGTGAGAAGCGAAATCGGAACACTCCCCGCCGGTCCCGAAAACCCCTCAAGCATGTAAAGGGAGATCATGACCAGGACCAGCAGGCAGAACGCGCCGATGAACAGGTCGGCCAGGTGGCAGGCAGCCCCCCGCCGGGCACGGATGAGCATGACGCCGTCGGCGAGCACGGCGAAGGCCGCCGCGGTCAGGGCCGGCATTCTTCCCGTCGTGTGCGCGGACGGCGCCGCGGCGGCGAAGAGATCGATTCCGGTGGAGACGCCGAACAAGTCCCTGACCAGAACCGCCACCGAAAGGATGGCCAGCATCAGGGCCAGCAGGAAGCCGATCTGCTTGAGCCAGGCCGGATGGCGGGAGCGCGACAACTCGAGCGAACCGGCGCCAAGCAGGACGGCGACCGCGATTTGCGGCGTCAGCATGGCCCAGTCGGCCGGAATAAGCCGGCCGAGCATCGGCGACAGCCATCCGCCGAGTGCCCCCAGGGCAAGCAGGGCCGCAACCGCAAGGTAGCCCTGTTCGATCAGGGCCAGCTTGTGCAGCAGGGCCGGGTCGGGTTCGCTGAGCGGCAGGGCCGGATTGCGCATAGGCGTTAGACCGGTTCTCGAATCCTGTGAGGCGTCCTGGGTTCACTTCAAGGCGGCTTTTTCCTGAGGGAAAAGCCACTTGGTGAATATGCTTTGCCCTATACCTTTTCGAGAACCGGTATAGGGGGTCCTGAAAGTGGAGGCTCCTTACGGAAATATCGGGCGCTTCGCACTCGATATTATCTCTTTCATCGGATCTTTGTGAGCCTCAAAGGTAACCGGAGAGCCAACAAGCCGACCGAAAAGGACCCTGGTTTCGTTGCGGAATCGCGAATTCCCGGTGGGCCCGGCGCCCCTGCAGCCGCGATGCCATGGGATCTCCACAGATGTGGCGGGAAACCGGCCGCTACCCGGCAGACCTGCCTCGATCCGCGCTGATACACTCTCTCGGAAGGCTGCCGCAGGCACCGATCGATCTCCATGACCGTCAACGCTCCGCTCACAACCCTGAATGAACTTTTCAATCGCGTTTCGACGGCGGCCAATCCGCGCGCCATGCTTTGGCAGGATAAGTTTGGCCAGTGGCAGCCCATCTCTTCCGACCAGATTTACCAGCGCGTGAGGGCTCTGGCCAAGGCGTTTCAGGCCTGGGGCGTGCAGAAGGGCGACCGCATCGCCCTGATCAGCGAGAATCGCTGGGAATGGGCCATCACCGACTTTGCCACGCTGGCCATCGGCGCCGTCGATGTGCCCGTCTACCCCACCCTGACCGGTGAGCAGGTGGCCGCGCTGCTTCGCGACGCGGGCTGCCACGTTGCCGTGGTCTCCACGCGCCAGCAGTTCGAGAAGCTGAACGCGGTCCGCGGGCAAACCGACCTCGAGCGTGTCCTGCTCATGGATCCTGGCGAACCGCCCGAGGGAGCCCTGTCGTTCAGCGAGATACTCGCCGGCGCCGATGAGCGCATCGGCTGGCAGGACGCGGCCTTTGACCGGCTGGTGCAGTCGGTCGCTTCCGACGATCTGGCCACGGTCATCTACACCTCGGGCACCACCGGCGAGCCCAAGGGCGTCGCGCTCACCCACGGCAACATCGCCATCAATACCAGCGTTGCCACGCGCGAGTTCGGCTTCGGACCGGGAGATGCCTGCGTCTCCTTCCTGCCGCTTTCGCACATTACCGCGCGCGCTCTCGACTACGCCATGTTCTTCTACGGCGCGCAGGTCGCCTATTGCTCGCATTTCGACAAGCTGCCCGAGTCCATGCGCCAGGTGCGGCCCACGGTCTTCGTCGGCGTGCCCCGCGTCTACGAAAAGATTCGTCAGGCCGTGGAGCAGAAGTCGTCGGTCTCGCCGGTCAAAAAGCGGATCCTGAGCTGGGCCTTGCAAACCGGCTCCCGGCACCGCGACGCCGTCTATGACAGGCATCGTCCCGGATCGCTGGCCTGGAAAATCGCCGAAAAACTCGTGTATTCCAAGGTCGCCGACGCCTTCGGCGGCCGCGTGAACACCTTCCTTTCCGGAGGTGCGCCCCTGGGCATCGACACGGCGCGGTGGTTTGCCTCGGCGGGCATTGCCCTTTACGAAGGCTACGGCCTCACCGAGACCTCGCCGGTGATCGCCCTCAATTCGCCCGTGCGGCACCGCATGGGCTCGGTGGGGTGTCCGCTGCCCAACTTGAGCTGCAAGCTCGCCGAAGACGGGGAGCTTCTGGTTCGCGGTCCGTCGATCTTCGGGGGATATTGGCAAAGACCGGGCCCCAATGCGGCTTCAGGCGACAGATCTTCGTCGCATGGGTGGAACAACGAATGTTTCGACGCGGAGGGCTGGTTCCGCACCGGAGACATCGCCCGCATCGACGCCGATGGTTTCCTGTACATCACCGACCGCAAGAAGGAGTTGCTCAAGACCTCGGGCGGCAAGCTGGTGGCGCCGCAGCCCATCGAGAACAAGCTCAAAACCAACGTGCTGGTGGCCCAGGCCGCGCTCGTGGGCGACCGCCACAAGTTCATCTCGGCGCTGATCGCGCCCAACTTCGCCGCGCTCGAGGATTGGGCCCGACGCCACGGTGTGGAGGCCGGGTCGCGACTCGAGCTGGTTGCCGACAGCCGCGTTGTCGCGCGCTACGGCGAAATGGTGCGTGAAGTCAACGCCAGCCTCGCCAGCTTCGAATCCATCAAGCGCTTTCGCATTGTGGCCGAGGAATGGACCCTCGAAAACGGCCATCTGACTCCGTCGATGAAGCTCAAACGCCGCGAGATTGCGAGCCGATACAAGGAATTGATCGCCGCGCTCTACGAGGACGAGGCGACGGCCCGCGCGGAATAGGTCGACTCGCGGATCCCTGGAACCGGAGAAGCCCTTTCTCTTGCGCGCCTCCCGGATGATTCATCGCGGGACGCGATTCCCGCGCTGAAATCGGCAATGTGCGATTCTTCGTCGCACATGAGCGCAGCCGCGATTTTGCTTGACTGTGCCGGGATACACTGAATAAGGCGTCGGGACCGGAGACAGAGCCGGCCGCGAATACCGATTCATGAGAGGCTTGCGATGCGTATTGCTTTGCTGACCGGAGGCGGCGATTGCCCCGGATTGAACGCGGTGATTTATGCGGCTGTCAAGAAGGGAATCAACGCCTATGGCGACGAGTTCATCGGCTTTCTCAACGGCTGGCGCGGCGTGCTCGACAACCACTGGATTCCGCTCACGCTCGAAAGCACCGACGGCATCCAGTTGAAGGGCGGCACCATCCTCCACTCCTCGCGCACCAATGTGAAGAAGGTCCCCGGCGGCCTCGAGAAGGTGCTGGAGGTTCTCAAAGCCAACAAGATTGAAGCGCTCATTGCGCTCGGCGGCGACGATACCCAATCCGTCACGCAGTATCTGGTGGAAAACGGCGTGCAGGGCGTCGGCGTTCCCAAGACCATCGACAACGACCTCAGCGGCACCGACCAGACCTTCGGTTTCGACACCGCGGTCATGATCGCCACCGAGGCCGTCGACCGCATCCACACCACCGCGGATTCGCACAACCGCGTCATCGTCATTGAGGTGATGGGCCGCGACGCCGGCTGGATCGCTTATGCTTCAGGCATCGCTGGCGGAGCCCACGTGGTTCTCGTGCCCGAAAAGCCCATCGACATCGATCACGTCTGCGCGTTGCTCAAGTACAACTACGATCACGGCAAACACTACGGCGTAGTGGTTGTCGCTGAAGGCTGTCATCTGCCCGAAGTCGGTCAGGTGACCGGCTCTGCGCAGGTTGATTCTTTCGGCCATGCGCGTCTCTCCGGCATCGGCGAAGCTCTTGCCGACCTCATCGAAAAGCAAACCGGCTTTGAAACCCGCTCGGTCAATCTGGGCCACACCCAGCGCGGCGGCGTGCCTACGGCCTTC
>JASHQQ010000181.1 GCA_030039035.1 Acidobacteriaceae bacterium | reverse complement strand
ACCCGTCCCAGGCAGACGGCGAACCACAGGCGGGGGTCTGTCCATGTGCATGCCGGAGTGAAGCCGGAAGCGGCGAGCAGCGCTTCGGCGCCGCCGGGAGGGAACTTGTAGCTGTTCTCGGTGTGGAGGGTTTCGCCGGCGGCGAATTCGACCTCGAGGTCGAGCACGCCGAGCCGCGCGGTCTGGTTGATGAGGCTCTCGAGGTGCATCTCGATCCGCGAGGCATCGGGGTTCCAGAGAGCGCGGTGCGCGAAGGCGCCGGGGTCGAAATCGCCGCCCAGCTCGCGATTGAGACGAACGAGCACGTTGCGGTTGAAGGCGGCGGTAACGCCCTCCGCATCGTCGTATGCGGCCAGAAGGGTCAGCGATTCCTTGGTGAGGTCGACGCCGAGCAGCAGGCTGTCGCCGGGACGAAGTCGCGAACGGACGCGGCGGAGCAGGCGGATGGCTTCCTCGGGCTCGAAGTTGCCGATGCTGGAGCCGATCAGGAGCACGAGGCGGCGCTCGGGATGGCCGACAGGCTCGAACTCCAGTTCGCAGGTGTAGTCCATGACCCGTGGGACCACTTCGACCCTGGGCATTTCGTCCTCGATCTGGCGGCAGGCGGTTTCCAGTGCGCTGAACGAAACGTCGATTGGCTCGTAGACGACGCCGGGCTGGCGATCGAGCGCAGCCTGGAGCAGGAGGAGGGTCTTCGCCGCCGAGCCGGCGCCAAGCTCCACGATGCGCAGGGGCTGCCCATCACCGGCCCCGGCAACGATGGCGGCGGCGTGGCGGGTGAGAATGGAGCGCTCGGTGCGCGTGAGGTAGTACTCGGGCAACCCGGTGATTTGTTCGAAAAGGCGGGAGCCGGCTTCGTCGTAGAAGAGCCAGGGTGGGAGAGACTTGCACTGCGCCGTGAGTCCGCGGCGGACGTCATCGGCAACCCGGTCGAGGACTGCATCCGCCAAGGGAAGCACCACTTGCGCTGTCATGCCGAGTTGGATGCTGTGAAAACCGTTACGATGCCAAACGAATGCCGGAAAACTGCCAGCGCGTCCCGGGAGGAAAGAAATTGCGGTAGCTCGCGCGGATATGCGATTGAGGCGTCAGGCAGGACCCGCCGCGAAGGACCATCTGGCCGCTCATGAACTTGCCGTTGTATTCGCCGAGCGAGCCGGCGAGCGGTTTGAAACCGGGATATGGCAGGTAGGCGCTGGCGGTCCACTCCCAGCAGTCGCCGAAGAGCTGGGCGGGACCGGGAGACGACTCCGCGGGGAACTCGAGAAGCTGGCCCTGCGCGCGGCGGCCGGGGATTGGGGATGGTTCGGAGTCGCCGGCAAGCGAGGGCTGCAGACGACCTGAGTCGAGCAGGTTTCCGTCGACGGGCGCCTTTTCGGCCGCAGCCTCCCATTCGAATTCGGTCGCCAGGCGGCGGCCGGCCCAGCGGGCATAGGCGTCGGCTTCGTAAAAGCTCACGTGGCTGACGGGAGCCGGCTTGAGCTCGGTGAGAGACAGTTCGCCGTGGAGGGTAAACACGCTCCAGCGGCCATTGGATTCCGTCCAATAGAGAGGCGCGCGCCAGCCATCGGTCTGGACCGCGTCCCATCCGGCGGAAAGCCAGAGCTCGGGCCGGCGGTATCCGCCGTCGGCGATGAAGGCGGCGAACTCGCCGCAGGTGACGAGGCGCGAGGCCAGCGCATAGGGCTCGAGCCAGACGCGGTGCCGCTTGTGTTCGTTGTCGAAGCCGAATCCGTCGGCCGGCGAACCGGCCTCGCTCATGCCGCCTTCGAACGAAACGAAACGCAGAGCGGGAGCATCGGCGAGCAAGCCGGCGCCAGGCTCGTCGTGCGGCGGAGCCGGTCGGTAGGCGGGGCGCAGGGGATTGGTGAAGAACGCGTGGAGAAGATCGGTGAGAATCAGCTCCTGGTGCTGCTCCTCGTGGTTGACGCCGAGCTCGATGCGGCGAAGGGCCTCGGGATGAACGCTGCGGCTGAGCAAGTGCTCCAGGGCGCCGTCGACGTATCCGCGATAGCGCAGGATCTCATCGAGCGAGGGGCGCGAAAACGACGAGCGCAGGCGTTTCTCGGGAAAAGCGGTGTAGCTCTGGTAGTAGCTGTTGAAGAGCCAGGCGAAGTCGGGGTGAAAAACACGATAGCCGGGAAGAAACTCGCGCAGGACGAACGACTCAAAGAACCAGGCGGTGTGTGCCAGGTGCCACTTGGCGGGCGAGGCCTCGGGGCAGGACTGAACCATCATGTCTTCGGCGGAGAGCGGCTCGCAGAGGGCCAGCGTGCGGCGGCGCGCGGAGTGGAGGCGTTCGGCCAGATGGTGTGCCGAAGGAGAAGGTGTGGCGTTGGGTACCGGATGCAGTCGCCGCATGGCGATGAGTGTACTCCCTGCCGTTGTGGATCGTTGACCGGATCGGAGCCAGGCCTGCTGACCACTTTGATGCGCCCGGGGCCGACCACTTGAAGAACTGGCACTTTTGGGCGATGCGTCCGGGAGAATCGGTGGTCTAACGTTTCGAAAAGGTGTTCTAATGGACAGTTCGCCCGGATTGCCGGCCCACGATCGGGATGCGGCGCGAAATGCCACCCGGCGGTGATTCCTGGCGAGGATCTCACTCCTCGTGGACTGGCCTTTCCTTCGCCGAGGAGGAAATATGTCCTGGATCGATCGACGCCGCCGGCTGCCGGCTCTCGTAGCCACGGCCGCGCTGGCCGCTCTTTGCGCCCCGGCCGGAGCCGGGGAGGCAAGGACTGTCGCGGTTCCGGTCCCGAAACAGGTGCAGACACAGCCGGCGCCGGCGCCTGCCGCGCAGACCCAGCCCCCGACTGCGACCACTCCGGCTGCCGCCCCTTTGCCTCCCCTTGCGCCGGAACAACTCGGCGACACGATGATGGCGCATCAGCGATATCAGGCGGCCATTGAGGCCTACAAGAAGGGGCCGCACGACTCGGCGACGCTGTGGAACAAGATGGGCATCGCGTACCAGATGATGCTGAACCTGGACGAGGCGAGGCGCTGCTACGAGAGGTCGCTCAAACTCGATCAGAAAGACGCCGTAGTGCTCAATAACCTGGGCACGATCTACGATTCGCTCAAGGAGTATCCAAGCGCGGAGAGGATGTACAGGAAAGCCCTCAAATACGACCCGAAGTCGGCCCTGATCTACAAGAACCTGGGCACGAATCTGCTGACGCAGCACAAATACAAGAAGGGCTGGGAGTACTACAAGCAGGCCCTCACATATGACCCCGATGTGTTTGGAAAATCCACCAGCCCGAGGGTAGAGAATCCGGCCTCGGTCGAGGATCGCGGGGCGATGAATTACTACATGGCCAAAGGCTGCATCCGCGCGGGAATGAAGGACCAGGCGATCGAGTATCTGCGCATGGCGCTGAATGAAGGCTTCACCAGCCCGAAGAAGATCATGGCGGACAGCGAGTTTGCCGGATTGCGCGGAATCCCGGCTTTCGAGCAGTTGATGGCCTCGCAGAGCGCGCAGTAGCGTTCGGCCTGTCGTCTCCCCGAAGATTTTCGGCGTCTATGGATACAGGGGTGTGCGGTTTGTTCCCCGGGGAGATGCCATGAATCTTCGTCTCGCTGCCGCCATGGTTTTCGGAGTTGCCGTTTGTGCCGTTGCCCAGGATGGCAGCCCCGCTGCATCGCCCGGCCAGACCCAGTCCTCATCGCCGGGAAGCGGCTGGCAAGGCCGTCGCGGAGGCGGCTGGGGCATGGGCATGGGCCAGGGACGCGGCGTCCTCGGCAACGTGACAGAGGCTGCGGCTGACCACTTCACCATCAGGACCGATGCCGGCGATGTGTATACCGTGCACTTCAGCGCCAATACGCGCTTCATGAAAGCGCCGGAACGGCGGAGGAGCCAGGGCGAAGAAGGCAACGGGGGCGGAGGCAGTCCGCCGCAACCGATCAAGGCCAGCGATATCAAGGTCGGCGATGCGATCACCGCGGGAGGTGAGATCGATACCGCCGGCAAGTCCGTGGGCGCCGTCTTCGTCGCGCTGCTCGATGCCGGGCAGGCTGCGCGCATGCGCGAGATGCAGGAAAACTTCGGCAAGACCTGGCTGGCGGGCAAGGTAACGGCGCTGGACGGCGTGAAGGTGACGCTTCAGGGCGGGCCCGGCAACGCCGAACACAGCTTCGTGGCCGACGAAGACACCACGTTTCGCAAGCGTCGCGAGCCGGTCACGCTGGCCGACGTGCAGGTGGGAGACATGGTGCGCGTCGATGGAGCCCTGAAGGACGGCGTGTTTGTCGCGAAAAGCGTGGCCGTCATGGGCGCGCAGGGCGGTGCTTCGCGCCCGCCCGGAGATTCTCCGGAATGATCTTCAGCCGGCCCGGATCGGGGCCGGCCCATGAGCGACCGGCCCGGCGATCCTTGCCGAACCGCGCCACTCCCTGCGAGGGTTCTTCGCGCGCATGTCCTCTTCATTCCCCGGCGCATTGCGCACTTCGAGCAAGTCGAACGGGTTGGCGGCCCGGTTTCCGCGGCGCGCGAGTATGTTCTTCTTCCCGGATCACCCGATTCCAACTTACTCAAGTCCGATAAGTAGCTGGTCCGCCGTGTGAAATCATGAAATCCGGAGCCGAAGTGTCATGCATTTCATCGAGCTCCATGCAGGTCCGATCAAGCTATCTTCCGAAGCCTGCCGCCAGGTTATCCGCCAGGCGGGAATCCTGACCGTCGCGTACTCGCGGTGGGGCGCGATTTGCCCGCTTCCCGAGGGGGGTGTTCGTTCATCTTCGGGCGGATTGTGGACGATCCCTTTCCCTGCAAATCGAAGTTGGCCGGGGCAGGGCGGGAACGTCTCCCGCCAGCGCGGCGCATGGCGCAAAGAGAAGAGAATTTGCGGCCGGATCCGTCACGAATCGCAACCAGTTTCCACTTACAATGATTTCGCAGTAACGATCGTTGCAGGTATGTGACTACAGGGAAGTTACACCCTCTGCGATTACCAAAGTTCATTACCAAAAGATGGTTGACACTCGTGGTGCCGTCCCATAAAGTCCAACGTATACGACGCTGCGTAACGAGAGACTGGACGGGACTGATTTTACAGGTTGAATCAGAGAAGAATGCCGCGTGTCACCGCCCCCACCTTCCCTCGGTAAACAAAGAACGGGCCACTCCAGAAAGTCTCAGTGTCCGCAGCCTGGCCCGGAAGGGAAGCTATAACCAAGCCAGAATGGCTTTACGGCACGAAGAGAACCTCCTTCTGCCGGCTTTTGTAGATAGCTGTTTTGATCTCTGGCTTGAACTGATCCGCACAGGCGACGAACGGGCCGCTGGAGCAAAGCGGACTGTAGATTCAGCCGTTACGGATCCAGTTACTGTAATCTGTTTTTCGTGACGGACAGGCAGGTCCGTATTTTGAATCGTAATTGTTATCCTGCCGTAAATCCGCGGAGAGGGATCACCGCTCGTCAGGCAAAAACAGCTCTTTCCATGTGCGGCTCACTTATGCCCCATGCATCGCAGGCAAGATGATTCGAAGCACGTAGCCGGAATCGTGTCACGAAACCCGGCGGGTTCGCACAATTGAAGGCGGACGCTGAACGAAATTGCAAGACCTCATTGCTGAAGGTGCCTCGTGAAATCTCTTCTGCTTGTTTTGGCCGTCATTCGGCATTCCGAGACGCGCGCGTTTGTCAAAATGGTCCTGGAGGGCGCGGGTCACCGGGTGATCGAAGCGGAAGGATACCCCCAGGCGGAGTCGCTCCTGTCCAATGGGCTCGAGCCCGATCTTCTGCTGATTGAATCCATCGCGCTGAATCCGACCGAAAAACTCGAATATCTCCGCTTTCTGAGATGCGTCCGGAATCACGCCGTCTGCCTGGTGATGGGTGTGGCCGACCAGCGGCTTCGCCAGGAGGCCGCGGGCCTCGGAGTCAGGCAATTCCTGGTAAGACCTGTAACTCGAGGCGATATTGAAGCCATGCTGGATGAGTTATCCGGAGCCGATGCCGCCCATGGCGACGGCTGCGCGCATCATCCGGCGGGCGCAGGGACCGCTTCTCTTCCGCTGATCGAGGAACTGGGTGAAAACCGGTATTTCCTGGCCGCATCCCCGGCCATGCAGGAAATTCGCCGCCAGGCGAGGTTGCTTGCCGATGTGGACGTTCCCGTGCTCATCCTGGGCGAGAGCGGGACAGGCAAGGAAGTTGTCGCGCACCTGATTCACAGATATTCGCGGCGCGGCCGCAAGGATCTGCTCAATGTGAACTGCGCGGCGCTGCCCTCGGAGTTGCTTGAGAGCGAGTTATTCGGCCATGAGCAGGGGGCATTTACCGGAGCCATCAAGGATCGCGCCGGAAGGTTCGAGCAGGCCCATCGCGGCACGCTGCTGCTGGATGAGATCGGCGAGATCAGCGCGCAGATGCAGGCCAAGCTGCTCCACGTGTTGCAGGACGGGCAGTTTACGCGGCTGGGCGGGCAGGAGACGACCCGGGTCGACGTACGCATTCTGGCCGCCACCAACGTGCAGATGGAAGATGCGCTCAAGGAGAAGACTTTTCGCGAGGATCTCTATTACCGGCTGAGCGCCTTCACGATCCAGATTCCGCCGCTTCGCGAGCGGCGCGAGGAGATCCCGTATCTGATCGAAGAGACGATCCGTCGCGCGCCGGCGGAG
Source organism: Acidobacteriaceae bacterium (assembly GCA_030039035.1). Lineage (GTDB taxonomy): Bacteria > Acidobacteriota > Terriglobia > Terriglobales > Acidobacteriaceae > Telmatobacter. The sequence goes on along the minus strand of JASHQQ010000181.1, from coordinate 8,489 downwards.
ATGAAGGGCGACTCGTCCTTCAGCTTTTCCACGCGCCTGATGGACGCCGCGCTTCGCCACGATTGGCGCGGCAATGTGCGCGAGCTGCGCAATTTCGTGACACGGACGATCATCATGCGGGACCAGCAGGCCGCGCTCCGCGAACTGGAGGCGAAGATCGCCGCCCGGGACGGCGAATACCGTGGCGGGCGCCTGGAGCTCGTACCGTCGCAGTGCACGGGGATGAGATCGATCGTGCGGGATCTGAAGGACCGCACCGAGGTGCAGATGATCCAGGAGGCGCTCGACGCCTCGGGCTGGAATCGCCGCCACGCGGCGCAGAACCTCAACATCAGCTATCGCGCATTGCTCTACAAGATCCAGCAGCATCGCCTTTCGCCGCGAAAAGCCGCGCGAGGCATGGATGAGTCTTTTCTGGGTTCCTATTCGGCAAGAGAAAAGGCGGTATAACTTAATCCGGCCACCGGAAAAAATTGCGGGATGGAGGGAAGGCGGCCCACGCGCCGGCTTCACGGCGGGACACGATGGATCCGCCGGTAACTCCCTCGCATTCGCCGATGTGCGCCGCCAGTTACCGGTGGGCTCGTCGCAACCGCGCACAGCATAAGTTGGAACTTATCGATCCGGAACTCCATTCCGCATTGTCTGCGAAAATGCGGCGTCGCCGCAGGTCTTCCGGCTCCGCCGGCTGAATTCACCGGCGCCGTTCGCGAACGAATGTGCACGAAAGTTGTACGCAGTATGCATGGTTTTGCAGCGTGGCATTCGATGGCCGGCGCCCGAGCTTTGCAGAGGGATGAATTTGTGGAAAAACGGGCGGAAATGCGATGTCAGGCATTCGGCGCGCAGGTGCCCAAATTGGCAATCGCCGTGCAAGCGTAGTGATCCAGAGAAATCCATATTGCATCGAGAATCATGCCGACTGACCTGGTTCAAAGCTGTCGCATCCACCCGGCGGACCTGCCCGACGAGGCCGTCATCTTTGGCAGTACGGCGGCGATGCGGGAAGTTCACGGACAGATCGAGCGGATCCTGCACACCGATTTGCCGGTGTTGATCCAGGGCGAGAGCGGGACGGGCAAGGAGGTCGTAGCCAAATTCCTTCATGCGCGCTCCAGCCGCTGCGACGGGCCGTTCGTCAAGGTGAACTGCCCGTCAATTCCGGAAAAGCTGCTGGAAGGAGAACTCTTTGGCTACGAGCCGGGTTCAGGCAGCGCCCCACGCCAGGGCCAGCGAGGCATGGTGAATCTGGCTTCCGGAGGAACGCTGTTCCTGGATGAGATCGGCGACCTGGATTGGACGCTGCAAACCAAGTTGCTGCTTTTGCTGCAGGACGGCCATTGCTCGCCCATCGAGGGCGGCATGGGACGGCCGGCGCAGGTGCGGGTGATATGCGCCACGCGGGGCGACCTCGAGAAGGCAATGGAGAAGCGGACGTTCCGGGAGGATCTGTTCTATCGCATCGACGTGATCAACCTGCACCTTGCGCCGCTGCGGGAGCGGAGGGAGGATATTCCCCGGCTTTGCGAGCATTTCCAGGAGAAGCTGGCCAGGAGATACCGCCGGGCGGCGCCGCCGCTGACTCCGGATGCGCTGCACGCGCTGAAGCAGTGGCACTGGCCCGGCAACATCCGCGAGCTGGAGAACTGGATCGCCAGGGCGATCATCCTCGGCAGCGATCCTGTGCAGGGCGCCGAAGTTGCGCCGCGGACCGCGCCTCCCGCCACAGACCTGCGGCCGCGGAACGGGCATCTGAAGGCGGCTTCGCGCCAGGCGTCGGCGGCGGCGACACGATCCGTCATCCTGAAGGTTTTGCAGGCCAATCGCTGGAACCGGAGAAAGACCGCCGAAGAACTGAATTTGAGCTATCGCTCCCTGCTGTACAAGCTTCGCGAAGGGGGAGCCGGACAGCGGCGCAAGCGCCAGAAGGGAGTGCCGCCCAGGCCGTGAGAGAAAGGCATGGGAGGGCTGGCGAGAAATCAACAGCCTTGAATGGATGCAACCCAAGCCGGGTGTTGAAGTTGAGAAATGGTAACACCTTGATTTTGTCACCAACGGGGCATCCTGGGTAGCACCATTCCGTCATTGTCGCGGAAGGTGCCGGACCGGATGCTGAGGACAGCAGATCCGCTACAGCAGGCTTGTCGTGCGGTTTCGCGTAAGCGTCTGAAAGTTGGCGGGTTGAGAGCTTCAAAAAAGAAAAGGGGCCTGTAGCCCACAGGGCGAAGCTATGTCCAGAATTGAACCCGGCTCATTGATTTCGTTCGATGCTCCGGCAGGCCCGGCACCTGCTCGGGATGCCATCCATGTCAGTCTGAACGAAGATGCCCCCTGGTGGGCGATTTATACGCGCCATCAGCATGAGAAAGTCGTGGCCGAGATGCTCGAGCTCAAGGGGCTCGAGGTCTTTCTGCCGCTTTACCAATCGGTGCGGCGATGGAAAGACAGGAAGAAGCTGCTTTCGCTGCCGCTCTTTCCCTGCTACGTGTTTGTTCGCGGCTCCTTCAATCGCCGACTGCAGGTTGTAACGACTCCGGGCGTTCACATGATTCTGAGTCACGGGGAGCGGGCCGCGGTTATCCCCGAAGAGGAGATCGACGCGATCCGGCGTACCGTCGAAAGCTCTTCCCGCGTCGAGCCGCATCCGTTTCTTCGATGCGGAGAGCGGGTGCGCGTTACCCGAGGATCGCTGGAAGGCGTGGAAGGAATCCTGGTGCGGAAGAAAAGCCTGTATCGGTTGGTGCTTTCGGTCAACATGCTGGCGCAGTCGGTGGCCGTCGAGATCGACGCATCTGATGTGGAACCGGTGGCGGCGAGCAGTTCCGTCGGCATTTTCCCGGCCGGCCAATTATCGAAACCCGGACAATTTGGCGCAGCGACGCCATTCGGTGCGCGGCAGCGAATGGGCTTGCCGGCCGAATCTGCCCGATTGGGCTAAGCTTTCATTCGCTTTTCGCAGCGCCGATGCGACAGATGTGGCGGCGCCGCCGGAAGCAGTCGAACAGGAGTTTTGAAGTGGTTACGAAGTTCGGGGTCGGGCGGGTGGTCGCATCGGGAGTTTCACTGATGCTTGTCGCTGGCGCGCTTTATGGCCAATCGCCGTCTGTGGGTCAGAATGATTCTGCGCAGATTGCGTCGGCCGCAGCGCCGGCCGCCGGGTCGGCAACGGCGCAGACAAAGCCGCACGACAACCAGTTTGTGATCGGCAACGACGATGTGCTGGCGATCGATGTCTGGAACGAGAAGGAAATCACGCGATCGGTTCCGGTGCGCTCGGACGGGAAAATCTCGCTGCCGCTCGTAGGGGAGGTTCAGGCGACGGGCCGGACTCCGCTGCAACTGGAGGGAGATATCTCGGAGCGGCTCCGGAATTACATCACGACGCCGCAAGTTACGGTGATCGTCGAACAGATCAACAGCCAGAAGTTCATTATCATGGGCCAGATCACAAAGCCAGGTACATACTCGATCCCTGTGGCGCCCACGGTGATGGATGCCATCGCGGCCGCCGGCGGATTCAGGGATTTCGCCAAGCAAACGAAGATCTATATCCTGCGCCAGAATCCTGCCGGCGGGGAATCGCGCATTCCCTTCAACTACAAGGAATACATCAAAGGCAGGAATCCCGGACAGAACATCAAGCTCGAGCCGCACGATACCATCGTGGTGCCCTGACAGCAGTCCATGTTCAAGCGAGTTTGTGCATGTCTCGTCCTGATTCCGGCCTTGCGCGCCTGGCCGCAAATGCCGCAGGCCGGCGCGGCCGATACCGGCTCGCAGATGCAGACACCCCCGATGATCAGCGGCGACTCCTACCCGACGGAAGTCGGTTCCGAGGCCCGATCGAACTATCTTTCCGGCGGAGTCGGGTTTCAGACCGCGTATTACGACAACATGATTGGAGCCAGCACGGCAAAGCCGGTGAGTGATATCTCCTATACGATTAACCCGACCGTCAGCTTCAATCAGTCCACCGCCCGTCAGCGCACCGCGTTCAGTTACAACCCCGGCTTTATCTTCTATCAGCCGACGAGCGAGCTGAACACGGTGAATCAGAATGCTACCGGGAATTACCAGTACCGGCTCACTCCTCACCTTACAATCGGCGCCAACGAGTCCTTCCAGAAAAGCTCGAACATATTCAGCGAAACCGACGGGTACCTCGAGGGGTCAGTTCCGGGCTCGGCGCAACCCCAAGGTGTGGTTGCTCCGTTTGCAAACATGATCTCGAACACGACCAGCGGCCAGATGAGTTATCAATTCAGCCGGGACAGCATGATCGGTGCGGGAGGGAGCTATGCCAGACAGAGTTACCCCGATCAATCGGAAGCTGCCGGCCTGTCGAATTCGAGTTCGAGCTCGGGATCGTTCTATTACAACCGGCGCCTGGGAAGTTCGCAGTATTGCGGATTGAGATACCAGTATGCGCGGAGTCTCGATACCTTGCCCGTATTGGGGCAGAGCACAACGCAGACGCAAGCCTTCACTCCGTTCTACTCGATCTTTTTCACGCGCACGTTTTCCCTTTCGTTTTCCGGCGGCCCGCAATACGTGAACACTGTTGAACCCGCACCGTTCGGAAAGTATGTCTCGTGGGTGCCCTCGGCATCCGCGGGGATCGGCTGGCAGGGAATGCGCACCAGCTTTTCGGCGGGTTACGGGCGCTCCGTTTCGGAATTGCCGGGGCTGTTCGGAGCCCAGGTTTCGACAAATGCCAATGCGACTGCGCGCTGGCTTGTCACGCGGAACTGGTCGCTGGGAGCCAACGGCAATTACCAGGTTCAAAAAAGCGCGGGACCGTCAATTCTGGTGGGCAGCGGGAGCGGGCACACGGTCTCGGGGGCCATCTCCGCCGGGCGCGCCATCAATGAGCATTTGCAACTGGGCTTCGGATACGACCGGATGCATCAGAGTTACGGGAATATTTCGACGATCGCCAGCGTGCCCAACAGCGACCAGGCCTACGTCTCGCTCTCGTACAGGTTTACGAGACCGCTGGGGAGATAAGCCAATGGCAGAGATGGCAGAAGAGCAGGGTTCCGGCGGACTGGACCTGCAGCGCTACCTGAATATTGCGCAGCGGCGCCATATGCAGTTTCTTGTTCCGGCGTTTGTCGGCTGGCTGCTGGTCTGGTCGGCAAGCTGGGTCCTGCCGCCACGCTACAAGTCGGACACAACGATCCTCGTGGATCCGTCCACCATGCCGAAAGACTATGTGCAGCCCAATGTCGTTGACGATCTCCAGGCGCGACTGCAGAGCATCAAGCAACAGGTGCTCAGCCGCACCCGTCTGCTTCTGATCATCGACAAACTGCACCTTTACGACGGCGACCGCCATCTTGCCGACGACGACAAAGTCGCACTTATGGGGAAGGACATCGATATCGAACTGGTGCAGGATCCGAATCGCGACCAGATCAATGGATTCAAGATTTCCTACTCTTCGCACAATCCGCATGTCGCTCAGGCGGTGGCCAGCGAACTGGCGGGACTGTTCATCAATGAAAATGGAAAAGTCCGCTTGCAGGAGTCGGAGAACACCACCAAATTCCTGGCCAGTCAACTGGATGCCGCGCGCACGCGGCTTGCTGAACAGGAAGCGAAGGTGCGGGAGTTCAAGTCTGCGCACGAAGGCGCGCTGCCAACGCAGCAGGCCAGCAATCTGCAGATTCTGGCCGGTTATCAACAGGAGTTGCAGAACGAGCAGGATGCCCTGAACAGCGCCAGGCAACAGCAAAGCCTGGACCGGACGCTGATCGAACAATACCGGAGCATCCATGTGACCACGCGTACCGCGGATGGCACGCCCGCCGGACTTCCCGCACTCGACCAGCAACTGGACACACTGCGATCGAAACTTGCCGATCTGAGTTCCCGGTACACCGATAACTACCCGGACGTGCAGAGCCTGAAGGATCAGATCGCCCGCACGGAGAAGATGCGCGACGCTCTGGCCAAAGAGTTGAAGGAAAGAGCCAGCAGCAAACAGCAGGGAAACGCCCCTGCGGACGCATCCGAGACGGAAGATCTGGCGACAAACGGGCCGCTCATGCAGCTCAAGGGGCAACTGCAAGCCAATGAGCTTGAGATTGCGAATCGGGAGCAGGCAATTTTGGCGCTCAAGGCGAAGATCAACGATTACCAGACGCGTCTGAATCAGGAACCGGCAAACGACCAGGCATTAACGGATTTGAACCGCGGCTACGATCAGTCGAAGGCCGATTACGACGAGCTGGTGAAGAAGAAGAACGATTCCGAGATGGCGACAAGCATGGAACAGATGCAGCAGGGCGAACGGTTCACCATCCTCGATGCGGCCAGTTTGCCGCAGAAGCCTGATTTTCCCAACCGCCTGAAGTTTTGCGGAATCGGGCTGGGCGCGGGAGTCGGCCTCGGGCTCGTTGTGGTGCTTGGGCTTGAGTTTCTCGACGACCGGATGCACGGCGAGAAGGAGATCAAGTCGCTCCTGCCAGTCGCGGTAATTTCGGAGATTCCGGCGGTCCTGAGTTCTTCCGACGAGCGATCCATCCGGAACAGGACGGTGTGGCGATGGACGGCAACCGCGGTGGTTCTTATGATTATTCTCGCAGGTTCGGCAGTGAGTTATCTGCGCAATTAGCTTCGGCCTTCCCATGTACAAGAAATTTTTTCATCTAACCCGCAATCCGTTCGAACTTACGCCCGATCCGACGTGCTTTGTTCCTACGAAACGCCACAATGAGGCCCTCGCCGCGCTCTACTACGGCGTCCGGCGGCACAAAGGATTCGTGGTTGTTACCGGGGAGGTGGGCACGGGGAAGACGCTGCTCATCCGGTGCCTCCTGCGCCTCCTGAAGGAGAGCAAGGAGGTCGCTTACGCGTATGTTTTCAACAGCCGCCTGACCCCCGCCGAGTTCCTGCAATATATCCTCTCCGATTTCGGGCTGGCCGCATCGGGAAAAAACAAGAGCGAGTTGCTGCTCGAACTGGGCCAGTTTCTGGTGGGGCGCGGAGCAAAAAAGCAGACGACGGTCCTCATCATCGACGAGGCACATCACCTTTCGGCCGAGTTGCTGGAAGAGGTGCGTTTGCTTTCGAACCTGGAAACGTCCGACGACAAGTTGCTGCAAATCGTGCTGGTCGGCCAGCCCGAACTCGATGAAAAACTCGACTCGGTGGGTCTGCGGCAACTCAAGCAGCGCATTGCGCTGCGCGCGCGGCTGGGCGCGCTCGATGCCGATGAAACCAGGGGATACATCGGGCAACGCCTGCAGATTGCGGGCGCGGACGCATCGGCGAACGCACTGTTTCCCCAGCAGACGATCGACCGTGTTTTTCGCCACTCGCGAGGCTTTCCCCGCCTGATCAACACCATCTGCGAGAATGCATTGATTACCGCCTACGCCCGCCAGATATCGAGCGTGAGTCCGGGAATCATCGAGGACGTGGCCAAGGAATTCCGGCTTGACGTCGTCACCTCGTTTGACGATCGCGCGGGCAGGCAAAGTGACATCGAGGTGGAAAGAGTCATCAGCGCCCTGCTGGATCTGTTTTCCGCGATGAGGCGTCCGGCGCTGGCCGGCGATCTGGAGATATCGAGAGCCGTAGCCTCGGGAACGGGCAGGCATGAGCCAGATATTTGACGCGTTGCAGAGATCGGAGGCCGAAAGCTCCGGGGTGGATATCTCGACCTTGTCCGAAGCCGCGGAGTTGCTCAAGCTCGCGGAGCGAAGAGCCGCAGCGAACTGGAAAGCTTCGACCTTGCTCGAGCGGGACGAGGCTGCGCCGAAGGCGGGCGGGGAATCGACCAGTCCTGCGCATGAGGAAAGCTCTGTGGCGGCTGCGTTGTCCGACCTACTGCACGGACAGACGGCGAAAACTCCGGACCGCAGGGACGTATTCGAGGAATTCCAGGGTCTTCCAGTCTCGGTCTCTCCGCGGAGCCGGATCGTTTGCGTCACCCATACGGAGAGTCCGGCGGCGGAAGCCTTCCGGCTCCTCGGAGTCCGGCTTCGCAACTTGCGGCGCGATCGGTCGCTCAAAAAGCTGCTGATTACGAGTTCCATCCCCCAGGAAGGCAAGAGCATGGTCGCCGCCAACCTGGCCAGCACACTGTCTGCCGCCGCGAAAGAGAAGATCCTGCTCGTGGAGGGAGATATCCGGCGCCCGTCATTGTCGCAAGCCTTTGGTCTCGCCAGCGAGCGCGGCCTCTGCGAGCACTTGCGGGATGGACAGAGCCCCATTACCAGTATTTACCGGCTCGACGGCGCCGGTTTCTGGATATTACCCGCAGGCGATGCCTCGGGCAACCCGCTGGAGTTGCTGCAATCCAGAAGGCTGCCGGCGCTGATGGATCAGTTGAGCGCGTGGTTCGACTGGATTGTCATTGATTCGCCTCCGGTGTTGCCATTGGCCGATACCAGCGTCTGGGCGCGTCAAACCGATGGAATTCTCCTTGTTACGCGCCTCGGAGTCACGGAAAAGCGGCAACTTCAGAAAGGTTTGGAGGC
>JASHQQ010000024.1 GCA_030039035.1 Acidobacteriaceae bacterium | reverse complement strand
AAGCCGATGGGGCCAGATTGGGAACTGGGAAGATTCCTGGGATCGGGTGAATTGTTCGTCTTTTTTTACTCACCTGATAAGCACTTGTCGCTACGGCGTAACGATTCCGCGCGAAACCGCATACCGGATCAGGTCGGCGGTGGTGCGCATTCCCAGATGATCCATGATGCTGTTGCGGTGGTACTCGACGGTCTTGGGCGAGATGCGCAGCAAGGCCGAGATCTCCTTGCCGGTCCTGCCTTCCGCGACCAATTGCAGAATCTCCCGCTGGCGGGGCGTCAGTGAGGCGCCAAACATCTCCGAGGGATTGATTCCGGGATGAAGCCGCGTGTATTCGGCGGCTTCGCTTCCGGCGTGCGGCGTCACGTAATAATGACCGTTCAGGGCGAGGTGGATCGCCCGCAGGAGCTCGGTGGTGGCCGATTGCTTGGCCACATAGGCTGAGGCGCCGGCCTGAAAGGCTGCCCGCAGGTAGGCCGGATCGAGCCGCTGGGTGACGAAGACAATCCTGGCCGCGGGCAGCGCATGGCTGATCCTTCGCGCCGTTTCGATTCCATTCATTTCCGGCATGCCGACGTCGAGAACCACGACCTCGGGCCGGAGTTTTTCGGCCCTCTCGATGGCTTCCAGTCCGTTGGTGGCCGTGCCGACGATGTCGAATGCGTCATGGAGCAGGCGAGCCAGCCCCTCCAGCATGAGGACATGATCGTCCACCAGAAGGATCCGCTTAAGCATGGCCGTCCATGGGAAGGTCGACGAAGACCGTGGTTCCCTGGCCGAGCTCGGACTGCACGGTCAGGTTCCCGCCGGCAAGCCGGGCCCGCTCCTGCATGGAAATGAGGCCGAGTCCGGTGATCGGAGCATCGTCCGTGAGATCGAAGCCCACGCCAAAGTCCATGACGCGAAGCTGAAGGTGGCCGTGATCTCCCGAGAGCGCTACTTTCACGTGCGTCTGGCCGGCGTGCTTGGCGACGTTTCTCAACGCCTCCTGACTGATGCGGTACATGGCCATCGCGGCTTCCGCCGGCCAGTTTTCGGGAAGCTCGAGCGCCGTATAGGTGACCGGCATGTTCTCGCGCCGGCCGAACTCCTCCACCATGGCTCGGAGCGCCTCGGAAAGTCCCAGATCCTGCAGAATCGAAGGATGGAGATTGTGCGAAATCTGGCGGACATCGGCGTTCAGCGAGGCCAGATGCTCCCTGGCCTCGTGGATGCGTCCGGCATCGTCCTCGGCGCAGGCGTCGGTGCCGATCTGCGACAGGAGCATCTCGATCAGGCTCAGGCGCTGGCTCACGTCGTCATGGAGTTCCCTGGCGACCCTTTGCCGCTCCTCCTCCTGCACCGTAAACAGGTGCGCCGTGAGACCGCGGAGTTCTTCCTGGGTGCGGCTGAGCCTTCGTCCCGCGATCTCGAGCTTGCCTTCCAGCGCCACCTTCTGGTCTGAAGCAAGCACTTCCGCCTCGCGCCGGAGGGTGATGTCCTCCACCATCAGCAGCAGAACGCGGCTTCCATCGGTGGAGAGCGCCAGCCCCTTGATCAGCAGTGTCTTTTTGGGCCTGGTGACCGACTGATGCTCCAATTCGAGCGTGGCTCCGTTCCGACCCTGCAGGAGGCCCTCGAGCCTTTCGCGGAAGTTGTTCAGGCCCCACAGCTCGCTGACCAGTACCGGCAGCGAATGCCCTTCAAGATCCTTGTTCTGAAGCTGCGTGAGCTGACGGAACCCGGTGTTGACCGTGCGGATGGAGCAATCCTGATTCAGGACGAGGACGGGAACGGGCACGGATTCCACCACCGAACGGGCGAAATCGCGGGCATCGACAAGGTGCTGCTGGCTGCTGCGAAGCTGGTCGATATCGACCAGGACGACCACCAGGCCCTCGATCTTGTTGTCCGCGGTGCGATAGGGCCGTACGCGGAGCAGATGCCACCGGCATTCGCGGTCCTGCACTTCCAGTTCGCGGGTACCGAGAGTATCCAGCACGTCCTGCAGGATGGGCTCGATGTTCTCGATGCTGAGCTGCAGACGGATTTCGCTGATGGAACGGCCGATGTCGCTGGCGCGCACGCTGAGCAGGCGCTGCATGGGCGGCGTGAACTGGCGGATGTGCAGGTCGCTGGTCAGCATGAGCAGCGGGATATTGACGCTGGTGAGCAGGTTGGCCAGGTCGTTGCCGGTCTGCGTCAGGACGTTGTTGCGCTGCTGCAGCTCGTCGTTGACGGTCTGCAGCTCCTCGTTGGCGCTTTGCAATTCTTCCTTGGTGGTTTCCAGCTCCTCGTTGGTGCTCTGCAACTCCTCGTTGGCCGACTGGATTTCCTCGTTCGCCGAAACCAGCTCCTGGTTGCGCGCGTCGCGCTCCTCGACGAGCGACTGGAGATGAAAACGCGTGGAACTCAGATCCTGGCGAAGCTGCGCGATCAGGCGCTCCTTTTCGTCCACGGTGAGGTGCAGGGGCTGCGGCCGCTCCAGCGGTCGCCCTTCCGCGCCGTCGCGGAGGGTCTGAAAAAGAATCAGGAAACACCGGGGACGCGACGACGCACTGGTAATGGGCAGAACATCGATCTGGATGGTCTGTTCGCCCGCCTGCTCGTCGATGATGGTGGTGATGGCCGAAGCCGGCACATTTTCGTGAACGGCGCGCTGGGCGGCGACACGAACGTCATTGGCGATGCCGTCGCGAAGCACGCGCAGCAGGTTCCAGCTCACGGCGCCCGGCGTGAGGTCGAGAAAGGCGGAGGTCTGTCCACGGGATTGCAGCACGTTCATCCGATCGTCGATGATCAGCCCGGGGGGCCCGAAACGCGCCAGCACGATGCGATCGGCGGCGCGCTGCAGATCGAGTTCGGGCCAGACATTGGACTCCGACTCCGCCGTGGAAGCGTGCCCCAGGGCGGGATGCTGCGTCAGTGCGTAGTTGCGTGGCGATTCGTAGTGGAAGGGCAGATTGTTGCCGGTTTTGACGTAGATCTTGTTCTTGCGGTCGACGCTGGAGAAGACGTCTCCGTAGTCGCGCAGGCCCTCCGACATGCCCAGCAGGATGTAGCCGCCAGACTCGAGAGCGTAGTGAAAGGTGAGCATGACCTGGCGCTGCAGCGCGGGATTGAAGTAGATCATGACATTGCGGCAGCTCAGGATGTCGATGTGCGAAAAGGGAGGGTCGTTGCACAGGTTTTGCCGGGCAAAGATGCAGGTGTCGCGCACGCGTTTGGAGACCTGATAGCCGCGATCGACCTTGACGAAGTAGCGGCGCAGGCGCTCGGGCGAGATTTCGGCCGCAATGGTCTCCGCGTAGACCGCGATCCTGGCCGTCTCGATGGACTGCTCGCTGGCGTCGGTGCCGAAGATCTGCACGGGCGTATCGAGACCGTTCTGGGAGAGATGCTCGAGGATGGCGATGCCGAGCGAATAGGCTTCCTCACCCGTGGAGCAGCCGGCGCACCAGATGCGGATCGGCTTCTCCGGCGGCCGGTCCTGAAAGAGGACGGGCAGCACATTGGTGCGCATCGACTCCCAGAAGCCGGGATCGCGGAAGAATCGCGTGACGTTGATCAGCACGTCTTCCTGCAGCGTGTGCAGCTCGTCGGTGCGGATCTGAAGGAAACGAAGATAATTCGACAGATGCTCCATCCGCAACAGGATCATGCGGCGGGCGATGCGCCGGCGGATGGTCTCCGGCTTGTACATGCGAAGGTCGAGGCCGGAAAGGCTGCGGAGAAGCTGGATGATCTTCTGGAACGACTGCTCATCGTCGGGCGCGACGGTGCCCTGCTCGAGCGAGCGCACTTCGGGACGCGTAAACTGGTGCGCCAGGCGGCCCAGCTCGATGGCGATTTCGGCCGGAGGCAGAACCAGGTCGACATGATCCGAGGCGATGGAGCTGCGCGGCATGCCGCTGTGCTGCGCCGTGTCCGGGCTCTGCACCAGGGCGAAGCCGCCTTCACCCTTGATCGCCTTCAGTCCGAGAGCGCCGTCGGCATCGGCGCCGGAGAGCACCACGCCGATGGCGTGATTCTTCTGGTCGCTGGCCAGGGAGTGAAAGAACTTGTCGATGGTGCGCGGGACGCGCTCGACGGCCAGGCGAGCCTCGACGTGGAACATGCCTTCGCGCAGCGTAAGCGACTGATTCGGCTGAAGGACGTAGAGGTGATTGGGTTGCGGGCGCTGCCCGTCCTCGATGGAGAGGACCGGCATCTGCGTATACCGCTCGACGATCTCGGACATGAAACTGCGCTGGTCCGGCGCCAGGTGCGTGACGAGAACGAAGGCCATTCCGGTCGCCGGATCCAGGTTCTCAAGGATTTCGCGAAAGGCCTGCAGTCCGCCGGCGGACGCGCCGAATCCGACGATCGGGTACATCAGGGCGGGAGACTGATGCTCCTCGGCTTCGGACTCGATCTCGATGCCCGCGGGAGAAGGCGGGGGGTCCAACCCCACCGGAATCAGCGTCGCCGCACTCTCCTCTCCGCCATTCCCGGACGCGAGCGGCTTTGCCTCGACCGGAGTGATTTCTTCGGCCTTCGAATCCGGCGGTTTGCCGGTTCGTTTTCGTTTTGGGTTGTCCTTTGTCATAAATCTCTCGCTGGTCGCCTATAAGCATATACCCGTTCGAGTCCGGGAAAATATGACGTTGAACCTGTGTTTTCAAGGCATCTTTTTGAGCGCCGTCGACCGTCGAAGCGAGCATGGCACCCACTCCGGAGGCTACCGTTGTCGATGGATCAGAAAGCGATTCGCGTGATGCGGGAATCCAACGAGGCTGGAATCCATTTCCTGCGCATCGAGATTGAGGCCGCCAATACCTTTCTCGATATCGCCAATGTCACCGGGCTCCAGCCGACCCGTAAACGCACGGTCGGGAATGCCGTCCGCGCCTACGAGCTGGTGAACCGGCTGATGCCGCGCCTCGATCTCACCCCGGCCGAGGAGACCGAGCTGATGCGCGATCTCACAGTGCTGAAAAAGAGGCTGGACGACGGGGCGGAGTTCATGGATTCCTGAATGGTTTCGCTTCTTTGCGCCGGACCGCATCGCAGGGTCAATCGCGGCGCGCGAATCAGCACGCGCTGCGTACCTTGGCGGAGAATGGATTGCGCCAGCCTCAGATCCGGAACTGCAGATGTTCCAGCACCGGGCCGAGCGTCAGGACGGGCAGATAGCTCAACGCGGTCACAACGATGAGAAACGCGGCGAGCAGAATGGCGAAGGAAAGGGAGTCGGTGCGCAGCGTGCCGCGCGATTCCGGCGTATTTCTCTGCGCGCCCGCCAGGCCGGCGAAAAAGAGCGCGGGGATGGCCACGAAAAAACGACCGGCCAGCATGGCGATCACCGTGGCCACGTTGTAAAACGGCGTATTGGCGCTCAGCCCGGCGAAGGCCTGGCCGTTGTTGGCAAAAGAGGAAGCGAAAGCGAAGACGATCCCGGCAAGTCCGTGCGGACCCTGATTCGTGGCCAGACCCGCCAGCCCTGCGCGAGTGGAGACAGCGACGGCGGTCAGCGCCAGAATGACGACCGGACCGGTGAGGGCATAGAGCACAATCATCTTGTTTTCGCGCGGACCGATCTTCTTGCCCAGGTATTCCGGTGTGCGGCCGATCATCAGCCCGGCCAGGAAAACGGCAATGGAAGCGGTCATGATGAGGCCGACCAGACCCGTGCCGAGGCCGCCGAAGATCACCTCTCCGAGAAGCAGATCGACGAGGAGAACCAGACCGCCGAGAGAGGTGAAGCTGTCATCGGCGGCGTTCACCGACCCGGTTGCTCCGTTGGACGTGACCACGCCGGCGAGCGCCGTCCCGCCGATTCCGAAGCGGACTTCCTTGCCTTCCATGTTGCCGCCGGCCTGAAGGCGCGAGATGGTGAAATCGGCGCCGTGAACCATGGGATTGGGGCGCTGCTCGCTCAGGTGGAGGGCAATCAGTCCGGCGGAGAACAAGAACAGCATCACCCAGTAGAGCATCCAGCCCTGCCGGCGGCGGTGAACCATTCTGCCGAAGGTGTTGGTGAGCGCGGCGGGCACGAGAACGATGGCAAGCAGCTCGAGGAAGTTGGTCAGCGGCGTGGGGTTCTCGTAGGGATGGGCGCCGTTGGCGTTGAAGAATCCGCCGCCGTTGGTTCCGAGATTCTTGATCAGCTCGAGGGCGGCGACCGGCCCCTGCGGAATGACCTGCGATGCGCCTTCCAGCGTTGTCACCGACTGATAGGGATGAAAATTCATCGGAACTCCCTGCCACACCAGCAGCAGCGACCCGAGGAGCGCGCCGGGCAGCAGAACCCGGAGCAGGCCGCGCGTAAGATCGACCCAGAAATTGCCCAGCGTTGCGCACGATTCGCGCGCCAGCCCTCGCAAAAATGCGATTCCGACGGCCAATCCCGCGGCGCCGGCGAGAAAGTTCTGCGCGCAAAGGCCCACCATCTGGCTGAAATAGCTCATGGTGGTCTCGCCGCCATAGGCCTGCCAGGTGGTGGTGGTCGAGAAACTGACGGCCGTGTTGAAGGACAGGTCGGGACCAAGCGGGGTGGTCTGCCAGGCGGGAAAAAACCAGGGCAGGAATCGCTGCAGCCTCAGGATCGCGTAGAGAAGGAGTGTACAAATCAGGCCGAAGACGAGGAACGCCGCGGCGTACTCGGCTGCAGTCATCTCCGTTGCAACGTCGACTCCCGCGAAGCGATAGATGCATCGCTCCAGCGGGCCGCATAATCGGTCGAGCGCGGTTCGCTTTTGCGAAAAGACGCGGTGCAGGTAGCCGCCCAGCGGCTTGACGCAGACTGTGACGATTGCCACGAAGAGAAGATATTGCAGTGCAGAGTACAAACTCATCGCGAGGCCGGCTTGCAGACTTCCGGAGGAAACTCCCGATGGTCAGTGTTGCACAAAAAGAATAAGGAAAGTGTCAGGGAGCGGATGGGAAGGGCATACGCTCGTCTGCAAGGACCTCGGAAGCGGCGAGCTTGCCCGGAATCCGAACGGCCACGGCAACTCAGGAATTGCCGTGGCGCCCGCAAGAACGAACCCATGAAGAGCTGAATCGGGGCGGCCGGAGATGCGGTCCCACCTTTCGCCGATCCGCCGCGGCGGAGGCGAAAAGGGTGCGGCAGCCCTGTTACACTTTCGCGCATGAGCAGCAGGACTCGCAGGCAGTTTCTTCGCGAGGGATGGGGAGCGGCTGCGGGGTTCTGCCTGCTGCCGGCGCTGGCGCAAGCCTCGAACTCCGCGCCCTCGGTTCGGTTTCCCACCGAGCCGCGAAAGCGGGTCTCCGTGGCAGCCTATCCTTTTCGCGAGTTCATCGTGGGGTGGAGAGGATGGGACGGCAAGACTCCGAGCCGCGTTCCGGGGGCGCAGCAGGTCGAATTGAAGGACTTTGCGGCTCACGTTGCCGCACGGTTCGACGTTCACAACATCGAACCGTGGAGCCCGGTCTTTCCGTCGACCGATCCGGGATATCTTGACGAGTTCCGGGAATCGGTGGAGCGGGCGCATTCCGCCGTGGTCGACGTCGCGGTCGACGTCGCTCACAGCCAATATGCGTTGAGCGCAGCCGAGCGGGAGCAGTCCCTTGCCGGGAGCAAACACTGGATCGATGTGGGCGCGGCGCTGGGCTCGCCGGGCATTCGCACGCACATCAACCGGGCGAAGGACTCGAGGCCGGACCTGGATCGCGCTGCCGGTACGCTGGCGCGCGTGGCCGACTACGCGGCAACGAAGACTGTCGTCGTGCATCTGGAAAACGACGACCCGGTCAGCGAGGATCCTTTCTTCATCGCCCAGGTCATCGACAAGGTCAACAGCCCCTGGCTTCGCGCCTTACCCGATTTCGGCAACTCGCTCGCCGCCCACGACGAAGAATTCCAGGACCGCGCGATGGAGGCCATGTTCGCGCGCGCATACAGCATTTGCCACGTGAAGGACGGCGAGGTCGACGATGAGGGCCGTGCATCGCACGTGGACCTGGCGAAGACCTTTGCCATTCTGAAAAAGCACGACTACAAGGGATATTGCTCGATCGAGTTCGACGAGCCGGGCGATCCTTATCCGGCAACCGCGAGGCTGGTGGAGCAGACCGTGCGGTTTCTTTCCTAGGTATGCGCCTCCGACGGCGGACGATGCCCACGATGACAAATTCATCGATGCGGCGAACTGCGGAGAACGAATCAACGCGGCATGAAATCAACGCGGCTGGAAATCGAATTCCTCGATGGCGATCCGGGCGCCGAGCTGCGTGCGCGAAGCGTCGGGGAAGACGATCAGGGTCAGTTCGTCGAACTGGCGAAGCGCGGGCCGGCCGGGAACGGAGAAATGCAGCGTCTCTTCGACGGGCGTGGGCTTCAGGGCGAAGCGGTCCGGCTCCGATGAGGGAAGCGGCTGTTCGCCCAGGAAGACCGCGGGCCCGTGGGGAGCCGCGGAGTCGCTGAGCGCCAGCCCGATGGCGATGCGGCCGGGGTGATTGTCGCGGTTTTCCACGTCGACGTCGACCTCGCGCAACCGCGAAATGCGAATCGGCGCAGAAAGGCTCTGGTGCGCCTCCATCGTAATGGGAAGAAAATCGGTGGAGTGAATGTTGGCCTCGAGCGGGCTTCCGCGAGCCAGGTGCGGGCGCGGGCCGGGGTGGGTTGCGGGGGGTTGAAAATACCAGTAGGCGCCGGTAAAGCGAACGACAAGCGGCCTTTTCACTCGTGTGGCGGGCAAAAGGCTGGCGAGCGGGATGGGCGCGACGATCTCTTTCTTTGGCGGCTCGGGCCACAGGATGATGCTTTGATATCCGTCAAATCCGGCGCCCGGCGAGTCTGCGGTATGTGCGTTGGCCGGGTTGCCAGGGTTCGTCTCGCTGGATGCATTGGCATAGGCCGAGTTCCCGTCGCCCAGGTAGCGCCTTGAAGCAATCAACAGCACCATCATGGTGATGAGCAAGGCCGATGCCGTTGCGTGCAGCAGGCGGCGCAACGCGCGACGTCGCGCAATCCAGGGCGGCGCGGACTGCCGTACAGCACCGGCCCACTGCCAGGCGAACAGAAACGCGCACAAGACGGCCAGACCGCAGGCAAGCAAATCGGCGCCGAGATCGAACGCCGCCAAAGCCGCCGCGCAGGAGACAGCAATCGCGAGTCCATGCCAGTCCCACGGGACCGGCTGCATCGGCCCCGTGAAGAGTTCCCTTGGCCGCGGCCGGGCGAGCGGAGCATCGTCGTTCGGGCTCTCCGCGAGCGCAAACGGCCGAATGCAGATCGCCAGCGTCGCGGCGCCGATTGCGGCCAGCAGCAGCGCCCACTCCGATGCGTGATAGTCGAGGAGAACGGCGGGAGCTACCCACACCCACGCGGGCCCCAGAACGAAGGCGGTCGCGAAAAAACGCCGCCACGAGCGGGCCTCGGCGGGCGCACCGAATAACAGCGCTCCCAGGGCTCCGGCAAAAACCGCCTGCGCAATGTAAAAAATTGCGGCCGGCAGAACGCCGATCGACGAGACGAGTCCCTCGACGGGCAAAAACGACAAGAGCGATCCGACGGTGACCGCGGAAAGGCACCCGGCCAAAACGAAGCGCGGCGTGACGGGTGCCGAATCGCTGAAATCTCCGCGGGCCGCGATCGCCGGCAGGGGTGGCTCATCCGCTGGACCCATGCGAACTTAGACACCGGCGCCTCAATCCTTGTTCCCGAATTCAAGGAACAAGCCAGCAGCTACAACCGCGGATTCTTCGACCCCCGCTCGCCCGCCGCAGGCGGACTCGGGGTCGCCCAGGATGACAGCGTCACCTGTGGAGGCCTTGCTTTGACTCACGGCGCTGCGACAATTCCCGAGTTGCCATGACCTTTCGAGCCTTGTGCAAGGTCACCGCTGCTTTCGATCGCCTCGACTCAAGTGCGGTGAATTCGGGATACAGTGACTCAGGAATTGCGTTAGCGCGACGTTCCTTCGTCGGCCATCACCGGCAGATTCACGCGCTTCACGTCGGCGAGGAAGCGCGGATTGCTGCGCAGCGAATCCCAGACGCGGTCGGCATTCAGGTAAATGAGCGAAGACGAGTGCTCATCGCAGGCTTTGTCGAGCCATTTGAGTGCGCCGGACGTGTCGTTAAGGGTCGTGTAGACGGCGGCGATCTCCGCTGCAGAGACATATCGCTCGCTGGCCGCCAGCACCAGGTCGGCGAGGATTTTGCGCGCTTCGGGTTCACGATGCGTAAGCGCGTAGCAGCGCGCGAGATAGGCGTTGGCGACGGGATCGCGGTGAGAAAGCTCGACGCCCTTCTCGAATTCGGCACAGGCCTGCTGGCCGCGGCCCGTATAGAGCCAATCGAGCGCGAGCACGCGGTGCGCCTGCACAAATCCGGGATCGAGCTCCACGGCTTTTTCGGCCTGAGGAATGGATCGGTCGTACTCGCGGGCCATCATGTGGTGCCAGGCCATGTGCTCGTTCACGACCACATCCGTCGGGTCGAGACCCAGCGCCAGCTCGCTCTCTTCATGCGAATCGGAAATACGGCCCAGAGCAACGAGCTCGTGCGAATACCAGTGCAGCGCGTTGACGTAAGAAGGATTGAGCGCGAGCGCGCGCCTGAACTCCTGCTCGGCGCCCACGAAGTCCCAGTCGTAGACCAGCTTGATGTAAGCCAGTGAGGTGTGCGCCTCGGCCGAGGCGGGATCGAGCGCCAGAGCTTTCTGCGCGGCATCCCTGGCGATGGGCATGGCGACGCCCGGCGCAAGAAAGCTGTTGCCGTAGGAGCCGGCGAGGATCCACGCGTCGGCCATACCGCTCCACGCGGCGGCATACTTCGGATCGATGGCCGTCGCCTGGCGAAAGAGCTGGATGCTGGTCTGCACCGCCTCGGGAGTGCGCTTGTTCCAGTCGTAGCGGCCCTGGGTATAGAACTTGTGCGCTTCGCTGCTGGGCGTTTCGGGAGTGGCGAGCCGGCGTTCCTCGTCGGGGCTGAGGTGCAGCGTGAGCGCTTTGGCCAGCCGCTGGGAGATCGCGTCCTCGATTTCGAAGTCGCTGGAGCTCGGCTCGTCGAAGCTTTCCGACCACAGCACGTCGCCATCGCTCACGCGGCGCAGATGGACCGCGACCTGGGTCCGGTCTCCGGCGCGATGGATCGAACCTTGCAGCACTGCCTGCACGTTGAGCTGCCGGCCCACGGCAACCGGATCGGGCGACGAGCCGAAGCTGCGCACCGCCCCGATAGGCCGGACGACAAGCTGGGAGAGCCGGTCCAGCCGGGAGATGACAGCGTCGGTCAGGCCCACGCCGAGGTAATCGTCTTGTCCGGCAGCGCCGGACGCGTCGAAAGGCAGAACCGCGATGGAACGGACGGAACCGAGTTGCCCCGCGCGCCGGGAGGCGTAGACGCGGAGCGCGACCCAGGCGCCGGCGACGACGACCACGACCGCGGCGATCAAGGCGATGACCCACTTCATCCGATCGGCCGACACGGGGGATGCGGAAGCGAGGATCGGAGCGGCGATCTCCGCGAGTGGGGATTCGGCGGCGTCTACGGCGATCTCGCCATTCGTCCGCGGCGGCGCGGCCGCCCCGTCCGGGCCGGGATGCACTGCGACGGCCCCGTCGAAACGGTAACCCCGCTTGGGGACCGTGCCGATCCAGGGCTGGCCGCCGGGCATATTTCCCAGAGCCTTGCGAAGCAGAGAAATATTCACCGTCAGATTGGTCTCTTCGACAAAGCTGTCGGACCAGACCGTCTGCATCAGCGTTTCACGGGTCACAAGGTGTCCGTGATTCGAGATGAGTGCGAGGAGGAGCTCAAAGGCCTTGGGAGCCAGCGGAATAGGCACATCGCCGCGAAGCAGACGGTGCTCGGCGGGGTCGAGGCGGAAATCTCCGAACTCGTATTGAGCGGTCTCTGACGTATTGAACCCCCGGGAAACCCACCAACATTTTGCCATCCTTTTCCCAACATTTTCTTAAGGTGCTTCTGCCCGGGGGTCTCCCGGTGTAACTTACGCTGCGTTCGCGTGCATTGGGAGCCGACCCAAACACTTCGCGCATAAGGACGAATACTCGCTCCCAATCCACTCAGCAGCAAAAGGTTATTGCTCCGGTCGGGCGTCATGGAAACTGGCCCAGGGCCAAGTTGTAACACGGCTTTCAAGAATGCAATCAATCTCCAAGGGATTCCAAACGACATTTTTGGCAATGGCCGGTTAGGTTCGGACCACGGCTGCAGAGAAACGCTCCCACACCGAAGGGAAATTCGAAGCAGGCAAATTTCTGAATCGAGGACCCAATCCAATGACCACATTTTCCATGATGTCCGAAGCCCGGAACGGAGCTTCCTCCCTGCGCCGGATGCCCGGTGCGCGCGTAATCCTTGCCGCGGCGGCGATGCTTGGCACTGCCACCGCGGGCGTGGCACAGTACAACACTGGAGGGAGCGACGCGTTTCTTCCCAGCGCGGTTCGCAGCGCCTCCACGGTGCCTTCGAACGGCGACGTGAATCCCTACGGCGTGGCCTTTATCCAGAACACGTTCCTCACCGGCAAAGGTCCGCTGCAGCACGGCGACATTCTGGTTTCGAACTTCAACAACAAGAACAATCTTCAGGGCACCGGAACGACGATCGTCGACATTCCCGCCAACGGCGGCAAGCCCACGCTGTTCTTTCAGGGCCAGGCTCCGCTCGGTCTCTCCACCGGCCTGGGCACGCTGCAATACGGATATGTGCTGGTGGCCAACCTGCCTACCTCGGACGGAACATCCAACACGGCAAAGGCGGGCTCGATCCTGGTCATCAACAACCAGGGCAAGCTGATCCAGACCGTCAGCGAAAGCGCGATCGACGGTCCCTGGGATATGGCGGTTGTGGACAACGGCGACCGCGCCACGGTGTATGTCGCCAACGCCCTCAACGGCACCGTCAGCCGGATCGACTTTGGCGTGACCAGCCAGGGCATCTTCCAGATCGACCGCGCCACGATCGCTTCCGGCTACATGCACCAGGGCGATCCCGCGGCGCTCTTCGATGCGCCCACGGGTCTCGTCTACGACAAGCGCACTGACCGGCTGTTTGTGGCTTCGACGCTCGACAACCTCGTATTTGCAGTGCCGCAGGCCTCCACGCGCACCAGCAGCGCCGGCCCGGGCTATATCGTCTATGACGACGCCACCCACCTGCATGGCGCGCTGGCCATGGCCGAGGCGCCCAACGGCCACCTGCTGGTGACCAATAACGATGTGATCAACAGCGACCCCAACCAGCCGAGCGAAATCGTCGAGTTCACCAAGGACGGCGACTTCGTGAAGGAGATCCCGGTCGACCCCAATCAGGGCGGCTCGTTCGGCCTGGCTGTGCAGGTGAACGATGACGGCACCGCGACGCTCGCCGCGGTGGACGACAACACGGCAACCCTGACTGTCTGGACGCTGACAAAGTAGTTGGGGATTGCGAGTTCCCTTCCCCACATCCCACAGGCGCGAGCGGCCGGATTTTGGAAGGATTCCGGCCGCTCGTCTTTTGCGGTTGCGCCAGTCCGGCTCGGTTTATGCGCTTACGGAGGCTTGTCGTGTCGGAGACGCAGACGCAGCCGCCTGCGGCACCTCGCGCTCTTCGAGGTGGTCGTACCACGTGAATTTGAGAATCGTGGAAGTGATGAGAATGGCCGCCAGCACGGCCGCGGCTCGCACATATTCCCGAATGACGAAGTAAAGAGGCAGCGCGACGAGGCTCACCTGCCACACGATGCCGACAGCGATATTGAACATGTCGCGGGCAAAGTCGCGATTGCGCTCGAAAGAGGGATCTTCGGCCTGGACTTTTTTCAGGATCGGTCCCCAGAATCCCCACGGCCGCACGCGGCGATAGAAATCCTTGAGCACGGCGTCGTCTTCGGGTTGGGTGAGCCACGTTCCGGCGAAGCAGCCGATCAGCGAGAGAACGAGCACCAGCGGAAAGACGATCGAGACATCGGAATTGACCGGATGCCGCGCGAGAAAGCCCTGCGCCAGGCTGCTATCGGCGATGACGCCGGGCAGCACCAGCGAAGAGCCGATGCCCGCCACCATGCCCCAGAAGTAGCCGTAGCCGTTGAAGCGCCACCAGTACCACTTGAGCACGTTGGACGCGGTGTAGCCTCCCCAGAGACCGGAGACGATCCAAAGCACGACGGAGTTGACCGAAGTCACGTTCCAGCCGATGAGGACACCGATAACAACGACAGCGAACGACGCCAGATAACTCAGGCGAACATAGGTCTTCGGCGGCGCATCGGGGTTGATAAAGCGTTTATAGATGTCGTTGACGAAGTACGGCGGCGCGGCATTCACCGTGGCCGCGAAGTTCGACATAAAGGCCGCGAGCAGGCCGGCGATGAGGAAGCCAAGCAAACCCGAGGGCACAAAGCGCGCCAGCGCATAGGGCAGCACCAGTTCGAAGTCCATATTGGCGCCCATGCCGCGAATGAAATCGGAGTAGAACGCGGCGGCGAGGATGGTGAGGCCGATGATAAGGAAGTAGCGCGGGAAAGTGAGAACGATGTTGACCCACGCGCTCATCATCGAGGCTTCGCGCGGCGTTTTCGACGAGAGAATGCGCTGCATGTCGTAATTCGGCGCCGGGCCGGCGGCGGAGATGAGCACGCCCTTGAAAAACAGCATCAGGATGAAGAAGCCGAAGAGGCCGTAGCCGTCCTGCGCGATCTTGCCGTTAGCCGCGGGGATGAGCGCCGACCAGTCGAGATTGAGATGCCAGCCGAAAAAGACGTTGTCCCATCCGGCGGGAACGACTCTGTGCAGCAGATTGGGCGCTACCTTGGTCATGGCGATGATGCCGACGGCGAACGACGCAATGGAAAGAATGCAGAACTGCACCACCTCGGTGATGACCACGCTGAACATGCCGCCTTTGATCACGTAGATTGCGGTGATCGAGATCAGGATGAGCGCGTACATGTTGGGTGAGAGATGCCAGGGCAAAAACGTAGCCGCGAATTTGCCGATGCCCTTGAAGCCGTAGCTGAAGAATCCCACGATGCTGACGAAGGCGTAGATGACGACAATGAGATGCGAGAGCTGCGCGCCGCGGCCGGTGCCGAAGCGCGTCCTGATCCACTCGGCGCCGGTCATCACGTTGGAGCGGCGCAGCCACGCCGACAGATAGACCATGAGAAAGACCTGGTTGAACGTGGGCCATAGCCAGGGAATCCAGACGCTCTTGATCCCGTAGACGAACATCCAGTAGACCAGCAGCATGGAGCCGCTGATGTCGAACATGCCCGAGGCATTGGAGACGCCCAGCACGTACCACGGCATCTTGTTGCCGCCGAGAAAGTAAGCCTGCATGTCGCGCGAGGCGCGGTGCGAAACCCAGTAGCCGATGAGGACCGTGCCGGCCAGATAGGCGACGATGATGACGATATCGATGAGGTGAAGATTCATACCGCCTCGCAATCACTCCAATTCCCCTGCCAGCAGGAACACCAGCGAAGCCTGCCAGTTGATGGCGACCTCGTTGCCCGCGTAGGAAGCCATCTGATCCGCGTAGTCCTTTGCCGGCGGAAGGTTGGCGGGCAGCGCGGCCAGCACGGCGTCCTGGCGTCCCGCGTTGGGTCCGCCGGCGAGCAGACCGGGCCACGGCAGCTCGTACTTGCCGTCGCCGCTGGGCCGATGGTGCGGATGCTTGACGGCATTGTCGCCCACGCGCGTGACCCAGGAAAGAGAAAATGTGTTGCGGCCGAGCAGATAGTGCAGATTGTCGCGGGCCGCGTTCACGAAATCCGGATCGGGATGAAAGACGTTGGCGGTCAGCAGGTCCATGCCATAGAGCGCGGCGACGCCGTTCGATCCCCAGACGTAGTCCTTTGCCTGCATGCTGACGCGATACGGATTGTCGAGGGTCCGGGCCGAGATGGCGCGCGCGGCCGTTACGCATCGATCCTGGATGGCCGCAATGGCTTTGGCATCGCTTCCCTTTTGCCTGGCCAGCGCGTAGGCCCGCAGCGCCATAGACGCCAGCGAACTCCAGTTTTCGCCGGGCGGCGAGTCGAGCGCAGGCAGGTACTCGCTGTAATTCCTGAGAAAGAAATGGTTGTAGACGCCCTCGCCGGTGGTTCGCCACAACTCGGCAGCGGCCCACAGGCGCTCGTCCTGGCAGTTGTCATCGCCGTATTCGCCGGTGGTGATGCCGGGCGGATTCCTGAACGTCACATTGGGATACTTTTCGGTCCATGCCCAGGCGCGGCGCGCGGCATCGAGATTCTTCGCGGCGAATGCGGCATCGAACGGCCGGTAGACGCGCGCGGCAATGGCGGCCACGGCGGCCAGATCGGCCGTGGCGCAGGTGCTTTTGTGAGGCGGCGAGCCGGTGCCGATCACTTCGCTGGGCAGGTGGTCGTCTTCGGGCGCCACAAAGCCGGGAAAATGCGTGCTGGTCTGCTTGAACCATGCGCCTCCATCAGAATCCTGCATGGCCAGCATCCAGTTGAGATTCCAGCGGACTTCATTGAGTATGTCGGGCGTGCCGTTGCCGGATTCGGGAATGTTCAGGGGGATGGATCTGAGCTTCCGTTCAAAGAGCTCCCACGCCCACAGCAGCGTGCCCGTGGACACGCCGGAGTCGACCATGTATCGGCCATAGTCGCCCGCGTCGTGCCAGCCGCCGATGTTATCGCGCTCGCCGCTATGGCCTGAACCCAAGTGAAATTCGCCGTGCGTGTGGCAGGCGGGGTGGGAGTAGCCGGGGAACTCCGGGCCCAGATCAACGGCAATGCCGCAGCGCTGGCCGTAAAAGGCGCGCATGGCCAGATACCAAACATGGTGATAAACATTGTTGCCAACGGCAAACGTCCAACTGCGGCCGACGCCCGGGACTTCAATGTAGTAAGAGCCGGCCTTGCGCAACGCCGAGAAATCCGCCGCCTGCACCTGGTCGCCGGTATTGGTATCGGCTTGCGGCGCCGTGAGCCGGCCACGAAACACGATGGCGCCATCCGGCGCGCCGTGTACCTCAAACGATTGGGCCGCGGCGCTGACCAGCGCGATTTTGGGCCCGTTGAGCGGATAGCCGACCTGATCGACCTTGATGGCAACGGAGGCGTTCTGGGCGCGGGCCGCGGACGAAAACGAGGCCATACAGAATCCCGTAGCGAGCAAAATCCGCCAGGGCAAGGGGAGGTTCCACTTCGGACGCGCTTCCGGGGTTTGCCACTGATTGGCTGACGGCTTCGCAGGATTCCGGTCGCCCCGGCGACCCGCACCCCGGGCTATTCTCCGTGCTCCCCCGGGGAGCCTGTTCGCGGTTTTGCTATAATCGCGGTTCGCCATCCAATGTACTCCAAAACGGCCTGCAAAAACGTTTGATCCCGATTTTTCCCGGAGCCGGCATCGGGCTCCCGCCCGTGGATGAGGGGAAATCCGCCATGAGATTCGGATATTTCGACGACAGCAACCGCGAGTACGTAATCACGCGACCCGACACGCCGCTGCCGTGGATCAATTATCTCGGCTGCCAGGCCTATTTCGGAATCATCTCCAATACCGCCGGCGGTTACTCATTCTTCCGCGACGCGCGATTGCGGCGCATCACGCGCTACCGCTATAACAATGTGCCGCCCGATTTCGGCGGACGCTACATCTACCTGCGCGACGAAGAGTCGGGGCAATTCTGGTCGCCGTCGTGGCAGCCTGTGCGCCACATGATCGGGAACTATCTCTGCCGGCATGGCATGGGCTATACGGTCATCGGATCAGAGTACGCGGGGATCGAGGCGGAGACACGCTATTTCGTTCCCCTCGACGAAAATCTCGAGATCTGGCAATTGAACGTGACGAACCGGCGTGCGACGCCGGCGCAAATCTCCGCCTTTGCCACCGTCGAATTCTGCCTGTGGGACGCGCAGGACGACGCGACCAACTTCCAGCGCAACCTGAACATCGGCGAGGTGGAGGTGGAAGACGGCGTGATCTACCACAAGACCGAATATCGCGAGCGCCGCAACCATTTTGCGTATTTCGCCTGCTCGCGGCCTACCGCAGGCTTCGACACGCAGCGCGAGGCGTTTCTGGGCCCGTATCGCGGGTGGGATTCGCCCGCGGCGGTCGAGGCCGGCCGGCTTGCGAATTCGGTCGCGCACGGCTGGTCGCCGATGGGCGCGCACCAGGTGCGCCTGACTCTGGCGCCGGGGCAATCCGGGCAAGTCGTCTTTGTGCTCGGCTATCACGAGAATCCCGCCGGCGAGAAGTTCGATCCGCCCGGCTCGCAAACGATCGACAAGCGCGGGGCCACGCCGGTCATTGCGAAGTATCTCGACGCCGGCAACGCCGATGCGGCTTTCGCGCAATTGCGACGGTACTGGGACGGCCTGCTTGGCATCTTGCAGGTCGATACGCCGTGCGTGCACACCAACCGCATGGTGAATATCTGGAACGCCTACCAGTGCATGGCGACGTTCAATATGTCGCGGTCGGCGTCGCTCTATGAATCCGGCATCGGCCGCGGGCTCGGGTTCCGCGACTCGAACCAGGACCTGCTCGGATTCGTGCACATGGCGCCGTCGCGGGCGCGGGAGCGCATCCTCGACCTTGCCGCCACGCAACTGCCGACCGGCGGCGCCTATCACCAGTACCAGCCGCTCACCCGGCGCGGCAACAACGACATCGGCAGCGGATTCAACGACGATCCGCTGTGGCTGATCGTCGGTGTTTCGGCCTGGCTCAAGGAGACGGGCGACTGGAGCATCCTCGATGAGCCGGTGCCGTACGATAACGTCACCGGCACGGAAACGCCGCTCTACGAGCACCTGCTGCGCAGCCTGCGCTATACGCTTGTCCGGCTCGGTCCGCACGGACTGCCGCTGATCGGCCGCGCCGACTGGAACGACTGCCTCAACCTGAACTGCTTTTCCGATACGCCCGGCCAGTCGTTCCAGACCACGACGAACAAGGAAGGCAAGGTCGCCGAGTCGGTTTTCATTGCGGCGCTGTTTGTGCATGCCGGGAGCGAGCTGGCGGCCATTGCGTTGCATCGAGGCGACAAACGCGATGCGGAATCGTTTCTCGCCGAGGTCGCCAACATGGAGAGCACCGTCCGGCGGCATGGCTGGGACGGCGAGTGGTTTTTGCGGGCCTATGACGACCTGGGCGCGAAGGTCGGCTCGCGCGAGTGCGAAGAAGGCAAGATCTTCATCGAGACGCAGGGCTTCTGCACGCTGGCCGGCATCGGCCTCGAAGACGGACTGGCCGAGATGGCTCTCAATTCGACGCGCATGTATCTTGCCACCGAGCACGGCATCGTGGTGCAGCAGCCGGCATATTCGCGCTATTACCTGAACCTCGGCGAAATCTCCTCCTATCCGCCGGGATACAAGGAGAACGCCAGCATTTTTTGCCATGTGAATCCGTGGGTGATGATCGGCGAGGCACGGCTGGGGCGCGGCGACAACGCGTTCGATTATTATGCCCGCATCAATCCCTCGAAGCGCGAGGAAAGCAGCGAAGTGCACCGCTGCGAGCCGTACGTTTACGCGCAGACCATCGCCGGCCGCGATGCGCCTGCCTTCGGCGAGGCGAAGAACTCGTGGCTGACGGGCACGGCCGCATGGAATTACTACGCCATTTCGCAATGGATTCTGGGCATTCGCGCGACTCTGGAAGGATTGCGGATCGCGCCGGCGATTCCCAGAAGCTGGCCGGGATTCGCGGCGACGCGCGTTTTCCGCGGAGTGACGTACAGGATTGCCATTGAGCGCCGCGGCGAGGGAAATCACATCGCGTTGAGTGTGGATGGACTGCCGATCGAGGGCGACATTGTGCCGGTTCCCCATGATGGACGGGAGGAGGTATGCGTGCGAGGTATTCTCACGTAAGAGCCTGCGGCGGAATTCGGAACATCGGAGTCAGCGTCCCCCAGGGGCTAAAGCCCCGACGATTTTGCAACATTTACGGCACGGCTAAAGCCGTGCCCCTTCAAAACAAGATCCGCACCGCAGGCAGCCAAGGAGATCCCATGTACGAAGCTGCCGAAAACCGGTATTACGCGATGCAATATCGCCGCTGCGGACGCAGCGGCATTCGCCTGCCCGCCATTTCGCTGGGGCTGTGGCACAACTTCGGCGGCGAAGATGTTTTCGAGAACGGCCGCGCCATGCTGCGGCGTGCTTTCGATCTCGGCATCCCGCACTTCGATCTGGCCAACAACTACGGTCCGCCGTACGGCAGCGCGGAGAGCAACTTTGGCGAGATCCTGCGGCTCGACTTCAGGCCCTATCGCGACGAGCTGATCGTCAGCACCAAGGCCGGCTGGGATATGTGGCCCGGCCCTTATGGCAACTGGGGCTCGCGCAAATACCTGCTCGCCAGCCTGGACCAGAGCCTGAAGCGCATGGGCCTCGAGTATGTCGACATCTTCTATTCGCATCGCGCCGATCCGGAGACACCGGTGGAAGAGACGATGGGCGCGCTGGACCAGGCCGTGCGTTCCGGCAAGGCGCTCTATGCCGGGATTTCGAGCTACGACGCCGGGCAGACCGCGGCTGCCGTGAAGATTCTGCGCGAACTGGGCACGCCGTGCCTGATTCATCAGCCGCGCTACTCGATGTTCGATCGCACACCCGAGCAAGGCCTGCTCGACCTTCTGGGCAAGGAAGGCGTGGGTGCAATCGCCTTTTGCCCGCTGGCGCAGGGCCTGCTGACCGATCGGTATCTCGGCGGCGTTCCCGAGGGTTCGCGGGCATCGAAACCGCACAGCTATCTGAAAAGAACGGATGTGACCGATGTGCGCCTCAAGCAGGCACGCGAACTGAACCGGATCGCTGCCGACAGGAAGCAATCGCTGGCTCAGATGGCACTGGCCTGGGTGCTGCGCGACAGCCGGATTACTTCGGCGCTGATCGGCGCGAGCTCGGTTGCGCAAATCGAGCAGAATGTCGAAGTGCTCAAGAATCTTGAATTTACGGCAGACGAGCTGGGCAGGATCGACGCGATTCTGGCTGGAAGCCAGTAGACATTCTGATCAAGTCGGAGATCTTTTCTGGCCGGATGGCGCAATAATTATTGGCGATAAAGATTATCGAGTAACCGACTGACGGATTGTGCTATCAAAGAAAATGAACGCGCCCGATGGATGCGGCGCGCCCCGGCAAGGATCTCGTGCATCTTTGGACCCAGGACCGGAAGCCCACCGTCGCCGCGGCAGGCACAGCGATCTTTCTGGCGCTGTGCGTCTTCGTTTGGGGCCTCGAGTACAAGCTTTCGCTGTATGTCCCGCCGCACTCGCTTGCGCATCTGGTGCCGATTGCCAAGCTCCTTTCCAAGAACGAACAACCACGGATTGCCTCCAGCGCCAGCGCCGTGACTGCGTCGCGCGCGGCGGTTCCGCTGTTGCCGCGCACAGCCGGGCCCAATCGCCTCCTGTTTCTGCCCTCCCTCATGGGGCTCGGCTTGCCGGCCGTCCGAAGCTGGAACCGCCGGTCAACCGCGGCGCGAACCCGTCAGGTCCAGCGGGCCTCCAATTTCTTCGTCCGTCCCCCGCCACCGCTCGCCTAGTCCCATCATCCAAGTTTGTACGGACAGAGCCGCTCCGTTTGCGGATCTGTTCCCGGCCCCCATCGGGCAATTCGCCATGCGGCGAATTCAGCCCGCTCTTTCGAACAGACCAGCGAAGTCCATTGAGAGGTGCCATCGAGCATGCGAACGTTCGCGTCCTTGATTCTCTCCGCAGGAACGATGTTGGTTGCGCTGGCGGGCGCGAACGCCTGCAACTCCGGCAAACCCGAGGCGAAGGCAGCCGAGATGCCCAGCGCCCGCGTGGCCGCGGCGCAGCGGGGAAACATCGCGCACAATCTGAGCCTTGCCGGGCAATTCCAGCCTTATCAGGTGATCGACGTGCACCCCAAGGTTGCTGGATTTATCAAAAAGATCAATGTCGACATCGGCGACCGCGTGAAGAAGGGCGAGACGCTGGCCGTGCTGGAGGTTCCCGAACTGGCCGCGCAGGTGCAGTCGGCGCAGTTCGAGATGCAACGCGCGAAGGACGAGATCGTTCGCGCACAACACGAGGTGAAACGCGCCGAGGCGATGCATGCGGCGTTGCACGCCGACTATCAGCGGCTGCTCGATACGTCGAAGGCGCAGCCGGGCCTGGTGGCGCAACAGGAACTGGACGACGCGCAGGCCAAGGATCTGTCGGCCGAGGCGCAGGTCGATGCGGCAAAAGCCGCCGCCTCCGCCGCGCAGCAGCACGCCGAATCGGCGCGCGCCGACGACCAGCGCGTCGAGGCGATGGAGGCCTACACGAACGTTGTTGCGCCCATAGAAGGCGTAATCATCTGGCGCTATGCCGATACCGGCGCGCTGATCCAGAGCGGGACGAATTCCAACGAACAGGACATTCCCATCGTGCGGCTTTCGCAGAGCGACCTGTTGCGCCTGCGCATGCCGGTTCCGGAAGACGATGTGCAGTACGTCCACGAAGGCGACTTGATTCAGGTCCGCGTCGATGCCGTTAATCGCTCTTTTACCGGCAAAGTGGTGCGATTCACGCGCAACGTGAACTTCGAGACGCGAACCATGGAGACCGAAGTCGACGTGGAGAACCGCGATCTGTCCATCGCCCCGGGCATGTACGCCAACGCGGAATTGCAACTCGCGCGCTCCGACAACGTGGTCACCATTCCGGTCGAGGCGCTGGTGCTGCGGGGAGCCGGGGAGACGGTCTATGTCCTCGACGCGAGCAATCGCGTTCGCATTCGCAGCGTGCAGGTGGGGCTGCGCGGATCGAAGCTCGCGGAGATCAAAGGCGGAGTGCAGCCGGGCGACCGGGTGATTCTCGGCGGCCAGGAGAAGTACGCCGAGAACGGGCAGGTCTCGCCCATTCTCACGAAGGAACCGGCCTCGGAAGTGATGAGCGAGTCCGGCGGCGTCATCGACATGAAAGGGGAGGAAGCTGCAAACGACGGAGGCGGGGAGTAGATGCCGAAGTTTGCCCTCAAATTCCCGTACTTCATCCTCATGCTTTGCCTCATGGTGGCATTGGTGGGGGTGGTCACGGTGGCGCGCATGCCGGTGGACCTGTTTCCCAAAATTGACATGCCCGTGGTGGTGGTGGCCACGTTCTACAACGGCATGCCGCCGCAGCAGATCGAAGCCGACATCACGAATACCTTCGAGCGATTCTTTACCCTGGCCGCCAACGTGGATCACAGCGAGTCGCGCTCGCTGACCGGCGTAAGCCTGATCAAGATCTACTTCAAGCCCGGAACCGACCCGAACGCTGCGCTGAGCAACGTCGCCAACCTGGCCATGGCTGACCTGCGCCGCCTGCCGCCCGGCACACTGCCGCCGGTGGTGCTGGGCATGGACGCCTCGACCCAGCCGGTGTGCCTGGTGACGCTGAAGGGCCGCGGCCTGAATGAGACCGACCTGAAAGACCTGGCGCAGTTCCAGGTGCGCAACCAGATCTCGAACGTGCAGGGCGCGTCGGTGCCGCAGCCCTACGGAGGAACCTATCGGCAAATCCAGATCTACGTCGATCCGCTGAAGCTCGAGGCGCATAACTTGAGCCTGAACGACGTCGTGGACGCGGTGAACGACTCGAACCTGATTCTGCCCGCCGGCGACGTGCGCATCGGCACGAAAGACTACAACATTTATGCGAACTCCCAGTTCCCCGACGCGAAGTCGATGAACGAAATGCCTCTGAAGACCGAGGGCAACTCCTCGGTGCTGGTGGCGGACGTGGGGCATGCCGAGGACTCGGGCGCGCTGCAATACAACATCGTGCGCATCGACGGCCAGCGCTCGGTCTATGTGCCCGTTTTCAAGCAGGGCGGCAGCAGCAACACCATCACCATCGTGAATGGCATGAAAGACGCCATCCGGCGCCTCGTCGATATTCCCGAGTCGCTCAGGACGGCGGTGGTTTTCGATCAGTCGATCTTCGTCAAGCTGGCCATCCGGAACCTGGTCAAGGAAGCGACGATCGGCCTGGTTCTCACCGGGATCATGATTCTCGTTTTTCTGGGCAGCCCGCGCGCAACATTTGCTGTCATGCTGTCGATCCCGCTTTCTGCGCTGGTGTGCCTGTTGCTCACCGACGCCGGCGGCGGTTCCATCAACACCATGATCCTGGGCGGGCTGGCGCTGGCCTTTTCACGGCTCATCGACGACTCGGTGGTGGTGCTCGAAAACATCTTCCGCTACATGGAAATGGGCCATCCGCCACGCGCCGCCGCCGAGAAAGGCGGAATGGAGGTTTCCCTCGCCGTGCTGGCCGCCACGTCGACGACATCGATCGTTTTCTTCCCGGTGACGTTCCTTTCCGGCATCAGCAAGTACATCTTCACGCCGCTGGGCCTGGGCGTGGTGCTCTCCATCTTCGCATCGTATTTCTTCGCCATGACGGTAGTTCCGCTCTTCTGCTCGCTCTTCATCCGCCTCGAGCACCCGCATGAGAAAGAGCGGGAAGAGCTGACGGAAAGGGAGGAGAGAGCACCGGAGGTTGCCTTCGAAAAGCAGGCACGCCGGCGGAAGAACTCCTGGTTTCAGCGCTTTCTCGCGGACTTCAACGAGCGCTTCCAGCGTTTCCTCAACAGCTATGAGAGGCTTGCCTATCGGGTCTTGCGGAAGCCGGCGTTCGCCGCCGCTGCGATGCTCGGCGGATTAGCCGTCATTCTCGCCGGGCTGTTTCCATTTCTCGGGCGCGCCTACTTTCCGCGCACCGATCCCGGCCAGTTCGTGATCGACGTGCACATGCCCAGCGGCACGCGGCTCGAGGCGAGCAACCAATACATCGCCCGGGTGGAGAACGTGATTCGCAGCGTGGTGCCGCCGGGGGACCTGGGCATGATCGTCTCCAACATCGGCGTCTATCCCGATCTTTCGGCCATCTTCACGACCAACGCCTCGATGGATACGGCGTTTGTGCAGGCGAGCCTGAAGGAAGACCACAGCGTAGGCAGCTACGAGTACATGCGCCGCGTACAGGAGAAGCTCGCGCGGCAGATGCCGGAGCTTTCCACGTATTTCGAGGCCGGCGGACTGGTCGACGGTGTCATCAATCAGGGACTGCCGGCGCCGATCGACATCCAGATCGGCTCGAACAACATGAACGGCGCGTATGCACTGGCCAAGGAGCTGGCGGCCAAGATCAGGACGATGCCCAACGTGAGCAGCGTGTATATACCGCAGGACCTCGACTACCCGGGAATTGCGCTGAACATCGACCGCGAGCGCGCCAGCCTGATCGGCCTTTCGGCGAAGGACGTGGTGGACAACGTGATCACCGCGCTGACGTCCGACGGGATGATCGCGCCGAGTTACTGGATCGATCCCAAGAGTGGCAATAACTACATGGTCACGGTGCAGTACGAGAATCACTGGATCAACAACATGTCGATGGAGGATTTCGAGAAGATTCCGCTGCGCGGCATGCAGCCGGCGGGATACTCACCGATGCAGGAGGGCCGCGCGGCCGCGGAAGAGCCGAGCCGATTCTGGAGGGGCGATCACACCCAGGGCTATACGCCGCTGAGCTCCGTGGCCAACATTGAGATGATCAACACGCCAACCGAGGTCGACCATTACCAGATCCGGCGCGTGATCGATGTCTATGTGGCGACGAAGACCGAAGCGCTGCAAGCGGTGGGAGCGCGGATCAACCGGCTGCTGACCAGCACTCCGCACGACCGCAACACAGTATTGAAGGTGCGCGGCGCCGTGGTGAACATGAACCAGGCGTTCGACGAGTTCGGGCTGGGCCTGGTGATCGCGGTGCTGATGGTCTACCTCATTCTGATGGCCCAGTTCCGCTCGTTCATCGACCCTTTCATCATCCTCATGGCCATTCCGCCGGGCCTGGCCGGCGTGGTGATCATTCTGCTCTTCACCGGCAGCACGCTCAACATCATGTCGCTGATGGGCGTGATCATGATGACCGGCATCGTGGTCTCGAACAGCATTCTCATCGTCGAGTTCGCGGGCATCCTGCACGAGCAGGGCGAGCCACTGCTCGAAGCCGTGGTGCACTCCTGCAAGATTCGTCTGCGGCCCATCCTGATGACTTCGCTTGCCACCCTGCTGGGGATGATTCCCATGGCGCTGGGAATTGAGACCGGCAGCGAGCAATATGCGCCGCTGGCGCGCGCGGTGATTGGGGGCCTGGCCGCGTCGGTGGCCGTGACCGTGTTCCTGGTTCCGGCCGTATACCTGCTGATTCACGGAAGGCGTGAGCCGAAAGGCGCTCCGGCTGGAGGTGGTTCTTATGAATAAACAACTGACCGATCGACACACGAGACGAACCGCGATCCGCGCTTTCAGCGCGCGACTCAAGGACAAGAGCACACGCCGTGCCGGGCCGTTTCATGAAGCAAACGGACCATTGGATCCGATGTGCCTTGAAGGGGCACGGCTTCAGCCGCGCCGTCCCGGCGTCTCAAGCGGACCGGCTTTAGCCGCCGAGGGGCGTTTTCACCGTGCAGACCTGGTCTCTCCGGGGCTGAAGCGTCCATGTGAGAACTCTTGCCAAGGTCACAAAGCGGGTTTCAAGAGGCCCGTGGCCAAAGCCACCTCGATGTTTTGCACTGGATTCAGCAGCCTGAAGGCTGCTGCTCCCTCCAAGGCCGAAGCCGCGCCCTTTCAAAGCCTCGCTTTCATTCGATTCCCCGTGCGTGCGATTCGCTCGACGCGCGGCCACACAAAAGCCGTTATCTTGACGAAATCATCGTTGGAGAAGGATTGATGCCGAGGTTTGCGCTCAAATTCCCGTTCTTCATTCTCATGCTTTGCCTGCTGGTGGGGCTGGTCGGCGTGGTGAGCATCGTGCGCATGCCGGTCGACCTCTTCCCCGATATCGACATGCCCGTGGTGGTGGTGGCCACGTTCTACAACGGCATGCCGCCGCAGCAGATCGAAGCCGACATCACGAATACCTTCGAGCGATTCTTTACCCTGGCAGCCAACGTGGATCACAGCGAGTCGCGCTCGCTGACCGGCGTAAGCCTGATCAAGATCTATTTCAAGCCCGGAACCGACGCCAACGCGGCTTTGAGCAACATCGCCAACCTGGCCATGGCCGACCTCCGCCGCCTGCCGCCGGGAACGCTGCCGCCGGTGGTGCTGGGCATGACGGCCTCGACCCAGCCGGTGTGCCTGGTGACGCTGAAAGGCGAGGGACTGAATGAAACCAACCTGAAGGATCTGGCGCAGTTCCAGGTGCGCAACCAGATTTCGAACGTGCAGGGCGCATCGGTGCCGCAGCCTTACGGAGGAACCTATCGGCAAATCCAGATCTACGTCGACCCGCTGAAGCTCGAGGCGCGCAACATGGGCCTGGACGACGTGGTCCGGTCGGTGAACGACTCGAACCTGATTCTGCCCGCGGGCGATGTGCGCATTGGCTCGAAAGATTACAACATTTACGCCAACAGTCAGTTCCCCGACGCGAAGTCGATGAACGAAATGCCGCTGAAATCGGTGGGCAACTCGTCGGTGCTGGTGGCCGATGTCGGTCATGCCGAGGACTCGGGCGCGCTGCAGTACAACATCGTGCGCATCGATGGCCAGCGCTCGGTCTACGTGCCCATCTTCAAGCAGGGCGGCAACAGCAACACCATCACCATCGTGAACGGCATCAAGCAGGCGATCCGGCATCTGGTCGACATTCCCGAATCGCTGAAGACCCAGGTTGTCTTCGATCAATCTGTGTTTGTCAAGCTGGCCATCGGCAACGTCTCGCGGGAAGCGGCGATCGGGCTGGTGCTGACCGGCATCATGATCCTCATCTTTCTGGGGAGCCCGCGCGCCACCATCGCCGTGCTGCTGGCGGTTCCGCTGTCGATGATCGTGTGCCTGCTGATCACCAACTTCATGGGCGGGTCGATCAACACCATGATCCTGGGCGGGCTGGCGCTGGTGTTTTCGCGGCTGATCGACAACGGCGTGATCGTGCTCGAGAATATCTTCCGCCATATGGAGATGGGCAAGTCGCCCTACGAGGCCTCGGCCGAGGGCGGCACCGAGGTGAACATGGCGGTCCTGGCGGCGACCTTCACGACCGCCATCGTCTTCTTTCCGGTGACCTTCTTCCAGGGCGTCAGCAAATACATCTTTACGCCGCTGGCGCTGGGCGTGGCGCTGTCGATCTTTGCCTCGTTCTTCTTCGCCATGACCGTGGTGCCACTCTACTGTTCGATGTTCATTCGTCCCCATTCGCACAGCGGGCATCCGGGAGAAGCGAAGCCCAATATCTTTGAGCGCTTCGACCGCGCGTTCAACGAAAGGTTCCACGCCATGCTGAACTGGTACGAGGGCCTGGCGATACGGGCCATGCAGCGGCCGGGCGTGACGACGGCAGCGATCTTCGGCGGCATGATTCTGGTGCTTGCGGTGACCTACCCGTTTCTGGGCCGCGCCTATTTTCCCCGCACCGATCCGGGCCAATTCATCATCAACGTGCGCATGCCCAGCGGAACGCGGCTGGAAGTGAGCAACAAATACATGGAGGGCGTGGAGGACATCATTCGCGGCGTGGTGCGGCCGAAAGACCTGGACATGATCGTCTCCAACATCGGCGTCTATCCCGATCTTTCCGCCATCTACACGACCAATGCCTCGATGGACACGGCTTTTGTGCAGACCAGTCTGAAGGAGGGTCACGGCATCGGCAGCTACGAGTACATGCGGCGCGTGCAGTCCAGGCTCTCGCAGCAGATGCCCGAGCTCTCCACGTATTTCCAGGCCGGCGGACTCGTGGATGGCGTGATCAACCAGGGACTTCCCGCGCCAATCGACATCCAGATCAAGTCGAACGAAATGGACAAGGCCTACGACCTGGCCGAGTCGATGGCCGCGAAGATCGAGTCAATCCCCAACGTGAGCAGCGTGTATATCCCGCAGAGCATCGACTATCCCGGCCTGCAGCTCAACATCGATCGCGAGCGCGCGAGCCTGGTGGGCCTGTCGGCCAAGAACGTGGTCGACGGCGTGATCACGGCACTGACCTCGGATGGAATGATCGCGCCCAGCTACTGGATCGATCCCGACAGCGGCAACAACTACATGGTCACGGTGCAGTACGCGAACCGCTGGATCAACCACATGTCGATGGAGGACCTGGAGAACATTCCCCTGCGGGGAACGCGGCCCGCCGGGTACAGT
Source organism: Acidobacteriaceae bacterium (assembly GCA_030039035.1). Lineage (GTDB taxonomy): Bacteria > Acidobacteriota > Terriglobia > Terriglobales > Acidobacteriaceae > Telmatobacter. The sequence goes on along the minus strand of JASHQQ010000024.1, from coordinate 1,387 downwards.
CCGATGCAGGAGGCCCGATTCGCGGCACCGACGGCGCCGCAGTTCTTCCAGAGCGATCACGTTTCCGGCTATATCCCGCTGAGCGAAGTCGCCGATATTCGCAGGATCGATACGCCGACCGAGGTCGACCATTACCAGATCCGGCGCGTGATCGACATCTACGTGGCCACCAAAACCGAGGCGTTGCAGAAGGTCGGCGCGCAGATCGATCGCCTGCTGTCCCAGACCCGGCACGATCGCAACACGGTGATCGAAGTGCGCGGGGCGGTGGTGGAGATGAACCAGGCGTTTCACGAGTTCGCCCTGGGGCTGATCATCGCCGTGCTGCTGGTCTATCTCATTCTCATGGCCCAGTTCACTTCGTTCATCGATCCGTTCATCATTCTCATGGCCATTCCGCCGGGCGTGGTGGGCGTGGTGCTCATTCTCATCATCACGGGCAGCACGCTCAACATCATGTCGCTGATGGGGCTGATCATGATGACCGGAATCGTGGTCTCGAACAGCATCCTGATCGTGGAGTTCGCGGGTCATCTGCACAAAAGCGGCAAGCCGCTGGCCGAGGCGGTCGTCGAGTCGTGCAAGATCCGCCTGCGGCCGATCCTGATGACTTCGCTGGCGACGCTGCTGGGCATGATTCCCATGGCGCTGGGCCTTGAAGCCGGCAGCGAACAATACGCGCCGCTGGCGCGAGCCATCATTGGCGGACTCGCCGTGTCGGTAGTGGCAACGGTCTTTCTTGTCCCTGCCGTGTATCTGCTGGTCCACAACCGGCGAAACCCGGCTGCTGCCCAAGGGGAGGCATAGCGAATGAGGAAACAGCTTCACCGGCGCCGGCTCGGAAATACCCTGCTGGTACTGGCCGTCTTGTCGATGCCCTGCGCGCTCACGGCGCAGTCTGAAAAGACGGGCAACGATTTGCCCGATGCGCCTCGCGCCGGGACAATTCTGCTCGCCGATGCGGTGCAGGCCGGGCCGGACGCGGCGATGCAGCTTCCGGCTTCTTCTGCGCCGCCCGCCGGCGCGCCAACGCTTACGCGGCAGGAGGCCGAGCAGATGGCGATCAGGAACAATCCGCGCATCAGCGTGAGCCGGCTGCTGGCGCTCGCCGCACACCAGGTGGTGCGCGAGACAAGATCGGCAGAGCTGCCCACAGCCGCAGGGTCGATGACGGCGGAGCAGACCGAATACGCCTCGCGCATTTCCGCCGGATCGCTGACCTCATCGCGCCTGTTCACCCACGCCGGCGCCGGCGGGTCGTTCACTCAGCTTCTCACCGATTTTGGGAGAACCACGAACCTCGTTGAGTCGTCGAAGCTGCAGGAGAAGGCGCAGACCGCCAGTGCGTTGGCGACCACCGAAGACATCGTTCTCGCCACCGACCAGG
>JASHQQ010000180.1 GCA_030039035.1 Acidobacteriaceae bacterium | reverse complement strand
AGGGATTGTCGACTTCGATCTGGCTGCCGTCGGTCAGCGTGATCAGGTAGCGCACGCCGGGCGCGGTGGTGATCAGGTCGAGTTCATACTCCCGCTCGAGCCGTTCCTGGATGATCTCCATGTGCAGCAGGCCGAGGAATCCGCAGCGGAAGCCGAAGCCCAGCGCCACCGAGCTCTCCGGCTCGAAGAAAAACGACGAATCGTTGAGACGCAGCTTTTCCAGAGCATCGCGCAGCAGCGTGTGCTCGTGCGAATCGACGGTGTAAAGGCCGGAGAAGACCATGGGCTTGATGTCTTCAAAGCCCGGTAGAGCCGACGGCGCAGGCCGTTCGTCGTCGGTCACGGTGTCGCCGATGCGCGTATCGCCGACGTTCTTGATCGTCGCCGCGAAAAATCCGACTTCCCCGGCGCTCAGCTCGGCGATCTCCACCGGCTTGGGGCTGAGTACGCCCATCGATTCGACCTCGAACGATTTCCCATTCGACATCATGCGAATGCGCTGGCCCTTGCGCAGCGTGCCTTGCATCACGCGCACCAGCACGATCACGCCGCGGTAGGCGTCGAACCACGAGTCGAAGATGAGCGCCTGCAGTGGCGCTTCGGGGTCGCCGGCCGGCGGCGGCAGGCGGTGGACAATGGCTTCGAGCACTTCCGGCACACCCTGGCCGGTCTTGGCGCTCACCGGGATGGCGTCGGTGGCATCCAGGCCGACGGCCTGCTCGATCGCCTCCTGGGTGCGCGTGATGTCGGCCGAAGGCAGGTCGATCTTGTTGATGACGGGAATGATCTCCAGCCCGTGGTTGATGGCCAGATAGGCGTTCGCCAGCGTCTGCGCTTCCACGCCCTGGCTCGCGTCCACCACCAGCAGCGCGCCCTCGCACGAGGCCAGCGAGCGCGAAACCTCGTAGCTGAAATCCACGTGGCCGGGCGTATCGATCAGGTTCAACTGATAGGAATTGCCGTCGCGGGCCGTGTACATCATGCGCACGGCATGCGCCTTGATGGTGATTCCCCGCTCGCGCTCCAGATCCATGGCGTCCAGCACCTGCGCGTGCATCTCGCGGTCGCTGAGCGCACCGGTCAGCTCCAGCAGGCGGTCGCTCAGCGTCGACTTCCCGTGGTCGATGTGGGCGATGATGGCGAAGTTGCGAAGGAAACGAACGTCCATGCGAGGCTGGAAATGAAGGTTTTAAGCGCGTTGCCGCCATCTTTCAAAGCGCCGGTTGCGGCGCAAGGCCGCCGCGTTTCAAGGCCGACGGGGCCCGGAGGCGGTGGTATCGGAAGTACCGGCTCGAAGGCTGCGTTCCGCGCAATGCCTCCATGGCATAGCTTATCATCGTGAAAGTACCTTTCCCCTGGCAGGGACAGCCGTATCGCGAATGCGCTTGCGTTTCTCCAGATACCGATGCTGGTTTTGCGGCGCGCTGGCCACGACGCTGGCCGGATGCGCTCCCTCGAATCCTCCGCGAACACAGACCGCTCAGCAGCCGCAAGCCACGGCGCCGGCCTTGCCGCCTGCACCCCAGGCGCCGGCTCCGCAAGCCGTCGCGCCTGTGTCGCCCCCGCAGCCCACCGCGGAGCAGAAGCGTGTGGCTCAGCTCATTCAGCAAGTCGAGGCCGCCTACAAGGCAGGCGACGCCGACTACCGCAAGGGGCAACTGCCCCAGGCCAAGGCGGAGTTCGACCACGCTGTCGATCTGATGCTGACCAGTGGCATCGACATCAAAAGCGTGCCCGACCTCGCCGACGAATTCGACCACATCGTGGATGCGGTCAATGGGCTGGAGATGGACGCGCTCAAGCAGGGCAACGGCTTTGAGCCCAGGGTGGAAGAGACTCCCGCCGACGTGGCCAGCGACGTGACCTTCACCGTCGATCCCAATATCCTGGCCAAGGCCCGGAGCGAGCTCGGCAGCATCAAATCCGACCTGCCGCTCATGGTGAACGACTACGTGGCCGGCTACATCAATTTCTTCGCCAACACGCTCAAGGGCCACAACACGCTGCTGCACTCCTTCGAGCGCGCCGGCCGCTACCGGGCGATGATTCAGCGCGTGATGAGCGAGGAGGGCGTGCCGCAGGACCTGATCTATCTGGCGGTCGCCGAATCCGGCTTCCAGCCGCGCGCCGTCAATCGACGCTCGCGGGCCGGCGGCATGTGGCAGTTCATGCCGCACGGCGAGTACGGACTCACCCGCAACAGCTACGTCGACGAACGCTTCGATCCGGAGAAGTCCACGCGCGCCTACGCGCGCTACATGAAGTATCTCTACGACCAGCTCGGCGACTGGTACCTGGCCATGGCCGCTTACGACTGGGGTGCGGGCAACATTCAGCGCGCGGTGGAGAAGACCGGCTACGCCGACTTCTGGCAACTCTACAAACGCAACAATCTCCCCGGCGAGACCAAGAACTACGTGCCCGAGATTCTGGCCGCCATCATCATCGCCAACAATCCGCAACAGTACGGGTTCGACGAAGTGACGCTCGATCCGCCGGTGCTCACCGATACGGTGACCATCAACTACTCGGTCGACCTCAGGCTGGTTTCGGATCTGCTGGACACGCCGGTGGACGAACTGATGGCTCTGAACCCCGACATGCTGCGGATGCAGACCCCGCCGGATACCTCGTTCGACCTGCATCTTCCCGCGGGCACAGCCACGCTCTTCGAGGACCGCATTGCCGGGATTCCCGAGGCCAAGCGCGATTCCTGGCGCTATCATCGCGTGACGCCCGACGATACTCTGGAGTCGGTCGCCCGCATCTATCACGTCTCGGCCGCCGACCTCGCCGCGGCCAACGACCTGAGCGAGAGCGAGAGTCTCCAGGGCGTCGAGGCGGTGGTTGTGCCCGTCCCGCCGGCGGCGTCCTCGCAGCGCACCCTCCTTTATACGGCGCGGCGCGGCGATACGCTGATCACCATCGCCGACCGCTTCGGCGTCTCGCTCGAACAGTTGCGCCGCTGGAACCAGATGACGGGCAGCAAGGTCGCGCCTGGCCGCCGTCTGCGCGTGGCCGAGCCGGCTCACCTGGTGCAGGCCTCGGCGCATCGCCGGCGAGGAACGGCCGCGCCGGCGAAGGCCGGGACCGCGGAGGCGGATCCGCCAAAGAAAGCGGCGCCCAGGGCGGGCACGGTGAAGAAGACCGCGGCCACGACCGCCAAAACCCATCGCGCCGGGAAGCCTGCAACAGACGCGAAGTCCTCCGCGCCATAAAAAATCCCGCCGATCGCTCTTCGCTCTTGTCATTTGCTGGCAATGTGTGCAAGCTATTGCTACAATGGCTTCCGCAAAGCGGAGCAGGCGCGCCGCGACGCGAAGAAAGAAAGCCCAACAAGAGCGGCGAAGGCCCGCTGGAGGCGAAACGGATGGACGACGTGTTCAGGATGTACGCGATGAGTGACGGCAACCTTGATACGGAGCCGGCAGAGCTGGACCCGGATCACGATGAAGACTTCGAAGAGGATGACGAGATCGAAACCTCCAGCGTGCTTACCTCGTCGGATGATGACGAGGGCGTGATGGACGAAGCGGAAGTGGTGGCCGTCGTTGTGCCGGCCCCGCCTCCGGCCAGGAAGTCGCCGGCCAAAAAGGCTGCGAAGAAGGCTCCGGCAAAGAAGGCGGCAGCCAAAAAAGCGCCGGCCAAAAAGGCTGCGAAGAAGGCTCCGGCGAAGAAAGCGGCAAAGAAGGCTGCCAAAAAAGCCGCGAAGAAGCCGGCCAAAAAAGCCGCGAAGAAAGCCGCGAAGAAAGCCGCGAAGAAGGCCGCCAGGAAAGCTCCGGCAAAGAAGGCCGCCCGGAAGGCTCCGGCCAAAAAGGCTGCGAAGAAGGCGGCCAAAAAGAGCAAGAAGAAGTAACGCCAGACTTCTCTGGTCGCTTGGTGCACCGAAAAAGCCCGGTTTCCCAGCCGGGCTTTTCAGCATTTCGCTGCGATTTCAAATAGCGGGATTGCCGGGATCGCGCGACAGGTGCCTACGAATCTCGCGCCGCGATCTGATTCAAATGATGCCGCTGGTGCGCGAGGTAGTCCTCGATCAAAAAGCGCAGCGTGACCGGCGCATAGTCTCCCACCGTGCAGCTCGCGTCGAGCCGGTCCTCGGGAATCCGATCCACCACCGCCGCCAGGATCTCGTGTTCGACCTGCCACCAGCGCAGCAACGTCTCCCACGGATGAGTCTCGTATCCGTGCGCCGCGACCCACGCGTCCTGTGCATACTTCGGCCCGGTGTAGGAACCATCGATCGCGGCGCGCACAAAGCGTTGACGGTTGTTGGCAGCCGAATCGAGCAGGTGCCCTACGATCTGCTTCCGCGTCCATCCTCCGGCGCGCCAGGGAACGTCGGCGAGCTCGGGCGAAACAGCGAGTAGCGCCTGCCGGAGCCGGGTCACCTCAACGCGAAATTGTCCGGCAACCTCGCCTGGCATGGGGTTACTTCTTCAGCTCCGCCAGCGCGGCAAGCACTTCTTCGGAGTGATGCTGCGGATCGACCTTGGTCCACTCCTTCACGATCTTTCCGTCCGGATCGATGAGGAAGGTGTTCCGGTTGGCGATGGTCATGGGTCCGAAGTGGCCCAGCGAGCCGTACTCGTCGACCACCTTGTGCTCGGGATCGGCCAGAAGCTTGAAGGTGAGCCCATCCTTGGTGCAGAACTGCTTGTGGCTGTCGGTCGTGTCCACGCTCACGCCCAGAACCACCGCATTGTCGGCCTCGAATTTGGAAAGATCGCGCTGGAAGTTGTGCGCCTCGACCGTGCAGCCGGGGGTCATGTCCTTGGGATAGAAGTAGAGCACCACCCACTTGCCGCGATAGCTGTCCAGCGAAACCGGCGAGCCGTCCTGCGACGGCAGAGTGAAAGTGGGAGCGGTCTGGCCCACCGTGGGCATCGTCTGGTTGTCGTCTGCCCGCACTGTAACCAGCGTGGCGGCGAGAACCACAACCGCGGCCACTGCGACCGCTGCAACCGCGAAAAAGCCTGCTTTTTTCATCGACTCCTCCGGTCATTGGACGTGAACGATCCTCGCGCGGACGCAGAAAATCCATTCGGGCGGCGGATCGGAGCGGCCCGCGTTTCGGCAAGTCTCTCTCCGGGCTCCGGAACTGGCTGCATAAATGCGTCTTCTGAAAGGGCACGACTTCAGTCGTGCCGCAAAAAGCCCATAAACCACGGGGCTTCAGCTCCTGAGGGAAGTTCTCGCCGCCGTCCCGTGTCCAGAGACGCCGACTCTCTCACTCAATGCACGATGGGCGGCTTGACCGACAGTTCGTTCACCACCGCGGTCGGATGGGTCGCCGGCGCCGTCACATTGGTCCACACCTTCGCGATTTTGCCCTCCGGATCGATGAGGAAGGTGTTTCGCGCGGCCGCCGGAGCGCCGTTCAGGGTGCTCGCCGACCCATACTCGGCCGCCACCTTGCCGCCGGCATCCGACAAAAGCGGAAACGTGATTCCCGCCCGCGCGGCAAACCGCTTGTGGCTCGACAACGGGTCTTCGCTGATGCCGAGGACCTGCCCGTATTTTTCCAATTGGGACAAATTGCTCTGGAACGCCTTGGCCTCCGCCGTCGAGCTGCTGCCCATGTCTTTGGGGTAGAAGAAAAGGACAACGTACTTGCCGTGATAGCTCGCCAGCGACACCGTCGTTCCCTTCTGCGAGGGCAGTGAAAACCCGGGCGCGGTTTGGCCCACGGCCGGGGTTCCCGCGGCGCGAACCGTGACCAAAGCAGACGCGGCCACAATGGCCGCAAAAAGGCAAACGAGGAGCACCCGTTTCAAAGCAACCTCCCAGTGGGCTGGAGCTTGTTGGATTTTGAAATTCTGGAGCCCTTCAAGTCTATCAGCGCGGTACGGCCACGATGGCAATTCCGGATTCGGCGGCGCGCCGGATCAGTTCCTCCCGGTCGAAGAGCAGCGTGTGTCCGGCTTCGACCGCAAGGCAGCTCGCGCCTGAGCCGGCCATGGTCTCGATGGTTCGCACGCCGATGACCGGCACGTCGAAGCGCAGATCCTGTTTGGGTTTGGCGACCTTCACGATCGTCAGCCTGCGCTCCAGCGTTGAGGCGGGTTCGGAATCTTCTTCGCGGAGCGTCTGCATCAACCGGCCGGCGCGCTCGATCGTTGCGTCGGTGCCTTCCATGGCTTCCACGGCGACGCAGGCCTGCGCCGCCACCACCACAGTCTGGCCGATATCGAATCCCGCGAGGGCGCGGGCCACGCTCAAGCCGTACTCGACATTCTTGCGCTCGTCTTCGTCCGGTGCACGCGCCGTCAGCACGCCCTCTTGCGCCAGCAGCGGCTCGAGGAACGAGGTCGAGCTCATCAGCTCGATGCCCTCGTCGGCGAGCACCTTGGCTACCGCGCCCAGCAGCATGTCGGTATTGCGTGTGCGCAGGTTCAGCAGCAGCTTGGCCAGCCGCCAGTCCGGCCGGATGGACGAGAAGATCTGCCTGTGCTTCACCTGCCCGGCCATCACCGCGGCTTTCACGCCTTCTTTCTGGAACGTCTCGATCAGCCGCGACAATTCGCCGAGCGAAAGCCAGGTGACCTTGATGCGCTCGTCGCAGGCCGCGCGGCGATCGATCTCCGCGTCGGTCTCCTCGCGGATGGCCGCGACCACCACTTCAAATCCCTGCGCCCGCGCCGCGTCCAGCAGCAGGAAGGGGAATCGCCCATTGCCGGCGATGAGGCCGAGCTTCATGCGGGCCGCCGCTCCATTCGAGCAAAGATCCCGGGCTGCGATTGCATGCCCAAAGCTCCCGGAGGGAGCCCGCGAAAATAGCCCAGGGTGGAGCGCAGCGTAACCCTGGGACCGGAACGGCCCAACGTCGCATCCGTCCCGGAGGGCCGGACGAACCCGAGAGTCCTCTTTGCGGTAGGATACGGTCCTGCCATGTCACACACCTATTGTTGTTCCCTGTTTCATTGTGTCTTCTCCACCAGGGGCCGAGCCAGATCGATCTTTCCCGGGATCCAGCCGCGATTGTGGGCTTATATGGGCGGGGTTGCCAGGCGGCACGAAATGAAAGCGCTCGCGATCGGCGGAACGGATGATCACATTCATCTCCTGCTTTCGCTCCCATCGTCTCTGTCGATTGCAAAAGCCATGCGAGAGATCAAAAGCGCGTCGTCGCGATGGATGCATGAAACCGCAGGAGCGAGCGCATTCGAATGGCAGGAAGGTTACGGCGCGTTCTCGATCGGACATGCGCAACTGCAGGCGACCGTCGCATATATCGCAAAGCAGGAAGAGCATCATCGGAAGCGGGACTATCGGCAGGAATTCCTCGCCTTTCTCAAAAAGCATCACGTCGAATACGATCCTCGATATGTCTGGGGATAAGATTCGGCCGGCCCTCCGGCGCGAAAGGGACGCTGGGTGTTCCTGTCCCGGGGTTTTGCGCGCTCTCGCACGCCACCCTGGGCTATTCTCAAGCGCTCCCTTCGGGAGCGGGAAACACCCCACATCCCCGCCCTCGGAAAGCCAGGGGGCAAAGGGGCCCGGCAGAGATTACATTCCACGCCGCTGAATTACATCTGCTGGGCAATCTTTTCCGGTCCCTTTCCGGCGCGGCACAACTCCCAGTCGGCCATCAATTCCGCTTTGTGCTTGCCGGCCCAGTCAATGGCCTTGCCGAGAGCCTTGCGCGAAATGGAGCCGCTCTTGATCACCGCCAGGCTGTCAATGGCCACCGCGACCTCATCTTCGTCATACCAGACATAAAAATGAGGCGTCTCGCTTCCGGTGAATTCCATTCGAATCTGAATCCCGTCGAACTCGCTGAGTGTCGTCAAGGCCCGTCCCTCCCTGCAACGCAAAAGAATAACTCCGAGGCAGGGGCGAAAATCCAGCTTTTATTTGATGCCCGCCTCAGGAACCATCCTCATTCGTACTGCTTGGCTTCTTCGAGCTTCTGCTGGGCCTCGGCGGGTCGACTCAATTGTTCAAGCACCTGAGCGTGGAACCGAAGTTCCATCGCCAGGGATCGGGTATATTCAGCGCGGAGGCCCGGTGCTTCCTTTTCCGCCCAGGCAATCCCCTTCCTGCCGAAATCTTCCGCAACCGCCAAATCCTGATCGGAGGCCGCGAAATCCCCCATGTTGCCCTCGACCATGCCTTTCACGCCAAAGGCGGCATTGTTTCCCGAATTGTCGTCATGGCCGAGCTTTACGACGTCCACGGCCTTCTGCGCGTAGAGAAGCGCCGTTTTGAAGTCGTGGTCGCTCATCAAAGCGTACGCGGCCCAGACGAATGCTGACCGCTTCTCGATGAACCGGACATCCGGCCCGAATTCGTCGGCAGTCTCCGCGGCCTGTTTGCAGGCAGCCGCTGTACTCCCGGGATCGCTCCGCGCCGAGACGGCCTGCCGGCACTGTTCCGACAGTGGAAAGTATCGCCGGGCGATTGCCTCCTCCTCCGCCGTCGGCGCGTTCTTGCCCAGATCGAAGTGAATCGATATTTGGCCCGTTGCCGCCTGCGGCGATCCGTCTTGCTCAAACGGGCGAAACGTCCACTGTTTCACGCAGTCGATCGCTGCCTGCAGCAGCATCGGCGGGCCGCTCACTGCCTTTGCCGATTCAACCTTCCCGTCCGCATTGACCCGGACATCCAGGACAACCGTGCCTCCGACACGCGCTGCCCGGGCGATCGGCGGATAGACCGGATCGACGCGGTAATCGACGTGTTCCTCCATCGTCGTTGGGTCGATGGCGATGACGTCCTGCGCGCGCGCGACAGATGACCCGCTCACCAGGAACACAGCCGTTAACGCCAACTTTCTCATGTTCATGCGTCCCGCCCTACTTGATAATCCCCCGCTGGCTGCGCTCGATGAACTGGACCAGCAGCGCCACGTCTTCGCCTTCGAGCCGGCGGATCTTCTCAAGGGCCTGCGTGGTGTTCAGCTTCGCGGCCAGCAGCAGCCGGAACGCCTTCTGCAGCTTCTCCAGACGCTCCGGCGTGAAGCCCTTGCGCACCAGGCCAATTTTGTTGATCCCGAAGGCCTTGTTCTCGCGCCGCGACGAGGTGAGCGAGAAAGGCAGCACGTCCTGCGTTACGATCGTTCCGCCGCCGATGTAGGCGTGGGCCCCGACCGTGCAGAACTGGTGAATCGGGCTGAACGCGCCCACGGTGACATGGTCCTCGATGGTCACGTGCCCGGCCAGCGTGGCCGCATTGGCCAGAATGCAATGGCTGCCCACCTGGCTGTCGTGGCCGATATGCGCATAGGCCATGATGAGGCAATTCGACCCCATGCGCGTCGCTCCGCCGCCCTTGGCCGTCCCGCGGCTGATGGTCACGCATTCGCGAATGGTGTTGTCGTCGCCGAGAATCGTCTCGGTGTTCTCGCCGCGATATTTCAGGTCCTGCGGTGCCACGCCCACCGAAGAAAACGGATAGAAGACGTTCCGCGCGCCGATGGTCGTGCGCCCGTCGAGCACCACGTGCGAGATGAGCCGACACTCTTCGCCCAGCACCACTTCCGGACCGATCGTCGAGTACGGTCCGATCTGGCAGGATTCCGGAACCCGCGCCCCCGGAGCAACGATGGCGCCCGGATGAACGCTCACTTCCGGGTCACCAGCTCGGCCGGCGCATCCGTCCGATCGGCCTCCGGCTCCGGCTCCCCTGTGCGACCTTCGCGCGACCGCGACAGCACCTGGCAGGTGAGAGTGGCCTCGCACGCCAGCTTGCCGTCCACCCACGCCCGGCCCTTGATTTCGCCCGCGCTGCGCGTGGCGCGCAGCCGGAACGACACCACATCGACCTCGATGCGCAACTGGTCGCCCGGCGTCACCGGCCGGCGAAACTTGGCTTCTTCGATGCCGGTGAACACCAGCAGCTTTTTGTCGCGGTCGGGGATTTCGCGCATCATGATGATGCCGCCGGCTTGCGCCATGGCCTCGATCACCAGCACGCCCGGCATGATGGGATGGCCGGGAAAATGGCCCTGGAAAAACGGCTCGTTGATGGTCACGTTCTTGATCGCCACCAGCCGCTTTTGCGGCTCGAATTCGACGATCCTGTCGATCAGAAGAAACGGATACCGGTGGGGAAGAAAACCCAGGATTTCCTGGATGTCGAGGGTCATTCTCTAGGCTCCAGACATGCGGCCCGGCGCAGCCGCTTCGCGCTCGTCTGGATTATAAACAACCCTGATTCGGTACCAATCGGCGGTCCTTGGGGCGCCCCGGAATGCCGCAATTCGAAACTGCGCAGTCAAACTTCGGCTCCCGCTCTTGCGTCCATCACAGTATGCTGCTGCAACGGGACCGATCGCCCGGAAAACCCCGCTTGCGTCAGGAGTGAAAACGTCATGCGCCCTTTCATTTCTGCCTTTTCCCCGTCCGCTGCCCTCCTGGCCTTCGCCGTTCTCTCCGCGGCGCAGACGCAGCCGGCTCTTCCAGGGTGCGAACCCGTGCCGCAGGTCCGCCAGGTTCTTGACGAAAAACTCGACTACGATTCGCTCGAAAAGATGAGATTTCCCCAGCGCCGGGCGCTCGAACGGCAGGTGCTCGAGGATCTGATTGCCCGGTACCCGCGCGAGCTCAAGCCCTACGAGTCGCTGCGCGACCGGATCCGGAACGAGTCTCCCGACGAGTATCCCGCACTCCGCGATCGCTGGATCCGGATGGCGAAGGATCATCCCGATGATCCGCTCGCCCTGCTGCTCGCCAGCGAGGTGCTTCTGGGCAAGGACATGCCGGAAGCGATCCGCATGGCCGAAGCAGCCAGGGCGAAGGCTCCCGGGTTTCCCTGGCCGGCGCTGCAGTTGGCCCGAACCTATTTCAGCGGAAAGCGCGCGGACGCCGGAAAACTGCGAGAAAATCTTGAGGCCTTCTTCGCCGCCTGTCCGGCTTCAACCGACGGTTATGCACAGGCGTACCTGGCCAAGGATCAGCCGCTGCAACCCAAAGTGGCAGCGGCCCTGCGCGCCAGCCTCGGGACGGAGACCGATCCGGGGCGGCTGGAGAAGTATGAGACGCTCTGGGGCCTCGAGTTCCGCACCCGGCCTCCGTCGCAACACGACGCGCTCCGCGCGCAGGTGGCGCTCGACCTGAAGCGCCTCGAGGCGCTGAATCCTCGCGGAGATGCGAAATGGCAGGCTTTCCTGATCTCCGGATACAAGGACAGTGGCGCGTCAAAAGAGACCATCGCGGCCGTCGAGGACCGCCTGCTTCGGGAATACCCGCATTCGAGCCAGGCCTATCGCATCGCCTACGACCGCTGGGCGAAGGAACACAAGGAGCCCGAAGATGAAACCGACGCAGCCGCGTGGGTGAAATACGAACAGGAATACGAAGAGGCGCTGAAAGGCTGGATCGGGGACTTCACCGACGATATGTTTCTGCAACACAACGCGTGGTTCTACGCGCTGGATAACTACGATTCGCTCCCCGTGACGGAAAAGGACGGCATTGCCGCGATGGATGCGTATCTGCGGTCGGCCGGCGAATTTGAAGCCCCCGCCGAACTGGGAGACTACGACGAGAACGCAGCCGATTTTCTCATCGACCGCCAGTGGCAGCCGGAACGCGCGCTGGAATTGCTGGCAGTGGCAAGAGAGTCCTTTGAAAAAAGCGAAGCTCGGGACCGCGACAACGACAATCACAGCGATCAGCAACTCGAAGATGCCAATCGCTCCCGCATTTACCAGGAGCAGACGCTGACCGGCCTGGTTTTGAAGGCCGCCAAACAGGCTGGGCGGCCGGAAGCGGCGATGAAGCTGCGTGACCAGATCGAAGCGCCTCCTCCAACCGAGGCAAAGTACTTCTCCGGATATTGGCTCAATCGCGCCCGCTTCGAAGTTCTCCAGGGCCGCATGCAGGACGCCCTTGCGTATTACCAGTTGGCGTTGCAAACACGTCTCGCGGCGCCGAAGGCGTATTACGGCAAGGTGCATGACGATTTGACCGACGAAGCCCGCGAGTTATGGAAGGCGCAGGGCGGATCGGACACGGCATGGGCGGTCTGGAGCAAACCGCCTGCCGGCAGCCCCGCCCAACTCGCCGAGGGCCGTTGGGAGAAGCCAACCAAATCCATTCCGGAGTTCGAGCTCTCCGACCTTTCCGGCAAGACCTGGCGCCTGAAGGATATGGGCGGCAAAACGCTTCTCATCAACCTGTGGGCCACCTGGTGCGGTCCGTGCCAGGCGGAATTGCCGCATCTCGAGAAGTTTTACGAAAAGGTGAAGAACCGCTCCGATATTCAGGTGCTTACCTTCGACGTCGATGAAGATCCGGGTCTCGTCGAGCCATTCATGAAGGACAAGGGCTATACGTTTCCCGTCCTGCCCGCATTTTCCACCGTGGTGAGCCTCCTCGACGGCTTCGCGATTCCCCAGACCTGGCTGGTCGACCCGCACGGAACCTGGCAATGGAAGCAGATTGGCTACGGTGGCGGAAGCGAAGCCGATTTCGAAAAGGACATGTTGGGCAGGCTCGATTCGATCGGGACCAGCCAGCCGATCGCCAAAGCCGGCAATGAATAGCGAGCCGGCTGCGC
>JASHQQ010000179.1 GCA_030039035.1 Acidobacteriaceae bacterium | reverse complement strand
TCGTCGCCGTCGGCGTAGAGGAACTCCATCGGCACCTCGTCGACGACCACGCGCTCGATGGCGTCGGCGGAGCGGAAACGGTGCTCGAACATGGCCCCGGATTTCAGGTTGCGCAGCTTGGCCTGAATAAACGCGCGCAGGTTTCCGGGCGTGCGATGCTCGACCTTGAAGACCAGGTGCAACTGGTCGTTGTGCTTGATGATCATGCCCGGACGCATTTGGGTGGCGGGAATCGCCATGACGATGAAAGCTCCTTACCGGTTGCGCGAAAACACGCAGAAATAGCGGCCTTGGCCCATTTGCCATTGTAACTGACGCAATTTCGCGAAGTGCGGCGCGGAGGGGCGGGAAAATCCTATTGCGTCATGCGCGCGCCATTGCGGCACTTGCGCAGAATGGCACTCAGTTGCCCGAGAGTGGAGTTCACCGTGGCGTGCAGCTCGTCCAGGCGATTCTGCCCTTCGGCCGGTTGGCCGTCGGATTTCAATGCGATCGCCAGCGCCGCCAGCTCGTGGGCCCGCCGGTGGGACAGCTCGACCTGCTGAAACTCCGGCATGGCCGCCCGGGGACCGCCCGCCTCGGCCCGCAGCCAGGCGCTCATCCGGCACTGCCGGGCATCGATCGCCGGGGGTTCGTCCCGCTCGCCTCTCAAATAAGCTTCGAGTCCCTTGAGCCAGGCCATGTGCTCGATGCCGGCGTAGAGAACCGGCCAGTCCGCGGGGCTCAAAGGTTCGGCGGAAGCCCATCGCGGGTCGGGCTTCCACGATGCTGCCCATGCGGGGAATTCGTCTCCCGGCATGGGCTTCGCAATGCCGTAGCCCTGGGCCAGCTCGCAGCCCAGTTGCAGCAGCATCACGCCGTGATCCACGGTCTCAACGCCTTCGGCGACGGCGGTGCGCCGGAAGGCGGTCGCCAATCCCAGCACTCCCTCCAGAATGGCCAGATCCTCGGGGTCGCTGAGCATGTTGCGGACAAAGCTCTGGTCGATCTTGAGTATGTTGGCGGGCAGCCGCTTCAGGTAGGTCAGCGAGGAATATCCGGTGCCGAAGTCGTCGATGGCCACCGACACGCCCAGTCCCCTGCATTTGCCGACGATTTGCGACACCTGGGCCAGGTCCCACAGCGCGCTGGTTTCGAGCAGCTCGAGCTCCAGGCTGGCTGGATCCACGCCAGGATGCGCGGCCAGCATCGCGCGCAGCCGATCGACGAAATCCGGCTCCTGCAGGTCCCGGGCGCCGACGTTGACGCTGACCGGGATGTCCAGACCCGCTGCCTTCCATTCCTCAAGCTGCCCGAGAGCGGTTTCGATGACCCAGTGGCCCAATTCGACCGCCAGCGGATGATCCTCGATCACGGGCAAAAACTGACCGGGCGGGATCAGGCCCCGCTGCGGATGCTGCCAGCGTATCAGCGCCTCGGCGCCCACCACGCTGCCCGTGGCCATGTTTACTCTGGGCTGGTAAAGCAGGAGGAGCTCGCCGGCCTCCAGCGCCCGCCGCACGTTTTCGATGTCCTCCACGCGACCGCGCACGGTGCGGTCATGCGCGGGATCGAAGAGGTGATAGCGCCCCTTGCCGTCCAGCTTGGCCTGGTTCATGGCGCGGTCGGCCTGGCGCAAAAGCTGATCGGCATCCACGTCCTCGGCCTGCGGGTAGAGCGCCAGGCCCGTGCTCGCCGAGACCTGGAGGACGAGGTCGCCGATCTGGACGAGCTCCGACAAGGCGCAGAGCAGCCGCGTCAAGGCGAGAATGGCGGAATTTTCGCCGTCCAGATGCCGCAGCACGGCCACGAATTCGTCGCCGCCGATGCGCGCCAGCGTATCGCCCTCGCGGATCACCTGTTTCATGCGGTTGGCCAGCGCGGCCAGCAGGGCATCGCCGGTTTCGCGGCCGCGCGCGTCGTTGACGGCCTTGAATTCATCCACGTCGAGGTAGGCCACGGCCACCATCTGGTGCGGCCCGGCCTTGAGCATCGCCTGGCGCAGCCTCTCGGCGAGCAGAAGGCGGTTGGGCAATCCGGTCAGCGCATCGAAGTGGACAACGTGCTCGAGCCGCTGTTCCTGCTGCTTGATGGGAGTGATGTCGGTCATCAGGCCCACGTAGTGCCGTGGCTTCCCGTCGTCGTCGAGGACCGTCGAGATGGTCTGGGACGCAGCGAACAGCTCCCCATTCTTCGACCGATTCCATACCTCTCCGCTCCAGTGCCCGTCTTCGCGGATGGAGCGCCACATCTTTTCGTAGAACTCCCTGCCCTGTCGCCCCGATTTGAGGATGCGGGGGTTCTGGCCCAGGACCTCGTTGCGGCTGTAGCCGGTGATGCGCGTGAAGGTGTCGTTCACTTCCAGGATGGAGCCGTCGAGCTTCGTAATCATGATGGCTTCACTGGCGTTGGTGAAGACGCTGGCGGCCAGCCGCAGCCGCTCCCCGGCTTCCTTTGCCGGGGTAATGTCTTCATTGCAGATCAGGATGCCGCCCACGGCGCCATCGCCGGTCCTCCATGGCCGCAGATCGTACCGCCGCCATTGCGCCGAGCCATCCGCCCTTCTCCAGAGGTCTTCGTCACAGCGCATCGGCTCTCCGGCCAGGCCGCGGCGATGGGCTTCTTTCCAGGACTCGGGCAGGTCGGGCACCAGGTCGTAATGCGATCGACCGATGACGTCGCAATCCGCCAGGCCGTAAATCTGCAGCCATCGCTGGCTGGCCGCCAGGTAACGCATCTTCTGGTCGAACATCGCGAGGCTGGCCGGCGCGAGCTCAATGAAGATCTGGAGCTGCTCCTTGCTTTCGCGCAGCGAAGCTTCGCTCTGCTTTCGCTCGGTGATGTCCTGGATGGTGCCGTGCATCAGCACCGTCTTGCCCTCGGCGTCCAATTCCACCTTGCCCAGCGCGTGCATCCAGCGCACCGCGTGGTCCGAAGCCCGGACGACGCGATACTCCTGGTCAAACGCCTTTCCCGCGCCAGCCACCTCGCTCTGGAAGTACGCTGTGACTCTCTCCCGATCGTCGGGATGCACGATCGCGTTCCATTCCTCGACCGTGTGTTCGCTTTTTCTCGGTATCCCGAACAGGTTGTCCAGCTCGTCGGAGCTCGCCCACTCGCCGGTTCGAAGGTCGTAGGCGTAGCTTCCCACACGGGCGATCCGCTGCGACTCCTTCAGCGACTCCTCGCTCTCGCGCAGCGTCTGCTCGGCTTGTACCCAGTCCGTAATGTCGCGCGTGATCGCGAACAGCCCGATGACCTCTCCGCTCTCGCCCCTGACGGGAAACTTCCGGTCGTCCATCCATTGCACAACGCCGTCCGGAAGCACGATCTTGAGCAACTCACGGGAAGAGGCAGTACCGGCGAAGACGCGCTCCTCGGTCTCGAAGATGAAGTCCGCCTGTTCCTCGGGCAGATAGTCGTATTCAGTAAGGCCGATCAGGTCTTGCCCGTTCAGCATCGGCCTGATGTGGCGAAGCATGCTCTTGCTGGCCTGCGTAAAAAGGTGATTGCGATCCTTGAAGAAGATGATGTCGTCGGTGTTCTCGAGGATCGCCTGCAGGCTTACGGCCAGCGGCGCCGTTTGCGGGCCGCCGCTGGGAATCGTCGGCTTTTGCAGCAGCAGTTCGAGGATCGTTTCGCCCGAGCCGGGGTCGCGCTGCTTGAAATGCGACGCGCTCAGGCAGCGGATGCGTCCGTCCGCATGACGGATGCGCAGGCTGCAGCTTTCCTGGTTCCCAAACGGCTCCGCGCGGGCCAGCCGGCGGGCAATCTCCCCATCGTGCGGGTGGATGCGCTCGAAGAGCGAGACACGCGAGGCGAGAAAGTCCTGAGGGCTATATCCCAGCAGGGCTTCAAGATAGCCGCTGGCAGAAAGTACCCGCAGATTGGGCGAGAGCCCGAAGCGAAATCTCGATTCGAGAACCAAAGTCCTGGCACCCGTTCCTGCGACAGACATTACCGCCATGAAAGCGCGCCCAAATCAGCGCAAATCCAGGAGAAAAAAACCGACGGATTGTCCGCGAGCCATCGCGAACGATCCGTCTGGAAAGCATTCCTGGCCCAAGCCGCCCGTCCGGAGTTACCGGCAAGAGATTCCTGGAGCGTTTACGGCGACGTCCAGGAGCGGCAAACGGTACTCTTGTGCTTCGACTATCGGCACCTCGAGGTAATCACTTTAGGAGGCACCTGGCCCTGCAGCTTTGGTTGTAGCGCGACGGGACAATCGTCTACCATGAGCCGCGTGCCGGTCCGGGTTCACCCTGGCCGCCCATATCCCGGATTCGACTTCTTCCGCCCATGGAGTTCTCCCGATGCGCCGGCTTCGTTTGCTTTCCCTCGATTCGTCGCCTGTTCTTCTCGCCGCTTCGCTCCTGGTTCCTGTCACCGGCGTCGCCGCGCAGGAGACCCCGGGCGCCGAAGCGCCGTACCGGAATCCAAATCTCCAAGTGGAGCAGCGCGTCGCCGATCTGCTCCACCGCATGACGCCCGAAGAAAAAGCCACCATGCTCTCCGGCTCCGGCTGGATGGAGTCCGCGGCCATCGAGCGCCTCGGTATTCCTGCCATAAGGATGGCCGACGGACCGATGGGCGTGCGCTCGTGGCTGGGCAGCTCGGCGATTACGAGCGGCGCGAATGCGGTGAAGATCGAATCGACCTCGTTCCCCTCGGGCATCGATATGGCCGCGACCTGGGACACCGCACTTGTGGAGAAAGAGGGTCAGGCGATCGGGCAGGAGGTGAAAGCCCTGGGCCGCAACATGATCCTGGGGCCCACGGTCAATATCAATCGCCAGCCGCTGTGGGGTCGCAACTTCGAGGGCTACGGCGAAGACCCGTATCTTTCCGGCCGGCTCGCCGTGGCCTATGTGCGCGGCGTGCAGAGCGAGGGCGTCATTCCCTCGGTGAAGCACTTTGCCGCCAACAACCAGGAGTTCGAGCGGCACCGCGTCGACGCTGTCGTGGACGAGCGCGCGCTGCACGAGATCTACTTCCCCGCGTTCCAGGCCGCCGTGCAGGAAGGCGGCGCGTGGACGGTGATGTCGGCCTACAACAAGCTCAACGGCGTGCACTGCGGCGAGAACGAATACCTGCTGCGCGACGTGCTGCAAAAGGAGTTCGGCTTCAAGGGCTTCGTCGTCTCCGACTGGGGCAGCACCTATTCGACCGCGCCAACCGTCAACGCGGGCATGGACCTGGAGATGCCCGGCGGCGCGCCGATGCAGGCATGGTTCGCCAATGCGCGCACGCAGCAGCAGGGCAGCGGCGCAGGCTGGCTCGCCGCGGACAAGGTGCTTGCCGCCGTGAGCGCCGGCGAAATCACCCAGGCCACACTCGACGATAATGTGAGCCGCATCCTGCGCGTGATCTTTCTGAGCGGCATCTTCGATCATCCGCATGCCGCGCAGGGCGAGGACGCCGTCGATACACCCGCGGAGCGGGCCGTTGCGCGCCAGGGCGCAACCGAAGGCATTGTGCTGCTGAAAAACGAAGGCAACCTGTTGCCGCTCGATCTCGCGAAGGTCCACACCATCGCCGTCATCGGACCCAATGCGGACGTGGCCCGCACCGGCGGAGGCGGCAGCTCGCTGGTGCGGCCAAAAGCCGCTGTCGCGCCGCTCGACGGGATCCGCGAGCGCGCCGGCAGCGCCGTGCAGGTGAACTACGCAATCGGCGCCGGCATGGAAGGCGAGAACCCCGCGAACGACGCGCCCGAAGCCCGTGCGGCTTCCATCCAGGAAGCATCGGATCTGGCTGCGAAAGCCGATGTTGCGATTGTCGTCGTCGGGCGCTACAACCGGCTGGAGTCCGAAGGCTTCGACGTGAAGACCATGGACCTGCCCGCCGGTCAGGACGACCTGATTGAGGCCGTCGAAAAAGCCAATCCGCACGCCGTCGTCGTGCTGAATACCGGCGATCCGGTGACGATGGCGCGCTGGATCGACAAAACTCCCGCATTGCTCGATATGTGGTACGGCGGCCAGGAGGGCGGCCACGCGCTGGCTGCCATCCTCTTCGGCGATGCCGATCCCTCGGGCAAGCTGCCGGTCACGCTTCCGAAGAGATTTGAAGATTCGCCTGCCTACGGCCACTATCCCGGCGAGAACCTCAAGGTCGATTACGCCGAAGGCATTTATGTGGGCTATCGATATTTCGACACCAAAAATGTCGAACCGCAGTTTCCCTTCGGCTTCGGGCTGAGTTATACCAGCTTTGAATACAGCGGCTTGAAGGTGACGCCAAACAAGACTTCTGGAAACAAGCCGGTCGACGTGAGCGTGAAGATCCGCAACGCCGGCTCGCGCGCCGGCGCCGAAGTGGTCGAGCTCTACATTCACGACGGTCACGCGAAGACCGATCGTCCCGAACATGAAT
>JASHQQ010000178.1 GCA_030039035.1 Acidobacteriaceae bacterium | reverse complement strand
GCATTAACCCCAGCAGCTTCGGCTGCTGCGGCGCCGGCACCCCGAGCGCCATTGAGGTCTCCGCGTCTCCGGTCGCAAACCTCGCTCCGGACGCCTACCTCGGTGAAGTCATCGTCACCTCCGGCGCCGGCGACCAGGGCATGGTGGTTCCTGTCACACTGAACGTCGTTGCCGTGCCTGCCGCGACGCCGGGCATTTCACTGAAAACCGGATCGTATACCGGCGTGCAGACAGTAAAGCTCACGGATTCTCCGGGGACTTCGATCTACTATTCGCTGAACGGCAAAAACCCGACAAATGCCTCTGCGCTCTACACCGGTCCGATCAAGGTTGCGGCCAACGAAGAGCTGTTGGCGATTGCCTACGCCACGGGGTACCTCCCGAGCTCGATTTCCTCGGCCAGGTACGCAATTACCGTGAATACGCCGAAGCTTTCCGTGGCCGGAGGGTACTATCCGAAGCCGTTCGACGTCTCGATCGGCGATCCCTTCCCGAAATCGACCATCTACTACACCACCGACGGAAAGACTCCGACGACCGCATCGACGAAATACACAAAGCCGATCGCAGTTTCGGTGGATACGGTCGTAATGGCGATCGCCGTCGCGCCCGGCGCGCACGATAGCCTGGTGGAAACGGGCTTCTACACCATCGTCACCCCCACGCCGGTCATCTCGCCGGCCGGAGGCACGGTCGCGAAGAACAAGACGTTCACGATTACCGACTCCATGAAAGGTGCGGTTATTTACTACACGACCAATGACACGACGCCTACCGTTCATTCGAAGAAGTACACCGGACCGGTCGAGATCACCGCAACGGAGACGGTGAAGGCCATCGCGCAGGCGCCCGATCACGGCGTGAGCGCGGTGAAGTCGGAGAAATTCACCGTAATCAAATGACAGCCGGCGGCAGGCCGTCGCAACATCAACCGTTCCACCACTCACCAGCCTGGAGGAAGCGGGCGCCGAACCCGCTCTCCAGGTCGCTCTTCTCCGTCAGGATCCGGCCACGGGTTCATTTCCCTGAATCCTCGCGAGACAGTCCGGGGCTGACACCTTTCATGCGCCATCCTCATCGCCCCGGCTACGGCCAGCGGCCCCCGTTTCCCGCGATCTCTCCCTTCTCCCGGGAGATCGATGCGGGAGTATAGTCTTATAGAACACCGGTTGACAGATGGACTTTGAGAGGCGTACAAGTGGTGTCCTGCACGAGGAGGGCTCCCCCGTGAATGCCTGCAGGAGAAGACAGAAACCTTCGGGAAGAGATTTGCGGACGCCATCGCCTGCCGCCACAGGCCCTCGCGCGCCTTTGGCCGGCCGCCGGCTCATCTCCCTGAATGCTCCAGGGGTGCTGTGGCTTTCGTTCGCATGGCTGCTGCTCATCACTCCCGCGTTGCCCCAGGCGGGGCGCGGCGCGATCAACGGAATCGTCAGCGACACTTCGGGTGCGGTCGTCCCTGCAGCAGAGGTGGAAGCCAGGGACGTTGCCAACGGCGCGGTGTTCCAGACAGTGACCACCGGAGCCGGTCTCTATTCTTTTATCTCCCTTGCGCCGGGAAACTTCGACGTGACCGTCAGGGCCAATGGGTTTGAGGTCTCGCTGCACAAAAACGTCCTGGTTACGGTGGATCAGACGACGGTCGTGAACGTGACCCTGCGCGTCGGGGCGGCCAACGAGGTGGTGACGGTAACCGGAGCGACATCGTTGCTGGAACCGACAAACTCGACCGTCGGACAACTCATCACTTCGGAAGCCATGGAGCGGGTGCCGCTGCTCACCCGCGACGAGTATGAGCTCGTGCAGCTAAGCGCCGGTGTGGGAGCAACAAATGGGACGCCGAATGCCGCCGACACGGCGGGCATCTTCAACGATCGGCCGGGAGCCGAGGTGTCGGCCTACACCATCAACGGGGCGCTGCAGGGCAGCACCTACTACTCGGTCGACGGAAGCCCGTTCCAGATTGGCGAAAACAACCTCGGCGCACTGATTCCCGCCTGGCAAATGCCGCTCGACGCCATCGAGGAATTCCGCGTCGAGACGCAGAATGTCCCAGCGACTTATCAAAGCGGCGAGTCCGGAGTGATCAGCCTGGCGACGAAGGAGGGCGGTAACACCTTCCATGGCGATGGTTTCGGGTATTTCCGCCCCAACACTCTCGCCGCCAACGACTATTTCGTCAAACAGGATCAGATCCTGAACGGCCAGGCCAACACGCCTCCCGAGTTTTACCGCTACCAGGAGGGAGGATCGATCGGCGGCCGCATTCTGCGCAACAAGCTTTTCTTCTTCGCCGACTACGAAGCCACGCAGCAGGAACTTCTGCAAACCGCGTACTACACCGTGCCCACTTCGGCAGAGCGCACGGGCGATTTCTCCGCCGATCTTCCTCCTGGGTTGACTATCTACGATCCGCTTGTCGCGGACCAGGCAAATGGAACACGGCAGCCGTTCTCCGGAAACAGGATTCCCACCGGAGACCTGAACCCGATCGCTCTCCGGTACGCGGCGCAGTTTCCCCAGCCCAACCAGCCCGAAGTGGGTGAATATCACCTTAACAACTACTTCGATTCCGGACTGCAGCCGAACAATGCGCAGAAGTTCGACATCCGGATGGACTTCAACCGGAGCGCAAAACAGCATATCTTCGGGCGCTTCTCGTTCGACCGCAATAAGTTCGGGAATGCCGACCTGTATGGAGCGAATAACATCTACGACCCGAATTATTACCAGAACATCACCAATGGCCGGAATATTCTGCTGGCCGATGACTGGACGTTCACCCCGAAGACACTGCTGCAGCTCCGTTACTCCTTCACCCGCCACTACGAAGACCAGACCGGCGATCCCCGGCAGATCGGCTTCAACATGACAACGCTGGGTTTCCCGGCGTCGCTGGCGGCGCAACAGGTCTACCATGACATTCCGCTGATGGTCTTCAACGACTTTACGACCAACCTCGGCTCGAACTGGTATACGACTTTCCTGTTTGCCAGCATGGTGCACGACGCCAGCGTGACCCTCACGACCACGAAAGGCAAACACAGTCTGAGCGCGGGCTTCGATTTCCAGAAGCAGTTGATGAACGAGGGCCAGCCTGTGGCGCCGAGCGGGGTGTACGAGTTCGACAACACGGCCACCAGTTCGACGACGTTTGCCGGCAACGGCAGCGACTTCGCGTCGTTCCTGCTGGGCATGGGGTCCTGTCCGGGTTGCGAATACGATAACTTCACCAAGGATATATTCGGCGCCCAGGCAGACCCGTACTATGCCGCATTTCTTCAGGATGACTATCGCCTGCTGCACAACCTGACGCTGAACCTGGGCCTGCGCTGGGACATTTTCGGGGGACGCACGGAGCGTTATAACCGCCAGGAATTCTGGGATCCGTCAATTTCATATACACTCGACGGGTTATCCCTGACCGGCGGTGAACAGTTCGCCGGCGTGAACGGAAACTCCCGCAGCCCCTTCACGACCAACATGAAGGACTTCGGTCCGCGCCTGGGACTTGCCTGGCAGCCCATCGCACCGCTGGTGCTGCGCGGCGGCTTTGGCATGGCCTATGGGCCGAGTACGCAGATGGTCGGAAACAACGCGCTGAACACCGACGGCTTTTACCCGGCGACCGCGTGGAACGCGACCGCGTACAACGCCGACGGCAACACCGTCTTGGTCAACAGCCTGAGCAATCCTTTCCCTAACGGCGTAGTGCAGCCCACCGGCAGCTCGCTGGGCCCGGCCACGAACATCGGCAACGAGCTGGATACCGAGTTGCATTCTCAGCCCACACCGGTAACTTACGACTACAACTTCGGAATCGAGTATCAGTTGCCGGGGGACTATGTTGTTTCGGCGGCTTACGTGGGCAGCCACGGACTCTATCAGCCACTGGCGTTCGGTGCGGACCTGAACCAGTTGCCCCTCGGCGCCATCGCGCAATACCAGTCCTCGCTGATGAACACCATGGTCCCGGACAAGTGGGAGGCGATCTGGCCGTCGACGTCGCCGTTTTATGGCGCCGCGACGGTTCCCATGTATCTCTCCGTGGAGACTTACCCGCAGTTTAACTGCGGCGGGATCAACTGCGGCGTGGGGCTCTATGCGTATCCGGCCGGCCACTCCAGTTACAACTCCCTCCAGACAAAAGTACAGAAGCGCCTCACCCGCCATTTCACAACCCTGGCCCAGTACACATGGAGCAAGCTGCTGAGCAACGACTTCGCTCCTCCCCTGGGATTCATCGGCTTCCACGGCGCCGAAGCCCCGCAGGACTGGAAGAATCTGAACCTGGACTATTCGATCAGCCCCCAGGATCTGAGTTACACGTTCTCCTGGGAGACTTCCTGGGATCTGCCCGTGGGCCGCGACCGCGCGCTGAGGCTCAACGGCTGGCCGAACCGGATCCTTGGAGGCTGGACGTTCAACAGCGTCCTCTATTGGAACAGCGGCGTGCCGCTGAACGCACCCTCCGGAACCGGTGATCCCTATTTCAACCAGCGCGTCGACCTGGCGTGCAACCCGGCAAATGGCGCGCCCCACACCGTCTCCGATTGGTTCAGCTATACCTGCTTCTCCCAGCCGCCGAGCCAGTTTCAGCCCGGCACGGCGCCGGCCTTCCTGTCCAGCGTGCGCACCGAGGGCGGCCGCGATCTGGACCTCTCCCTGTTCAAGAACTTCCGTTTCAATGAGAACACCAACCTTCAGTTTCAGGTGTCATCCTATAATGTGGCCAACTACGTTCAGCTCGGTCCACCGAACATCTTCTGGAACCCCAGCCCTACCCCGGCAAACATGGCGGGCTTCGGCCAGATTACCAGCGATTTGAATACGCCACGACAGTTCCAGTTCGCGGCTCGGTTCACATTCTGAATGGCCGGCGTGGGAACACAGAGATTCGCCGCGCGGGAAAAAGCGCGGAAGTTACGCCCGGCTCCGCTGAGGAAATGCGAGGATGAGAACCGATTATGCCCGGTACAACACGGCGTGAACTGATCAGGTTGAGCAGCGCAACGTTGGCAACCCTTTCGGCCGGCGGAACGGCGCCCCATTCCTGCCAACTCCCGGGCCAGCCTTCCGGCCAGGCATCCGGGCCCGGCAGTACAACATCTTCCGGCGTCATGGCGATCGCCGCGCATCCGGGCGACGCATTTTTTGCCATGGGCGCTCCGGTCGCGCTTGCGACCTATCGCGGCGCGGCGGGCCTTCTGCTGAGCCTCACGCTGGGTGAACGCGGTTCGTCCACCATCCCGCCGGCGCAATACGGAGCGATGCAGCGCGATGCTGCTGAAAAAGCGGCAGCCCTGATTGGCGCGACACCGCTCTTTCTTTCGTACCGCGACGGGGAGATTCCGGTCGACGATGAGGCGAGTCTCGCGGTTTGCGATCTGCTGCGCAAACATAAACCCGCCGTCGTCGTGACGCACTGGAAAGGAAGCTGGCACAAGGACCACGTCGCCTGTTATGAGATTGTGCAGGATGCCGTTTTCTACGCGGGGCTGCCTGCCCTGGCAAGGGAACTGCCTGCTCACGAGGTAAGACAGATTGTCTTTGCCGATAACTGGGAAGATGCGGACGGCTTTGTCGCAGACAGTTATCTCGATATCTCTCCGGTCTTCGAGCCGTATTCCCATGCCTGCAGCGCGTTTCCCATGTGGCGCGGAGAGACCGGATTCCGTTACAACGACTACTACACCAGCCGCGCTGTGGGGTGCGGCTGTCTGAGTCACTGCCGATACGCGGTCGGACTGATGTCGCCGGCCGGTCAACGCGTTCGGAATCTTCAGGCGCTGTAGACGCGATGTACTGTTTCCCCCGAAAGATGCCCGAACGGCGGGCGCCGGATAACAAAGGGACAGGGACATGAAGAAGCTTCAACATCTCGATCGAAACAGCGTCGTGCCGCTCTACTACCAGATCCAGCAGCGGCTGCTGGAACAGATTCAATCCCGCGAACTGGCTGTCGGTCAGGCGCTGCCTGCGACGCAGGAGCTTGCTGCGACCCTCGGCGTAAGCCTGATGACGGCCCGGCAGGCGATCAAATCGCTCTGCGATCTTGGAGTTCTCTACAGCAAACAGGGCAAGGGCACTTTCATTTCCGGAATGAAACTGGAGAAGGATTTTCGCCAGGTTCTGTCTTTCACCGAAGAGATGAAGGCTCGCGGCTCGCGGCCCGGGTCGCGCGTCCTGTCGTTCGGGATTCGCACCGGAAGCCGGGAGGTTCTCGAGGCCCTGCATCTGCGACCGGGGGAACAGGTCATTGAACTGCGCCGTGTACGCCACGCGAATACATTGCCGATGGGGATTGAGTGCAGTTCATTGCCGTTGCAGCTCTGCCCCGACCTTCTCGATACCTTCGATCCGCGAACTTCGCTGTACAGGGTCCTCGCGGAACGCTACGGGATCGACATGATCGTAGCCGACGAGGTGGCGGAGGTCGGCCTCGCGACCCGGGTAGACGCGCGCTTGCTGCGAATCAGCGACAAAAGCCCGGTGTTCCTTTTTACACGAACTTCCTATGTTCAGAGCGGCCGGCCTGTGGAGTACGTCAGAGCGACTTATCGCGGAGATCGATACAAGATCGTCAACCGCCTGACACGCCTGAATCGTGCGCTGTTAAACTCGTCCAGACCAATGTAACGACCAATCGACTTTCTTATCAACTTCCGAAGGGGACCTTTCAACATGCCCGAATTGGAGTATCTCACCCGGATAACAGGCATTCTCGGCCGGATTCGTGAAACACAGAAAGACAATATCGAGAACGCGGCCAGGCAGTTTGCGCAAACTATCGCGTCGGGAGGGCGCGTGTACCTGTTCGGCAGCGGACACTCCGTGATACCGGTGCTGGATATTTTCCCCCGCTACGGCAGTTTCATCGGCTTTTACCCGATCTGCGATCCGCGCCTGATGTGGTTCAACGTCGTCGGTCCTGGCGGAGCGCGGGAATTACTCTGGCTGGAACAACGTGAGGGTTATGCAAAGGTGATTCTTTCCAGTTATGACCTGACATCGAAGGATTCCCTGCTCGTCTTCTCGCACGGCGGCCTGAACGCGGCTCCCATCGAGATGGCGATCGAAGCCGGAAAGCAGGGCGTCAAGGTTGTCACGGTGTCGTCCCACAGCAACTTCCGCCAGGCCGCAGCCAGACACTCTACCGGGAAGAAGCTCCCCGACGTCGCCGACATCGCCATTGACAACTGCGTCCCGCCCGAAGACGCATTGATCTCCGCCGATGGCCTCCCGGAAAAGTTCGCGGCGGGATCGACCGTCGCCGCCGTTTCCATTGCCATGACTCTGGTGGCGGAGACGGGCCGGCTCCTGGTCGGCAAGGGGCATCGTCCTTCCACCTTCGTGTCGCCCAACGTCGGCCTGCCGCCGGATCATAATGAGGAGGTATTCCGCGAGTATATGCGGAATGTGTTGCGCGGATACGGCGAGAAACCGGTTGCCGTATAACTGCAGCAGAAGCCGGATAACTCAACTGCCGGCATAAGCAACTCCCAGGCCTGCCAGGAGTCATCTGGCGTCGCATGCACGAATTTGTCGTGGAGACTTTGACGTGAAGGGTTCCCATTCCTCGAATGCGGCTTGTATCGTCGTTCTTGCCATGGCCTCGGGGATGTGTCCCGTGTTCAGTCAGGCAGTGATCGACGGTGGGAATTCCTTCTATCCGGCGGCGGTGTGGTACAGCGGCGGCAAGGCGCGCGCTCCCATGCTCGAGCGGATCGACGCGACCAGCGCAGAGCGGTGGGGCGCGGATCTCGACAGGATCAGGGA
Source organism: Acidobacteriaceae bacterium (assembly GCA_030039035.1). Classification (GTDB taxonomy): domain Bacteria; phylum Acidobacteriota; class Terriglobia; order Terriglobales; family Acidobacteriaceae; genus Telmatobacter. The sequence continues at coordinate 22,323 of JASHQQ010000178.1, read as the reverse complement.
AGACGGCTTCAACACCGTAAAGACCTGGATCGACTGGCAAACCGGCGAGCCGGGCCGCGGACAATTTGACTTCGGGAATCTCAACCTGCTCATGCGCCTGGCGCAGGAGCGGGGCTTGCGAGTCATCGTTCAGGTCTATCTGGATTCCGCGCCCGACTGGATTGGGAGACTCTATCCGGGAGGCCGATTTGTCGACAGCAGCGGCGCGGTCATCACTTCCCAGTCGGCGCCGGGATATTGCATCGACGATCCCGGCGTGCAGAAAGAAGCAATTGCTTTCCTCCAGGCTCTCTCGCTGGACGCCAACCGGTCTCCCGCTCTCTACGGCTGGGATGTCTGGAGCGAGCCGCACGTCATCAACTGGGCCGAGTTTCCATTCCTGAGCCATGCCGAGTTTGGATTCAATCCATCCACCCAGGCCAGGTTCCGGTCGTGGCTAAGGGACAAATATGGGACACTGGCTGCTTTGAATGCCGCCTGGTATCGAACCTATTCGACCTGGGATGACGTGGAAGCTCCCCGGTTTCCGACCATCCTTTCCTACACCGACTATATCGACTGGCGCATGTTCATTGACGACAAGCTGGCCGGCGATCTGGCCTTGCGCGTTCGCGCCATCCGCAGCGCCGACCGCACGCATCCGATTACGAGCCACTCCGACGCGCCGAGCCTCTTTACATCCCCGACCGACGGGTATGGCGAGCCGGATGATTTCAGAATGTCGGCCAACGCCGATTTCTACGGCACCTCGATGTATCCGATGCATTCCGAATCGACCCATCCCTGGTCAAACGCCATGCTCGACACGGCTCTGGATTTTTCCCGGTCGGCGGGGCACAGTTTTCGAAAAGGCTTCTGGATTGGCGAATTGCAGGCCGGTCAGGGTGCGACGGGAATGCGCATTGCCGCGCCGGTGGCTCCGGCCGACGAGACCTTCTGGATATGGGAGGCCATAGCACACGGAGCACGCGAGTTCGCGGTCTACGCCTGGTATCCGATGAGCTCCGGCTTCGAATCCAATGGCTATGGACTGATCAACCTCGACGGAACCATTACCGATCGCGCTCGTGCGGCGGGTAAGGCAGCGGCGATGGTCGGCAGGCATGCATCGAGCTTGCTGAGCGCAACTCCGGCGCCGGCCAAAGTCGCCATTCTCTATAATCGGCTGGCCTACATGGTCGGTGGTTCGCAGCCGTCGCTCTCCAGACTCGGGCGAGCTCCCATCGACTCCGCCATTGGACTGCACCGCGCTTTTGCCGAGCAGCAGATTCCGGTCGATTTTGTTTCCACGGAGGACGTTGCTGCCGGAAAACTCGGCCAATACAGGATCCTGTTCGTTCCGTTTCCCGTCATGCTGTCGCGCAAGGTGGCCGGCGGAATCCAGCGCTATGTGCAAGGCGGCGGCGTGGCTGTCGCGGAAGCTCGCCTGGCCTGGAATGACGCGCGAGGTATGGCAAGCGCGATCATTCCCGGATCCGGACTTGACAAGGTGTTCGGAGGCAGGGAAAAGGTCATCGAGCCTGCGGATCGCCCGCAAATGACGATCGATGCCTCTGCTGGGCTGCCAGGGTTCAACGCTCCAACCACCGTGTCGGGCGCGGCATTCGAGGAAAGCCTTCAGCCATATCCCGGATCGCGTGTGCTGGGGCGCTTTGAAGACGGTGAGCCGGCGATGATCGAAAACTCTTTCGGGAATGGCAAGGCGATTCTCATCGGGTCCTTTGCCGCGCTTGCTTACGAGGAACATCCCGAACCTGCTGCGCAGCGGTTTCTGACGGCGCTCGCCGGACTTGCCGGTGTTTCGGCCGATGTGACCGTGTCCGGAACGTCCGGTTCGGTCTTGCAAGTGCGTCGCCTGATCGGCAAGGACGAGCAGATCGTCTTTGTGTTCAACGAATCGGAAAACACGGTCGACGCTGCGCTGTCGCTCGATGTTCGGGGCGCGGTCCGACGAGCGGTTGATTGGTCCGATGACCACGACGCGCCGTTCCGGACGGATCAAAACAAGGTGACAGTTCAGAAAACGTTCGCGCCGCGGGAGGTCTGGGTCGTCAGTCTGCAGACGCAATGATCCGCAGCGCTGACGATTCCATGAAGCAGCGATTCGTATTCGCCCGGCGCATCCCGGAGAAAGGGTTTCATGCCTGATCATGTTCTGGCAGCCGATCTGGGCGGCACGTACATCCGGGTTGCCAGAGTCAGCAGCACCGGTCGCATCAGCCACCGTCGGAGGGCTCTCACACCGCCGGCGGGTGGGGTCGCTGTAATCGATACGCTCGCGGCGCTGCTCGAGCAGATCCCGCGCAAGCATGTGCGGGCGCTTGGAATCGACGTTCCGGGTCTCGCGTACGGCGACGGCGATGTCTGGGCGCCCAACATTCCCGGATGGAAACGGGTGCCGCTCGGCGCCAGGTTGCGAGAGCGCTTTCACCTGCCGGTCATTGTCGAAAGCGATCGCAACGCGTTCGTCGTCGGCGAAGCGTGGAAGGGCGCGGCCCGCAACTGCCGGAATGTGATTTTTCTTGCCGCAGGCACCGGCATCGGAGCCGGAATCCTGGCCGACGGACGATTGCTGCGCGGGCACGGGGAACTGGCCGGGAGCGTGGGCTGGATGGCGGTTCGCGATCGGTATCTCCCGCGGTACGGAAAAACAGGATGTCTTGAAAGCCATGCCGCCGGCCCGGGTATTGGTCTCGCAGCCCGCCGTCTGCTCCGATGCGAAATCTCCGCCCCCGAAGTAGCGCGTCTTGCCGCCAGGGGAGATCGGCGCGCGCAACAGGTTCTGGAGCGGGCAAGTTATTACCTCGGCCTCGCCCTCGCAAATCTCGTCAGCACTCTCAATCCCGAGATGATCGTATTCGGAGGCGGCGTGGCGGATGCCGGCGACCTGGTGCTGAAAACGGCAAGGCATACGATGCAGCAATGGGCGCAACCCATCGCTGTGCGCCAGGTGCGTCTGGTGCGGAGCCGGCTGGGTGACTCGGCAAGTCTGCTGGGCGTGGCGAAGCTGGCTTTTGACGCGACTGGAACTTCCGGACATACCTTGTTTGAGAGTGCCAGGGGCTCCTCCGCAAAGGTCGAGTTTCGCCGTCGAGGAAAATGAGATACGAAGAGATCCTGGGATGACCACACGAATCACAACCCAGCCCCTCCGCTCGAACTTCGATCGCGCTGGCCTGAGCTTCACCATCAACGGGTGCATGTTTGTTTTCGGGATCGTGCTGTTTCTGGTCGGCAGCCTGTTGCCGGCGCTTCACGTCAGCAACGCTCACGCCGGCAGCCTCGGCTCCATACCTCTCGTTGGCATCCTGGCCGCAACGGTGGTGGCGGGCCCGATTCTCGATATCCACGGCGCCAGGCAGATGCTGATCGTCGCATTGATTCTGGTCGCCGGCTCGCTGGCTCTCATGCCGGCGCTGGGCATCTTTTGGCAACTGGAGATCTGCTGTCTCGCTTATGGCTTCGGAGGCGGCGTTCTCAACACCGCTGCCAACGTGCTGATCGCAGATCTGAATGCGGAGAGCCGCTCACGCGCCCTCAACCTGCTGGGCTTTTTCTTCAGCGCGGGAGCTGTTGCCGCTCCACTGTTGATGTCGCTGGTCGGAGAAGCGCTCTCTCCGGCCGCGGTCCTGCGGCTGCTGGCTGCCATCACCGCGGTGGTCGTGATCCCGGTGCTCTTTTTGCGTTTTCCGCCTCCGCCTCGCGCCGGAGTCCGGATTGGAAATCTTTTGACATTGATCCATCGGCCGCTGGTTTGGCTCTTCGGGCTCATCCTCTTTTTCGAGTCGGGCAGCGAAAACTGCATGTTTGTATGGGCAGGCAGGATCGTTATCGACGCCTCGCATGCCCCTGCAGCGCGCGGCAGTCTGGCTCTGGTTGCTCTGGGCGCGGCGCTCGGAGTCGGTCGTCTGGGCGCAGTGTTGTGGTTGCGCTGGCTTGGCAATCTGGGCACCGTTTGGCTATCGGTCTGCCTTTTGATCGCGGGAATCCTGATCGCTGTGGCTGCACGAGGCCTGCCCACAATGATTCTTGCGATGGCAGTGATTGGGCTCGGAATCTCGGCCATCTTTCCAACTGTGCTGGGGATCGCCGGAGAGCACTTTCCTGGCGAGACAGGGACGGCGTTCGGAGCCATCATTGCCCTGGCGCTGATTGGCGGCGCAGCCGGCCCGAAATTGGGCGGACTTGTGATCAGCCGGGGGCCTTTGCAGGTACTGTGGATTCCCGCCATTTCGGCTGCCGGCGTTGGTATTCTCACTTCGGTTGCGGCCAGGCCGTGGCATCGGACGTAGGAAAGGTCAGCGCGTACAATTTTTATATGCGGCCCACAGTCATCCTCCTTTCCTTCAATTCGGAGAACACCTTGGGCGCCACGCTGAGCCGGGCTCGACTGGTTTCCGATGAGATTTTCGTGGTGGATTCCTACAGTAAGGATGGGACCGTGGAGTTAGCGGAGTCGCTGGGCGCAACCGTCGTCCAACACCCGTTCGAGCATTACGGGGCACAGCGCAATTGGGCTATCGACAACTTGCCCATTGCTGGATCCTGGCAACTACACCTGGATGCCGACGAAGTAATCGACGACAGGTTGGTGGCCGCCATCCTGGCGCTGCCGGAGGAAGCCGGGCCCTCCGGGTATTTTCTGCCCCGTTATCTCCGATTCCTCGGCCGTGTCTTGCGCCACGGCGGAATGAATCCTACCTGGCATCTGCGACTCTTTCGCACTGGCGCCGGCCGTTGCGAGAATCGCAACTACGACCAGCACTTCATGCTTCTCAGCGGAACCAGCGGCCAGTTACCAGGTGTAATGGTGGACGACGTTCGAATGCCGCTTACCGAGTGGACCGCGCGGCACAATCGCTGGGCCGACGGAAGCGTGGCGGAGTTCGACGCGAAGGAGACTGCCGGACGGCTCAAGCCCGACCTCCATGGCAATCCCGCCCAGCGCAAGAGGTACCTTCGCCAGAAGTACGACCAACAACCATTGTTTATTCGCGCATTTGCACTCTTTGTCTATCGCTACTTTTTTTGTCTTGGTTTCCTGGACGGGACCGAGGGTTTCATCTTCTGGGTACTGGAAACCTTCTGGTTCCATTTCCTGGTCGACGCCAAGATATGGGAGAAGCGCCACGCGGCGACTCTGGCAGGCGGCGCTGCGACCGCTCCCCGCAAAGCGGAATGAACAGCCGCCGGTGTGACTTACAAGTGCCTGGAGCTCGGCCTGGCCAAAACTGCGATCTGTCATCGAATCGCGCTCATGGATCAATCATGTTCTTCTTCGCCATCTCGTTCCCTGCTTCAAATCCCGGATTTCCATATCAATCGAACGAAGATGCGCTCTTTCCCCGGTGTTGATTCTCCGGCTTTTTGTAGACATGCGGATTTTCAACGATGCCCTTCCTGAAGAACTTGCGGATCCCTTGCCGCAAAACGATGTCGCCCTGCAGCACCAGATCGCGCACCGGTTGCTCCGGCCGGCCCCGGAATGATGTCACATGGAAATAATCGTGATCTTCGAGCGGCCGGGCCGAAAAGTAGTAATTGGATACACAGCAACGGTCGCGATCGACCTTGACCTGGTTGACCGAATGCCACGATTTCTGATGCGTGGCCATCATCACCAATCGATTGAATCGGCTCACAACTTCGCGCGGCTCGCCCTTTGGGCCTTTGTCCCACAGTTCCAGATTGCCGCCGAACTCGTGCGTCCAGTCAGGAGAAACATAGTAGAGCAGGTTGAGAACCCGATAGGATTGACGGTTCCTGTCGTGCGAGTTGTCCAGATGCGGATTCAGGAAATTGTCCTTGCGCATCAGGCTGATTCCGCCGACATACAAGCGCTCATCGGGCTCCATGCCTTGGATTCCGGTAATCTCCTCCACCGCCTTCAACACGCTTCGTTGCTGGAAAGCGTAGACGATTTCCTCAAGCAGCGGATCGTACTTGTCCATCTGCGCCGAAAAGTACTTACGGAAGCGCAAGCTCTTTTTGAGCGTCATTGCGCTCCCGTCGGGAAATGCGGTGAAAATGCGGACTGCTTCCTCCTCGGGAAGAACATTGTCAATTGCGCAGCTCTGGATCGTATGACTCTGGAACTCCGCCTGCAGACGATCTTTCTCCTCGGATAAGCGCCTCTCGATGATGTCGCCGTACTCCAGGCGATTCACGGGCAATCTCCAAACCGGCCGGATCCCATGGGACAACGGACACAGGACGGTTCCGTCCTCCGGCAGTCCTTGGTCTGCTCAGTGCAGTCTTCCAGACGATCAGTCGTCACCGGGCACATCCCTCTTCCCGGGAAATCTCCCTGGAAAACCACCGCCGAATTGATCACTCAGGTGCATCTTGCACCCGGATTGAGTCTTGGCGAAGCGCCGGAGCTCTGGCGAGGCGCACGCGAAGATCCCCGCTCTTCCTGGCGATCTGGAACTGCTTCTCCGCCGCTGGCGCGTGCTGATCCGGAGCCTGGCTCAATCTGAACGAGCTGTGGGAAGTGCTGTTCTCTCCCGCCTTTTTCGCGGAACCTTGTGCCTTCGGAGGTCCTTGTCGGCACTGGTGCGGCGGGCCGCTTCTTGAAGACCCGCGACTGGCGATTGAATATGAACCGGCCTGCCAGAAGATAGGGAACCGTGAGCAGGAACCTTGCGGTGCGCTTCGAACTCGATAACACCTTCATGCTGGGCCCATCGCGCTCAACGTAACGGATGAGCGGTTCGCGCAATGCCGCGCCTGGCCAGCGCGACCTTTTCAGGAAAACAATCTCTTTGAAAAAGTCATGAATGAAACGAACCTGGCTCGCACTGATCGTGCTCTGCACCAGGGGCGAGTAGTCCTGAAACGTATCGGGCATGCGCGCTGAGAGTATTCCCGTTTCCTCAGCGAGCTTATGCAGCTTTGTGCCGGGATAAGGGCAAAATATGCTGACCATGTTCTTGTCGACCTGCGAATCGGCATTGAAAAACACCGTCTGCAGCGCATCCGCCGGCGTCTCTCCGGGAAGGCCGATCATCGAGAAAGTATTGACTCCAATACCGCGCACGTGCAGGCGCTCGAAGGCCTTGCGGAACGCTTCGTCGGATATGTTTTTTCCCACCACCAGGTGGCGGATCCGTTCGACGCCGCTCTCGAGACCGATCGAAACCGAATTGCATCCCGACTTCTCGAGTAAATCGGCGGTTCGTTCGCTCACCAGGTCGGCGCGCAGGTTGCAATTGAAAGGAATGCCAATTCGCCGCGGATAGACATTGGCAAACTCCGAGAACCAGGCAAGGTTCATGGTCAGGATCTCGTCCTGAAAATAGATTCCACGGAGTTTGCCGGGAAAAACGCCGGATGCGATCTCGATCTCATCGCAGACTCGCGCCACGCTCTTGTAGCGCAGGTAGTCTTTCGAGTTAGGCGCCTGTGACCGGATGGCGTGGTTGGAACAGAAGGGACATTGGTATGGGCAACCGCGAGAGGCGAAAACATAAAGTACGCCCTCAAGCGTCGTGACCAGCTTCGAGAAATCGAAGACGCTCCGGTCTGGCATCGGAAGAGAGTCGAGATTGACGACCAGCGGATTTGCGGCGTTGCGATAGATTTTGCCGTTGTGATGGACGAACAAGCCTGAAATATCCTCAAAGCTTTGCCCCTGCCGGATTCGCTCGAGAAACGGCAGTACCACCGTCTCGCCTTCCCCGAGGCAGACCGCATCGATTCCCTCGATCTCGATGCTCTCCTGGGGATTCAGGATCGCATGCACCCCTCCCATCAGGGTGGGGACGTTTGGCAGCGCTTTCCTGATTGCGGGAGCGAAGGCCTTAAGGTAGGGAAACGTGTGCGTCATGCACGAGTACCCAAGGGCGTCCGGCTTCGTCGCTGCGACGCGCTCGGCCAGCTTCTCCGGACTCGTGGGTCGCGTGACGTGGATCAGTTCGAATTCATGGCCGGCCTGCTTTACTACCGCGGCGATGGAAGCGATGCCCTCTGAATAGGAACCGGAAAATCCGGGAACCCCGGAACGGATTTCCAGCATGAGCATTGTGAATTTCATGAGCTACTCCCCAGCTCGAATGCCGACTCTTCCATAGCGCTCCGCCGATTGCGGACGCGAATGAATATCCGCTCCGGAAGACTGACTCGGTCCCCGAAGCTCCCGGCGATCCTGTAAATCCCCGACCGCCGGACCTGCGCCGCGGGTGCGAGCCCGTCGAAATCCTCGCCGGCGCCATCGATGATCGTTGCAGGAATGTCACCTGCCTCGGACCTGGAGTTAGCAGAGAGCAGAGAAGAGGGAAAAGAAACACAAGTGCGTTGGACAGATCGTGTGGTACTGGAAACGCGATATTCCGTGCAGATTCCGCGTTATCCATCCTGCCGCCAGGGGGGATTGGTAAGGCAAACGCGCATAGCTGGATTGCCTCGCCCGGATAGTAGTGGAACCGGGCCTTCTTGGCAAGAAAAAAATCCGAATCGATGCGCTCGGAAATCCCGGCCGCAGTTACACCGGTTCCTGCCGCCCGCCGAATCGGACTGTTACGAATTCCGGCGCGCCCGGGCGCCGGGCTTCATTCACGGCAAAACGCGCAGGGATACACGGCCGCGCCAGCCCCTGTCGCACATGAAATCATGGATGAACAGTCTGTCGGCGTTGCTCGAAAGGAAGGTTGCGATGGCCTGCGATGGGGCATTGACGATCGGTTCCCGCATGTTGAAAGACGTGTTCAGAAGCACCGGGATGCCCGTGCGCTTTTCGAATGCGTCGATCAGCAGCCAAAAGCGCTCGTTGGCTTCGCGCCTCACCGTGTGCACCCGCGCGGTGCCGTCGACATGGGTCACCGCCTGAAGCACGGCGCGTTTTTCGGCACGCACCCTGCTCACGATATTCATATACGGGCTGGGCTGCGACATCGCGAAGTACACTGCCGCAAGCTCTTCCTTTACCGAAGGAGCAAACGGCCGGAACGGTTCCCGATGCTTGACTTTCTCGTTAATCCTGTCACGCATGAAAGCAAAACGAGGATCGGCGAGAAAAGAACGGTTGCCAAGGGCGCGCGGCCCGAACTCTGCCGCTCCCTGGAACCAGGCGATCACTTCCCCTGCCGCGAGCGCGTCGGCCGCCGCCGCGATCAACGCGTCCTCCGGGAGACGCTGGGGCGGGGGGAGTCCTCTTCCGGCGAAGGCAGCTTCGACCGCGGCATTGCCAAAGACGCTTCCGAGGTATGGGCTCGGCATTGTCGGTCTCGGCGGTGCTGGATGGGTCTTCCGATCGCCGGCGAGGGTGACGCCAATCGCCACCGAGCCGATGGCGCCGCCAGCGTCGTGCGGCGCCGGCGGAACCACCACGCGGTCGAAGAGCCCACTGTCGACCACCTTGCCGTTGGCGGTAGCGTTCAGGGCGCAGCCTCCGGCGAGGATCAGGTGCCGGACATGCGGGCGCTGCATTTTCGCCCAATGCAACAGGTCGAACAATGTTGCCTCGAAGACCGCCTGTACGCTCGCCGCAATGTCTTGATGGCGTTCCTCGACTGGATCTTCGAGTTTTCGCGGCGGTCCGAGCAGATCGATCAGGCCCTTGGTGAAGCGCCCCTGTACGGCCGCGTGGTAATCGATCAGCCGGTTGTTCAGGAAATACTCTCCATGGTCACGGGGCGAGAGGATGTGCTCGCGGATCAGGCTGGAGTATTTCGGGCAGCCATACGATGCCAGCCCCATCACCTTGTACTCACCCTCGCGGATCCGGAACCCGAGATAACCCGTGAATGTGCTGTAGTAATGACCCAGCGAGTTGGGCCAACGCATCCGCTTGAAGGCTTCAAAGCGGCGCCCGGTGAAGCAACCGACAACCGTCGAGTGCTCCTCGCCGCCGCCATCGAAGGTCAGGCAGAGGGCGTCTTCCTCCGGCAGCAGAACGCGGCCGCTGGCGGCATGACATGCGTGATGATCGAAAAAGGAGATGCGTGCAGTGCATCGGCCGAATGCGCGGCTCAAAAGCCGTCGCACCCGGAAAAGCTCATCCCAGCGGCCCGCCATCTGCGGGTATTCGTTGTCATCGTTGTGTCCGGCCGAACTGAACACGGCGCACACTCTGGCAAACATGGCGCGTGCATCCCGCGCGCGGGTCAATGCACGGCTGGCGACGAACGCCGCTCTGGTCATGACGCGCCAGGGTTGCCAGTAGACGCAGACATGGTCGACCTCTTCCATGCTGATGCCGGCGATTCGCAGGCATTCGCCGATTGCGCCGTAAGGAAATGCGCCATCGTACTTGCGGCGCGAGATGCGTTCTTCCTCGACTGCGGCAACCAGGCGTCCGCCCACTGCGATCGCGGCGGCACTGTCGCCCATCGTGGCCAGCCCCAGAATCGTATGTTCACGCATGGCGTGTCGCGCCCGGCGTAACTTTCCCGAACGGGCGATCCGGCCTGCGATAGATCCCGAAAACCTTGCGGCCCTGGGCTTCTCCACGCACCACCAGGCCGTCCGGGGATGGAAAGAGCCTGAAGGCGACTTGCGAGTCAGCGTTATGGCAAAGCGACCGTACGCCGGCTTGCGACCTGAGGAGAAGACCGTTGCAGCATCCGGGTAAAAGTCCCTTGTTCCATGCCGCAAACAGGAGCCCGGGGTCACCGGCCGCCATGGAACTGACTACGCTTCGCCGGAACGGCTTTCTCAGCGCCTCTTTGCGCACGATACGGCGGCCACGGATAAGCACCAGAAAATTTGTTCCACCCGTGTAGTCGGTTCCGCACAGAAAGCCATCCTCCCACGGCACGGCCGACAAGTAACCGCCGGTCTTTCCCGCCCCGTCACTCACGACCCGAATGCTTGCCTCCTGCCCCTTCAGGTCCAGCGTCGCCAGAATCTTCCGGTTGTCGCCACAGGTAACATAGAAAATCTGCGATGCCGGATCGAAAAAGACAATATGGCAATGCTTGTCCACCCGGCGCGCCAGCGTGTCAATGGCCGTCCAATGCGCGTCCCCTGCGCGGAGCACATAGAGAAGAGCACCACTCACGCCGGACGTGTCGAGTTTGTATTCGGCGGCAACCAGATTGCCCTCGTTGTCCCGGGCCATGCCCTGATCGAGAACGGTGCTTTCTTTCGTGGAAAATCGGAGGTTTTCCTTCCGGACATCGCTTTCCGCCATTACGGAATAGAGTTCGCCATCGACGACGAAATAGATGCGCCCCGCAAGGGATACGAAATTGCTGAGGAAACCGTCGGCTTCAATGCTCCGCGCAAGATTCCGCTTCATATCATAGAAGCGCAGCGATCCATGCGTCTTCGCGATCAGGCGATCTTCGAGAACGATGCACTTGTCCTCTTCGTTCGAGGAAAACTCCTGGACCAGTCGGTAGTTCATGGCCGCCAGGTGCGGAGCAAGATGCCGGTTCATCTCGTCCAGATTCTCGGGCGTGAGCAGGATCGATTGCCCGTTGTCGCAAGGCCCGGCCATCGTGTACCGGATCTCGCGCAGCGCGTTGAACAACAACTCGTTGCCGCGTCTCTCCCGGACGATACGGAAGACAAACCGGCGCAGTGCCGAAAGCATCTGCCATGGATTGCTTCCCGTCAGCCGGGAGACTTCTCTTGTAATCGGAAGGAGTTCTCTTGCGGTCTGAGGCTGCATCCGTTTCTCCTCGCAGGGTCAGTGAGGCATTCTCGCTGAAGCTTCAAACCCCATTGCTAGATCAACTGCTCGGTCCAGGTCTTTGGTGTTTTGCTGTTGGAAATCTCGATCTCGTACGAGTAACGGAATGTCCTTGCCCCCTTGCCGCGAATCCAGGCAATCATTTCCCGAAGTCCCTGATCGAGGGTATAAGTGGTCCGGTAGCCCAGCAGGCTGCGCGCCTTCGCAGAGCTGCAATAGGCCGCTTTCACTTCAAGCGGACGCCTGGTGACAAAGATCGGATCAAGTTCGAACCCGAGCAGAGCGGCGATCGCCCTCGCCAATTCGTAGATGGTCACAACCTGTTCGTCGGGCCCCAGATTGACCACCTCGCCGCGAATGTTCGGATCGATCCCGAGGAGAATCAGCGAGGGAACCACGTCCGCGACAAAACTGAAGCAGCGGGTCTGGCTTCCATCGCCGTAAATGATCGGTTGCCGGCCGGCCAGCATGCGGCTGATCATGATGCTGGCGACGTTCCGGTACGGGTCGTCGTAACGCTGCCTTGGCCCGATGACGTTGTGCGGGACGGCGATGTTGAATTCCATTCCATGTTCCCTGCTCAATGCTCTTAGCATGAGCTCCGAAGCATACTTCGAGATACCGTATGGATCGAGCGGATGAGGCTCCTGCTCTTCGCTGAAAGGCACGGGGTTGGCGCCGTATCGAGCCATCGAGGAACAGAACACGAAGCGCTTGACGCCTTTCGAGATGGCTGCGCTGAGCACTGCGGCGCTGGCGTTGCTCCCATGCGTATTGATGAGGTGGGGTGAAAAGACGCTGAGTCCTTCGTGGGCCAGCGCGGCGCAATGAAAAACCACATCCGTTCCGGCCACCATGTCGGAATACGCGGAGCGGTCGTTGCAGTCGGCAACCCTGAAATCGACGCCTTGCGGGACATTGTCGATACATCCGCCAAGCAGATTGTCGATTCCACTCACCCGAAAGCCGCGCATGAGGAGTGCCTCGGCGAGATGGCTGCCAAGAAAGCCGGCGACACCGGTGATAAACACCCGTCCAGCCATGCGAAATCGCCTCTTTTTCGCCCTTTACGATAGCTGTCAGCTTCGTTTGGTTCCTTGCGCCAAGGCAGAAAGCTGAAAGCCTGGGATTGAACAGGCGAGTGTATTGTAAAACCAAACTCGCAGTCAAAGACTCTCTTTGCGGACCAGGCCAGACAAAACTCCATAAAAACTCAAGCTTCCAACGAGCGAGTATGGTAAATTGGTGCGCAAATTCGAAAGAGTTCTCATCGGGGGATGTTTGCGATGCTTGAAGTGAAAAGCGATTCCGATGAAGCTTTGAACACACCGTCCGGGGAAAAACTCCGGCTCCTCGAAGGAGGCGAAAAGCACTTTCGACTTCTATGGCTCAAGAGAGTCTGCGACCTGGCGATTGCGGTTCCGCTCTGCTTGCTGCTTGCCCCGCTGCTGGCGTTCATCGCCATCGCGATTCGAATGGAGACGCCCGGCCCGGCATTTTTTCGGCAGCGCCGGTTCGGGCTCCATTTCAAGCCATTCGTGATCAACAAATTCCGATCGCTTCGCATTGGCGAACCGGATCCGGCTGCAAACTACGAGATGTCGGAATCGGACCGGCGCATCACTCGCGTCGGGCGCTGGCTGCGACGCACCAGCCTTGACGAACTTCCGCAAATCTTCAACGTAATGGGCGGCTCGATGAGCCTTGTCGGCCCGCGCCCGCTGATCGAAAGCGAAAGCCGCGCATGCCTGCTGAGACACGCCGAGCGGTTTCTCATGCCGCCCGGCATTACCGGCCTGCAGCAGGTGGAGTTGCGCAACGCCTCCACTCTCGACCAGCGGTCGGACATGGATGTTGCTTACGTCCGCTCCTGGTCGTTGTGGCTCGACTTCGTTCTCCTGTTGAAAACTCCGCTTCGCGTGTTGCGCTGCGACGGGATTTATCCCGACGAGAAGGGTCCGGAGAATGCCGCCCATAACCGCTGAATCCGCGCCCGGGCCGCGCCTCTCGGTGATTATTCTCAATCACAACTCCGGCGGGCTGTTGCTGGATTGCCTGAACAGTATCTTCGCGGATCCGCCGCGGTTCCCTTTCGAGATCATCGTTCCGGACAACGCGAGCACCGATCAGAGCCTGGAACGCGCCAGACAAGCATGGGGCGATCGCATCCGCGTTCTCGAAAATGGCGCCAATCGAGGATTCGCATGGGGCAACAATCGCGGCATCGATGCGGCTCGAGGCAGCTATCTTTGCCTTCTCAATCCGGATACGGTCGTGCGTTCAGGAGCTTTGGGCAATCTGGTCGAATTCCTCGAGCGACACCCTTGCGCCGGATTTGCCGGACCGAAGGTGGTGGACCGGGACGGCGCCCTGCAGTCATCGGCAAAGCGATCGATTCCCACGCTCTTCGACGCTATCAGTCACGTCCTGTTGTTAAGCCGGATTTTTCCCAAGAGCCGCCGTTTCGGGCGCTACGAAACGACTTATCTCGATGATGACCGGCCGCAACAGGTTGAGGCCAGCGACGGTTGCTGCATGATGGTGCGCCGTTCCGTGATCGACCAGATCGGCAAACTCGATGAAGGCTACTTCATCTACTGCGAGGATGTCGACTGGTTTCTGCGCGCGAAATGGGCGGGATGGGAGGTCTGGTACTGCCCTGACAGCGTGATCGTGCATCTGGGCTCCCACACCCGAACCTTTCGCCGCTGGCAGGCGGTCCGCGATTTTCACGACTCGATGATCCGCTTTCACCGCAAGTTCTATGCGCGGCGGCATTCCCCGGCAATCAACGCGCTGATCTGCGGAGCGGTACGGGCCAGGATGTATCTCATTATGGGATGGCGGACCCTCCGAGGATGGAATTAAGAACGCTTGTCACCGGCGGCTCGGGTTTCATCGGCGTCAACCTGGTCGCCGCGCTCCGGCGGTCGGGCCGTGTCGTGAAGAGTCTGGGGACGCGCCTGAGGCCGCCGGCGGGGCAGGAAAGTCTCTATTCCCGGATGGACATACTCCATTCCCGCACAGTGACCGCCGCCTTCGGTGATTTCCGGCCGCACGAGGTAGTGCACCTGGCGGCGCAGACGGGCTTTGCCGGCAGCGACGATTTCTACGGCTATACGGTCAATACTGTTGGAACGCGCAACCTTCTGGCCGCGATTGCGAACACTCCGGAGGTAAGTCGCGTGTTGTTCGCGTCAAGCATCGCCGCCGCTGCCGCACCTCCGGACCGCCATGAGTACGGCTATGGAAGGAGCAAAAGGGAGATGGAGGAGATTGTCTCCCGCGGTGCGCTCGACACACGCGGCCGCATTTGGGCCCTCATGCGCCTCGGTCATGTCTGGGGCCCGTGGGGCGGCGCGCCCTTTCGTGGCTTTTTTGCTGCGATTGCCCGCGGCCGCTACGTGAACCTCGGACACTCGAATGCTGTCAAGCGCCTGGCTTATGTCGGCAATGTCGTCCATGTAATTCAACATCTCTTGGACGCGCCGCCCGAGCGGATTCAAGGCCGTCTCTTCCATGTAGCGGACGAGCCCCCGGTTTGCATCGCTGACTGGGCCCAAACCATCGCCGCCGCCTTGGGACGCCGGCCGCCGCGGGATGTCCCGGAGGCTGTGGTGCGTCTCGCCGCTGGATGTGGCGACGCCCTTCGCTTCCTCGGCTGGAAAAATCCGCCACTCTACTCGCAACGGCTCGCGAATATACGCACTCCCTCTCCTCCATTTCCCATCGAGGCGGCACTGGAATTAGCCGGCCCCTTACCTTTCACGATGATGGACGGAGTGAGAGCAACAATCGAGTGGCTTCGCGAAGAACATCTTATATAAAACAATAAAGTTAGTTTGCATTCAAAGCCTTTGCGGCAGGGAGGTCGCGGTTGCGGTGGCATGCTGACTCATACTCGAACGGTTGAGCGAAGCGGATTTTCTAATTCGATAGATTGACAAAGCGATTTCCCGTGTTAGCATTCGCGCACGGGCTGGAGTCATCTATGCGCGTCTGTCTGACCAACCCTCCCTGGCGGTTGAACCGGGAACGCGGCATCCGCGCGGGATGTCGAGTTCCCAATACGATCCGATCGGGTCAGCACACATTCATTCCCTTTCCTTTCACGCTCGCTTACGCAATGGCCAAACTTGAGGCCGCCGGCGTTCCATCGATGATCGTCGACGGCGTTGCCGAAGACCTCGACCGGGATGCCTATTATGCACGTGTCGCGGCTTTCAGGCCGGATCTCATTGTCAACGAGATGTCCACGCAGTCACACGGCCTCGACTTATCGATCGCCAGGAGATTGAAGGAGTTGACCGGCGCCCAAATTGCTGTCTGTGGGCCGCACCCCAGCGCCATTCCCGGCGAGATTCTGGAACAGGATTTCATCGATTTTGTGTTGCGCGGCGAATACGAGCAAACCCTGCTCGACTTGGTTGAGGCGTTGGACAACAGGCAAGACCTTGGCCGGGTGCACGGTCTCGCGTACCGGTCGCCCTCCGGAGACCTGAAGATCGGAGAGAAGCGCGATCTGATCCACGATCTCGACAGCCTTCCCTGGCCGCACCGCGAGACTTTGCCGCTCAGCCGCTACAAGGTTGCCGGATTTCCGGCGCCGGTGTTATACATGTACGCTTCCCGGGGGTGCCCCTACCTTTGCACCTTCTGCGTCTGGCCGCAGTGGTTCCGCTCGGGAAGTTACCGCCACCGGTCCCCGGAATCGGTGGTCGACGAAATCGAACACGCACGGAATCATTGGGGCCCTTTTCGTTCGATTTACTTCGATGACGACACGTTCAATATCGGCAAGCCGCGAATGCTGGCTATGGCGGAGGAATTCAGGAGACGGTCACTCGGGATTCCATGGGGTTGCAACGCACGCCCGGACCTTTTTGACGAAGAGATGATGCAATGCCTGGCAGACGCAGGGCTCTTCACCATCCGCATCGGCGTGGAATCGGCTGACCCCGAAGTACTGAAGCGCACCAAGAAAAATCTCGACCTCGACACCGTACCCCGGTGTATCGAACTCGCTCACCGATATGGCGTGAAGGTGCACGTGACTTTTACGATCGGCTTGTCCGGCGAGAGCTGGGAGACGGTTGAGCGCACGGCATCGTTCGCAAGGTCGCTCGCGGCCGACAGCATGGCTTTTACCGTGACTACCCCCTTTCCAGGAACTTCTTATTACGACGAAGTCGTCCGCGACGGGTACCTGACGACCCGCGACTGGAACACCTTCAACGTGATTTCGAACTCGGTTGTCCGCACCGCGACCATGAGCCGCGAGGAAGTCCTCAAGGCCGAAAAGTACGTAATGCGAAGAGTCTACTTCTCGCCCCGGTACCTCGCCCGGCGATTGAGTTATTCCTCGAACTTGTCGGAGCTTTCCGCACTGGCGAAAAAGGGGTTCGCGTTCGTACGTGGGAGGTTTTAGGCATGCGGACAGCCTTTGTGAATCTTCCCTGGGAACAGGATGGCCGCACCGGAATCCGCGCCGGCTGCCGTTTTCCGAACTTGACCGTCAAGAAGACAAACTCCTATGTTCCTTTTCCGTTTCTGGTGGCCTATGCCGCGGCCTATTCCGAGAGCAGGGGCGTCGATGTTCTTTGCATCGACGGCATCGCCGAGCGCGCGTCTCTGAATTCGGTCCTGGCAAGGATCCGGTCCTTCTCTCCGGATCTCGTCGTTGCGGAAACCTCGGCCACGTCCCTGAAACATGATCTCGGCGCGTTGGAACAACTCAGGGAGTTACTTCCCAAGTCAGTCATTGCAGTCTATGGCCCACATACCGACGTGCGGCCGATGGACGCCTTGCTTGGCTCGGCAGTCAGCTTCGTGATCAAGGGAGAGCCGGAGCAGACCGCCTATGAACTTGCCGGCGCCCTCGCGCGGAGAAAGGACCCGCGCTTCGTACCAGGTCTGATCTGCCTGGACGAGGCAGGAGGAATGGCGCAAACTGCTCCGCGAAAGCCGATCGAGAATCTCGATGAGCTCCCCTATCCAAAACGCGACGGCATGCCGATGCACAATTACTCCGTTCCCGGTTTCCCCAGTCCTGTGACTTTCATGTACGGAAGCCGCGGCTGCCCGTTCAAGTGTAATTTCTGCTTGTGGCCTCAAACCAATCTCAAAGGCGCCTACCGCTCGCGGTCCGGCGAAAATATCGCTGCGGAGATGGCCTGGGTTTTGGAGCGCTTTCCTGATACCAAAAGCTTCTTCTTCGACGATGACACCTTCAACCTTGGCAGAACCCGCATATTAGCCTTCGCCGATGAGATGAACCGGCGCAAGCTGCGCATCCCGTGGGGAATGAATGCGCGGGCGGATAACTGGGACCGCGAACTCATGGAGCGGCTGGTCGAAACCGGACTGTTCACGTTGCGCATCGGTATTGAGTCCGGCGACCCGGAAGTCCTGGCTCGTACTCACAAGGATATTGACCTCGAGCAGGCCCGCAGGACGCTCGAGATGTCTCATTCGCTTGGAATCAGGAATCATCTGTCCTTTATCGTCGGTTTGCCCGGAGAGACTCCCGGATCGGTCGAGAACACTATCCGCTATATCAAGTCGGTGCCTGCCGACTCGGTGCAGTTCTCGGTGGCGGTGCCGTTCCCCGGGACGGAGTTTCACACCCTCGCATCGAAGAACGGCTTCATTCTGACCGAGGATTTCAGCAAGTACAACGGGTTCGATCACGTGGTGACCCGAACCGAAGCAATGACCGGAGACGAAATCGCAAGGGCGGTTGCGCGCGCCAGGCGGAAAGTGTATTTCTCCCCGCGATTCATCAAGCGCCGGCTAGGTTATGTGCGCGACCTGCACGATCTTGGCGCGATCGCGAGAAAGGCTTGGCGGCTGGTTGCCCAGCGGGCCGCGTAGGCCCGGAAAGGGGGTCGTAACTTGCGCTACGCGAGGGTCCTGTTTGTCACTCCGTCCTACCCCGGACGTCACTTCGGTGGTTATCGCCCGCCCGTTGGCATCGGCTACATTGAGGAATTCATTGCCTCGCTGGGCGTCGCCACCACGGCGCTGGATCTGAATGCCGGCTTCAAAGAACGTGACTTATACCGCAAGATTGCCGAATTCAAGCCCGATCTCATCGGCTTCACGATGATGACTTACCAGTACATGACCACGTACCGGATGATCGCCGGGCTCAGGCGCCTGTACAAGGATATAAAGCTCATCGTCGGCGGGCCGCACGTGAGCGCCCTTGAAGGCGAAGTGATGGGTCAGTGCCCCGATGTGGACTACGCCGTCTCCGGGGAAGGTGAGCTGCCCATGCGGGACCTCTGCCTGGGCGCTCCGCTGGAGACGATTCGGGGATTGTATTACCGGGTGAATGGCGAGGTTCGCAATGGCGGGCCACGGTACTATGTCGACAATCTCGACCAGTTTCCGTTTCCGCGCTTCGGCAGTTATCCACTCGGCCAGTACACGAATGAAATCGAGATCTCGACCAGCCGCGGCTGTCCCCATAAATGTATCTTCTGCTCCGTCCCGGATCATATGGGCCGCAGGATTCGCTACCGCAGCGCCAGGTTGGTTGGCGACGAGCTGGAATATTTTTACCGGCGAGGCGTCCGTGCATTTCAGATCGGCGATGATAACTTCCTGGCCAACCGGCGCCGCGTTATGGAACTGTTGCCCGAGATTGAGTCCCGCCGGCTGAAAGGCGCTGTCATTCGCTGCGGCCAGGGCATCCGCGCCGACCTGATTACCGAGCCAATTCTCAGGGCGATGAAGAGCGCGGGCTTCAAACAACTGGGCATTGGAGTGGAATCGGGGAGCAACCGTATTCTCGACGTAATCTGCAAGCACTTGACGGTTGAGCAGGTCGATCGCGCGGTGCGCATGGCCTGCGAACTCGATTTCGATGTCACGTTGCTGTTCGTCTATGGCACTCCGGGCGAAACACTCGACGACGTGAAGAAATCGATCGAACTCGCGCAACGTCATCCTGTCATGAAGGCCTACTTCTTCAACCTCGTGCCGTTTCCAGGCACGGCGCTGAACGACTGGGTAAATGAAAACGCGGCTCTGCTTGGCAATCGCGAGGACCTGTTCAACCGCACCGACGAATGGAAGCTCCGGGCGCAGCCTTTCTTCGAAACTCCGGAGATGCCTCTGAAGGACCGCATCGTCGCCCGCCGTTTGACCGGACGCGCCAGCCGCCAGATCCAGGTTCGCACGCTGAAACGCAAGCTGGCCCGCTGGGGACCCGTAGGACTACTGGCTGCGCAGGCGGGCAACTTCAATTTTCTGGAACGATTGTTCATCCGCAATCGCCGGCTGCGGACCCTGATGGACCGGCTGATCTTTCATAGCGAATGCAGTGGGATTTGAAGCTGTCCGTCGCCAGGATTCCGAACCGTCGCCGAATCAAACCGGCGGCGCGCCATACATTCGCCTGCCAGGCAGACTTCAGGACCAAAACCGTCGCAACAGGATCCGGCGCCTGCTTCGGCAGTTCGACACGACTCCCCGTCACGCCACGGGTATCCCTGTGCGGGGATGTATCGCTCCGGCGTCTTCGTGTCGCCGCTGTTTTCCGCCACCGAGCCGGTTATTCCATACCAGCTTCGGGTCTTCATTCAGCGCCTTGACAATTTCTCCGGCCAGCTCCGGAGTCATATCCTTGGTCGGTGTGACAAACCACGCAATCGCCGGAAACTCACCCTGGTTCGTCAGTATCTCGCGAATTTGCGGAATCGCCTTGTTATGGAGGTAATCTTCAAAGCTGCCGTCCTGCGCCGGATCCCACTGATAAGTCCGAGGCTTATGATCGTCTCTCTTGCAGCCAGCTCCGCCTGGAGCCGTCCCGCCCTGGTCGTGCGAATAACAGAAACTAGGTTCGATGTCTGGCCATCGCCATGGGGAGCGTTAACACCTTCCCGCCCGCCGGGGCTCAATCCGCAATCAAAGTAATTGTGGTAGTCGCAGTGCGTGTGTCCATTCATCTTCGATGAGAGGCCTGAATCCGCCGCTCTCGCCGGCTATCAGAATGCGATTCGGATCCCCGGGGCTGCCTCACTTCCCTTCAATTGAGAACGCGCAGAACATGTGATTGCCCGTATATTTCGGCCCGCCGAGCCGGGAGTATCCGGAGCCCCAGTACACCATGCCATTCACCACGCTGGCGCCGCTGAACCCGAGTCGACGCGACCCTGCACGGAATTCGAGAGGCCACGGCAACTCAGGAATTGCCGTAGCTTGACTGTCGGAACACGCAAGGTCCCCGCTCATCGCTTCCATCCCGAACGGCGCGCTTTACAGCAAAACCAGGGTATGTGTATCCAGAGGCCGCTGGGTGGCTCAGACCCGAAGAGATGGATCTGAGCCACCCAGCCATACGGCGAAACACGAGGTTCCGCGCCAAAGCCTCGCTAACGCGTCTGGTCAGGGCGGTGCGGCAATGAGGGAGTCGTAACTCCCGGGGGCAATGCCATCCTATGCTGACCTGGTCGCATATTAGCGAGCCTGGCTTGCATGTCTTTGGGACCCTGCGGCAGGTGAACATCCTGGAGGCGGACGTTCTCGAAGCCGCGCCTGTGGGCCACGATCCGGTAATCGAACGCGATGGTCGCATTTCCGCCTCCCAATTCGCGCACCTCAAAGCCGCCAGCAGTTTTGTTGGCTACATACAGACCTCGGCAGTCGCCATTGGGAGTGAGAAAGACGCGGTAGTCGGCCGAGGTGTCCACGGTTTCGAGAAATCCGGGTTCAAGTGAAACTTTTGCCGCGCCCCCATGCAATTGCGCAGTGCCGAAATCTTCAAACCAGTTCTCCGGGCTTTCGACCGCGTAGAGCGCCACCTCGCGGCCATCCTCGAGTTTCACCCTTGCCGATTTACTCCCGGCCACGGTCAGGTTGCCATTGATATCCAGGTCGCCGCTGGCATCGACGGTGAAGACCTGCGCGAAGCCGCTGCCCCAGCCTTGGAGAATCAGTCCCTGGCCCGAAAGTGCGCCGAAAGAGCCAGCGGAACCGTTTGAACCGAAATTGATTCCAATGACACCAATTCCGCCCGCCCCCGAAGCGTCGGTAGAGTTGGCTACTCCGTAAACTCCGTACCCGCTGTTGCTCTCGGTCTGCCCGTAGACTCCGATGTTATTGCCGGACGTGGCGACAGCATCCCCGTTCACACCGTAGCCGTTGGTGCTGGCACTCTGGCCATACACACCATTGGTGTAGCCGGAGGCCGCGTTTGCGTTGCCGGCGACCCCGGCGCCAGCGGTGCTGGCAATTGTGCCGGAAACGCCGGTCGCGCCGCCGGAAGTGGCGTTGACGACGCCGCTGACCCCGGTCCCTCCGGTGCTGGAGTTGTTGACTCCACTCACGCCCGTGCCGTTCGGGCTTGCGCTCTGGCCGTATACTCCGCTGGTGTAGCCGGAGGCCGCGTTTGCGTTGCCGACGACCCCGGCGCCACTGGTGCTGGCAATCGTGCCGGAGACACCGGTCGCGCCGCCGGAAGTGGCGTTGACGACGCCGCTGACCCCGGTCCCTCCGGCGATGGAGTTGTTGACTCCAACCACGCCCGTGCCGTCGGGGCTGGCGCTCTGGCCCCACACACCATTGGTGTAGCCGGAGGCCGCGGTGGCGTTGCCGGCAACCCCGGCGCCAGTGGTGCTGGCAATCGTCCCGGAGACGCCGGTCGCGCTGCCCGACCTGGCGTTGACGACTCCGCTTACCGC
>JASHQQ010000177.1 GCA_030039035.1 Acidobacteriaceae bacterium | reverse complement strand
TCGGCCGCGCCCTACCACGACTGGAACGAGCGCGTCTGCGCCGAGTGCTACGCCGTCAACGGCGCGGCGCGGATCCTCAACACAAAGAACCGGATCACGCGCATCGTAAACAACTATGCGCGCATCAGCTACGATTTCGGTCCCACGCTGATGAGCTGGCTGAGGGAGAATGCTCCCCGCACCTATCGCATGATCCTCGACGGCGAGCGCCGCAGCCGCAACAGTTTTCGCGGCCACAGCTCGGCCATGGCGCAGGTTTACAACCACATCATCATGCCTCTGGCGAATCGCCGCGATCGCGTCACGCAGATCCGATGGGGCATCGCCGACTACGTTCTTCATTTCGGCACGCCGCCGGAGGGCATGTGGCTCCCTGAGACCGCGGCCGACAGCGCGTCGCTCGAAGCATTGGCGATGAACGGGATCAAGTTCACGGTGCTGGCGCCGCACCAGTGCAAGCGCGTTCGCGCGCTGAAGGACGGCGCCTTGTGGATCAACACCGCCGACGCGTCGGTCGACACCACCCATCCGTATCTCGTCCGCTTCAGATCCGGCGCCTCCACTGCGGTCTTTTTCTATAACGGTCCGGCCTCGCGCGCCATCGCTTTCGAAGGGCTGCTGAATTCGGGCGAAGCCTTTGCCGCGCGGCTCGAAGCGGGATTCTCCGACTCGACCGCGCCGCAGATCTCGCACGTTGCCACCGACGGCGAGTCCTACGGCCACCATCACAAGTACGGCGACATGGCGCTGGCCTACACGCTCCGGTTGATCGAGCAGGACAAAACTGTCAAGCTGACCAACTATGGCAGCTTTCTCGATCAGTTTCCGCCGGAGTTCGAGGCCGAGATCGTCGAGGACACGTCGTGGAGCTGCGCTCACGGCGTGGAGCGCTGGCGCTCCGACTGCGGATGCAACGGCGGCAAGCCCGGCTACAGCCAGGCGTGGCGCGCGCCCCTGCGCAAGGCGTTCGACGAACTGCGCGACGCCGTCGCCCCGCTCACGGAACAGGAGGGCGCGAATCTCTTCAAGGACGTGTGGGCCGCGCGCGACGCCTACATCGACGTGATTCTCGATCGCAGCGAGGAATCGGTCGACCGGTTCCTGCGCGCGCATCAGAACCACCCGCTCACCGCCGATGAGTGCATCCGCGCGCTGGAGCTGATGGAGATGCAGCGCAACGCGCAACTCATGTACACAAGCTGCGGCTGGTTCTTCGACGACATCTCCGGCATCGAAACGGTGCAGGTGATCGCTTACGCTGCGCGCACGCTGCAACTGGCGCAGGTGCTGTTCGGCGCGGCTGCGGCGGCGCTCGAGCCGGAATTCCTCGCGCGCCTGGCCGAAGCCGGATCGAACGTGGCCAAGGCCGGCGACGGAGCGCAGATCTACACGGCCTGCGTGGCTTCCATGCAGCTTGGGCTCGAACAGGTCGCGGCGCACTACGCCATCAGCTCGATCTTCTCATCGTTTGCCGAAGACACCGAGCTCTACTGTTACCGCGTGCGCCGCATCTCGCACGAGGTCTACACGTCGGGCCGCGCCCGTCTTGCGCTGGGCCGCGCGCATATCGCCAGCATCATCACCGGCGAGCAGCAGGATTATTCCTTCGCCGTTCTGCACTTCGGCGACCAGAACATCACCGCGGCGGTCAAGCCGTACCGCTCCGCGGACTCCGGCGCGTTCGAGTCCTTTGCTGCGCAGGCCGTCGCGCACGCGCAGCGCGCGAACTTCCCCGATGTGATTCGCGCGATCGACCAGTACTACGGCCACGTCGACTATTCGCTGACCTCGCTCTTCAGCGACGAGCAACGGCGCATCGTGCAGCTCATCCTCAACTCCACCCTGTGGGACATCGAGAACTCGCTGACCACCATCTACGAGGATCACGCCAACCTGCTGCACTATCTCTCGCAGGCCGGGCTGCCCAAGCCGCCGGCGCTGGCGCTGGCCGCGGGCTTCGCCATCAATGCCGGCTTGCGCCGGGCGCTCGAATCCGATCCCATCGACCAGTCGTTGCTGCGCTCGTTTCTGCAGCTCGCCAGGGCCGATCAGGTTCCGCTCGAGACTGCCAACCTCTCCTACATCGCCGACCAGCGCATGAAGCGCGCCATGCTCGAGCTGCAAATGTCGTCGGGATCGCTGGAAATGCTCGAGCGGGCTCTGGCCATGGCTCGCGCGCTCGCCGAGCTGCCCTTCGATCTGAATCTGTGGCAGGCGCAGAACCTCTGGTACGAGATCCTGCGCTCGTCCGGCGACTCGCTCAAGGCGCTCGACTCCGAAGATCGTCCCCGTTGGGAGAAGGCTTTCAGCGAGCTGGGGACCTGTCTGCTCATCGACACGGCCGCCATCCGCGATCAGGATCCGGCCGCCGTCACGACAGGGGATTGAATCGGTTCGACAGTTGTAAGAGTACCGATACCCGATCCTTCCCGCCAACTTTGCGCGAAGGGTGGCCGGGATGAAGCTTCTGCGTCCGGTTCATCCTGCGCATGGGTGGAATTCATGACTGCTACGTCTTGCTCACCGTGTGCATGATCGCGATCTTCGTTTTGCCGTCGTTCTCGCCGGGCTTGGCGCTGATCGTTACCATCACGCTCTCCTTTTCGCTCTTCTTCAGCGTCAGGATGGCCGCGTCGCTGGTCTCCATCAGCGCGGAGTCGCTGCCGAACTTGGTCTTGTAGTAGTTCAGCACCTGGTCCTTCGAATCTGATGTGAGGAAGATCCCCGTGACCCATGAGCCGCCCGGTGTGCTCATCCGCATACCGCCCTGTCCTGCTGTCGCGCCGGGGTAGATGTCGGTGCCCAGGTCTGATGCGGTGAACGTCTGGCTCGAGCTGACCGAAAGCGAGCCGCCGTTGGCGCCGGGAATGGTGATCGTTCCGCCATTGGCGGCCCGATGAATCGCATGCGAGACGCGCCAGATTCCGTAGCCGACGATGCCCGCTCCCAGGATCCCGATGCCGACGAAGATAGCGACAATGATCAGCACGATCTTGATCGCCGTCGAGCCGCCGCCTCCGGGGCGCGGGCCGGCAGGCGCGAATCCGGGCGTAGGCGTCAAAGGCGGCGGAGGCGGCGTATATCCCTGCTGCACCGGCGCAAATCCCGGCTGCGGCGAAGAGACCATCGGAGCGAAGGCCGGCGGAGCCGGCGGCGCAGCAGGCTGCTGCGGCTGCGGCGGGGGCGGCGTGTAGGACTGGCCCTGCTGGAACGGCGAAGAGCCCGAGGAAAAAGGCGAGGACCCTTGCGAGAAGGGCGACGAACTCGCCGGGGAGGGGCTCGGCGCAGATCCCCCGGTTCCCGATACCGCCG
Organism: Acidobacteriaceae bacterium; assembly: GCA_030039035.1. Taxonomy (GTDB): domain Bacteria; phylum Acidobacteriota; class Terriglobia; order Terriglobales; family Acidobacteriaceae; genus Telmatobacter. Next base: position 4,515 of record JASHQQ010000177.1, on the reverse strand, counting down.
CGCCGCATTTCGGGCAGCTCTGCCCGCCGGCGGGTACTTCCGCTCCGCACTTCCAACAGAAGGTGGCCACAATGAATCTCCTTGTCGTCCGATCGTTCCGGAAACTCGGCTCCGGGATGTCTTTTCCGGTTTCGAGCAATATATCGTGGAATGGCCGTCGCCCGTCCGAAATTATTTTCCGGAGAGCAAGCCGGGGCGACGCTTGCGCCGCCTCATCAAGCCGCTCCTGCCTCATGGAGCAACCAACGGCTGCGCGGTTTATCATCGTTTTGGCGCGGGCGCGCAGAGAGTACCGCAAGAGAAACAGGCCAGGATGCAAGCCAGGACCGCAGTAGTGCTCGGCGCCCAATGGGGCGACGAGGGCAAGGGCAAGATCGTCGACGTGCTCAGCGAGCGCTTCAGCGCGGTGGCGCGCTATGCCGGCGGCCACAACGCCGGCCATACCGTCGTGCACAACGGCCAGCGATTCATCCTGCAGCTCATTCCCTGCGGCGTGCTGCGGCCCGGATGCAAAAGCGTCATCGGCAACGGAGTGGTGCTCGACCCGGTCGCCTTCCTCAAAGAAGTCGCCAAGCTGCGCGATCTGGGCGTCGGCGTCGACGGCAATCTCTTCGTCTCCAACCGCGCCCAGGTCATTCTGCCCTACCACCGCATGATCGAGCTCGCCGCCGAAAGCGCGCCCGGACGCCAGAAGATCGGCACCACCAGCCGTGGCATCGGGCCGGCGTACGAAGACAAGATGGCGCGCAGCGGGCTGCGCGTGGTCGACCTGCTCAACGGCAAGCTGCTCAAAACCCACATCGAGGCTGCCTGCGCGGAAAAGAACGCCATCGCCCACGCGCTCTTCGGCACCGATCCGCTCGACCCGGCGAAGATGTACGACGAGTACACCGCGGCGGCCGGGCAGGTGCAGCCGTTTGTCGCCGATACCGCCCGCCTGCTCAATAGCATCCTCGCCAAAGGCGGCAGCGTGATGTTCGAGGGCGCGCAGGGCACGCTGCTCGACATCGACCATGGCACCTATCCGTTTGTCACGTCTTCTTCGGCGACAGCCGGCGGCGCATCCACCGGCACAGGCGTGGGACCCACGGCGATCGGCGCGGTGATCGGCGTGACCAAGGCCTACGTGACGCGCGTCGGTGAAGGCCCGTTCCCGACCGAAATCCTCGATTCGACCGGCGACGCCCTGCGCGCGCGGGGGCAGGAGTACGGCGCGGTGACCGGCCGCCCGCGGCGCTGCGGTTGGCTCGACATCCCCCTGCTGCGCTACTCCAACCAGGTGAACGGCGCCGAGTGGCTGGTGGTGACCAAGCTGGACGTTCTCGACGAGCTCGACGAAATCCCCGTTTGCATCGGCTACCGCATCGGCGGCAAGACGACCGACGAGATTCCCGCAGACATCGAGGGTCTCGAATCGATCCAGCCCGTCTATACAAGGTTGAAGGGATGGCGGGAATCCACAGAGGGCATTACCGGGTTTGATAGACTACCCGCTGCCGCACAGGAGTACCTGCGCTTCCAGGAACGAGAGAGCGGCGCCCGCATCGGCATGGTTTCCACCGGTCCCGACCGCGAGCAAACGATGCTGCTGCCCGAGTTTGCCGCGGCTCTCGACAGCCTTAGCGCGTAGTCCGGCGACACCGTCCGGCCGGAGGGATGCAAACGCATGGTCAGTTTCACGGTTCGCATGAGATTCGCCCCGGAGGATCGTGCCGACATCGCCGAGTCGCTGCGCAAGCTGGCCGAGGCCTCGCGCCAGGAAGCGGGATGCGTCAGCTATGTGCCCCACCAGGTCGAAGGCGATCCGGACACGATTGTCATCTATGAGCAGTACGCCGATTCGAAAGCGATGGCAGCTCACCGGGAGACGCGGCACTTCAAGGATTTTGCCGTCGGCGTGCTCTACCAGAAGATGCGCGAGCGCAGCGTGGAAAACCTGATTTCCCTCGTCTGAAAGCGGCAAATCCTCCCCATCCACAAACCGGGCGGAATGCCATGGACCGGCCCGGGTCGTCTTTTGCTCGCGTTTCCACCCTGCCCCAGTCCAAACGCAGGAGCGGACACTCCCGGATATTCGGGGGTCTCCAAAGGAATGGCGGATCCGGGCTGCCCGCCTTAAAACGCATTGACCTGTCCGTCCGCGCAGGGTACCATCCATACGCCCATGCTCAGATCGGTCTATCCATTATCGAAATCGGGAAGTAGTCTGCTCACCGCCGGCCTGCTTCTGGTTTTGTCGACGACATCAGCGGCCCAGCAGAACGGCATGCCGCGCTCGGAAAGGCATGAGAGCCGGCACGAGATCGACCAACTGGAGGAGGACTGGCGCGAGGCGTCGCTGAAGGGCAATATTGCCGCGATGGACGCGCTCCTGGCCGACGATTATATGGCGATCACCGCCGCAGGGACCCTGCTGAGCAAGGACCAGACGCTGGCGAACCTGCGCAAGGGCACGATCCACTTTGCTTCTCTCGAACTCTCCGACCGCAAGGTCCGCTTCTATGGAAGGACCGCCGTCGTCACTTCGATCGCCAAGGTTGACGGTGTGACGCCCGAAGGCGATCTCTCCGGCAGCTACCGGTATACGCGTGTCTACGTGCGCGATCCCCAGGGAAAGTGGAAGATTGTGAGCTTCGAGGCCAGCCGGATTCGCGAGCCCGACGACAAGAAATAGCGAGGCAAATCCACGATTGCCTTGCTCTTTCCGCCCGGCGTCGGCGAGAGGGCCGGGATCGCCGCTCCGGTCTTGTCCTTGATTTGTGGATAGCACCCAATATATGGACAGGACCGGCGACCTACAATGAGAAGATGCCTGAGCTACCGGAGGTGGAAACCATCGCGCGTGGCGTGAACGCGCGCCTGCGCGGCGATCGCATCGTCACGGCGTGGTTCAGCTCCTGGCCGCAGCCCTTCAAAACTTCACCCGGACGTCAGGCCCGGGAACTTGCCGGCCGGACCGTTCTATCCGTGCATCGCACCGGCAAGCATATCGTCTGCGAACTCGGGCCGCCGAAAGACGGGCGAACGGCGCGTGGAAGTCATCGCCCGACGGTCGCAAGCGAGCCTCTGGCCCAATGGATTGTGCATCTTGGCATGACGGGACGGCTCTTGGTAACGGCCCCGGATGCCCCGCCGCCGCCTCACACCCACGCGCGGTTGAGCCTCGAAAGCGGCCTCGAGCTGCGGTTTGTCGATCCCCGCCGCTTTGGGCGGCTGGAATTTCGCAACCTGGAGCGCTCCCAGGCCTTTTCAGGGCCGGGCGCCGAGCCGCTTTCCATTGGAGCGGACCAATTTGCCGCCCTCTTTCGAGGACGCAAGCTGGCCATCAAGGCTGCCTTGCTCAACCAGAGCCTGCTGTCGGGGGTGGGGAACATCTACGCCGACGAGAGCCTTTTTCACGCGGGTATCCGCCCCTCGCGGCGTTCCGGAAGGCTGACCAAAGCCGAATTGGAGAGTCTGCGAGTCGCCCTGCGCCAAGTTCTCGAGCATGCCGTGCGGCTGGGCGGTTCGTCGGTGTCGGATTACGTGGATGCCGACGGCGAACCCGGCCTTTTTCAGGTCGAGCACTGCGTCTATCGCCGCACTGGCCAGCCGTGCCCGCGCTGCGGGCGCCCGATCCGGCGCATTCTGATCGCCGGACGCGGTACGCATTTCTGTAGCCACTGCCAGCGCTGACCGGTGGCTATGCAAATCCGTAAGAATCGGGATTTTCATTTCCAGAATGCAGAGCCTTCAGGCCTTCGCTTCTGCACATCCCATTGATTCCAAACAAGCAAACGAACGGTCCATCGATTGCATTATTCATCGTGCCAGTGATGTACCGGCTGCTGGAGACCACTCCGGCCAGCCCAGGAAAAGCAGGCGCCGGCAAGAGCATACGCCGACAGAGCGTCCCTCAAGGAAGGGAATGACCGGCCGGTCGAGCCCGCAGCAAGCGACGGTGGAAAAAACCACTGCGCACGGAATACTTGGGAGGCCAGTGACCAGCGGGACAGCGAAGCGCCATCCGGTTTCGGATGGCGCTTTCTGTCTCCGCGGCAAAGACCGGCCTGCCGGCATCCTGCCGTCCGGGTCAAGGAGAGCTCTGCCACCATCGAAGCCGCTCCCTCGGATACCTCTGCCATTCGGGGAAGCGATGATGGACCTGCTTAAGGTGAAGCTGCCCGGGAAGCCTGCCAGGAGAAACGCGAGGATTGCGCACCCGAAGCAGGCGTTGCCATCGTTATTCAGGCATCCCTCCGGCTGCTCCGCGAAACAAATCATTATGGCGTCGGATCATCCCCTGTCGATCAGCCCGCTTAGCCTCGCCTGTCCACACTGCGGAGCCAATCCAAGGGAAGAGTGCGAAAGTACAAGCCTCTTTGCGATTGTTCATGTCGCACGGATCAAGGCTGCGATTCGTTCCGGCGCAGTGCTCCTGGAAAAGAACCGTCCCAAGGGCGAGGCCGCCTGAACCGCACGGCGGTCCTCAGCCGTCCCACAATAGTTTGGGTTTGTCAAAGGCATAATCCCGGA
>JASHQQ010000176.1 GCA_030039035.1 Acidobacteriaceae bacterium | reverse complement strand
CCGCATGTGGACAGCGAATGAATGGAGGGCTGCGAGCTATCGTTCACTGACGGCTCGGAGCGCTGCGTTGAAGGACATCGATCGGACCGTCGAAGCCTACGACTCGGTCAAATCGCAGCATCCGGACGACCTGGTGCTTCGAATCTATACGTTGAGCCTGGTGATCGCGGCGATCGACCGTTGGTTTGAGCAGGCCGGCGACATGAGCAAACGCAGAACCGCGGTGATCACCCTGTATAACACCGCCAAGCTGGAGCGGAATCAGCTCCGGACCCGCTTCAATGCGGAGGCCGCGGCCAAGGCGGAAGAAGAGCAGAAGAAGCTCATCGCCAGCATTCAGGGCACGCTGAGCCAGATGCTGAAGCCGCCGCCTCCCGCGCCGCCGAAGCAGCCGCAGGTGCAGACACCGATGACTCCGCAACAGAAGCAGGAGACCGACGAGGCGATCACGAACGCCAGAAAGCAGATTCTCGCCACAACCGTGGGCCAGCACCTGCTTTCGGAGCTGACCAAGCGCAGGCTCATGCTCATCGGCGTCTCCGACGACACATCCAAACTCGACAAGATCGACCGGCAGGCCGTGATCGATGACCTGCCGAAAATCCAGCTCGGTTATCTGACTTCGAAGTCCATCCTGAATGTGGATAACGTCTTCGCCGACAGAAAGGAGACGGCGCGGGCCGAAGGAATCCGCATTCTCACCTACATGCTGGGAAACAGCAAGGAGGTTGCCGCAGCTTTTTTCGAGAAAAGCTTTCAGGTCGTGGTGGTTCCCAAGGACAAGCTCATGACCGAGGTGGCCGAGTTTTCAGCCCTGCACGGGCGCACGACCTTTGACGGCCGCAACTGGGACACGACCCGCGGCGCGGGCTATGTCTTTGAGACTCCGGACGGCAGCGCACCGAGCGACCTCGTGGACTATATGAACCAGGAGAAGAAGATCTTCGTAGCCGTGACCGAAGAGAATCTGGTCGGCGAGCGGACGACTCTGCAGGGGCAAGAACGCACCTACACGTGCGGTTACTCCACCACGCTGCACGAGTTTGCGCATACGATCGACAAGTTCGCACTCAAAGCGGAGCAGCGCGATCTGATCCAAAGGCTCTACAAGACGAAACGGTCGGACGGCGCGGGGAAAGAGCTGACGCTATCTACGCAGGGTGGGCAGCTTTACATCTTTTTCGACGGGGACATGGCACAAATCCCGGCCATCCTCAATCGTGCATGGGCAGACGGCCCACGCATGGGCGCCGCCGGATCCGCCGCGCAGTACCCGGTCTACACCTTCGCCAACGCGTTTCGTGGCAACGTGACCCTCCCGACGAAACCGATCGACTGCTACGCGGCGAGCCATCGGATGGAGTACTTTGCGCAAACCGCCTGCGCCTATTTCGGATCCAATACCGGCAACGATCCAACCACGCGCCATCCGCGCAATAACGGGCGAAGCTGGGTGGAAGCCAACGAACCGGCCGAATTTCTGCAGTTGTTCGACGACCTCTTCGGAAGAGGACGTTACCTTCTGGATGACCTGAACCTGAGAGACATGGACAAGGGCGCCCGATGGTGGGAGAAGTGATTTGCCCCTGAACAGCACAAGACCGGGATGGCTGAACGCAGGGATTGTGAGATGGCAGGGCCTCAATCTTGGCTAATAAGTCATTGTATATGAACAAGTTTGCAAAAATCCTCAAAAGCTCTTGCTTTTTGAGGCGTTGATCGGTTATTTTACTAACTGTTTAGTTAAACTAACCGGTTAGTAAATCCGATGACCGCTGTCGCCCCATCCCGGACCCAGGCCGAACGTGCCGACCAGACCCGCGCCCGCATACTCGAGGCGGCGTTGACCGAATTCGGCGCCAAGGGCCTAGCCGGCGCGCGCACGGAACAGATTGCCGAGGCGGCCGGCGTGAACAAGGCGCTGCTCTATTACTACTTCGACAGCAAGGAAAAGCTGTACGAAGCGGCACTGGAGATGGCCGCTGCAAGGGTGCGCGACCGGTCGATGGCGATCTTTCTGCGCGAGGCCAGCGCCGGCGAGCGCGTGCTGCGAACGGCGCTCGATCACTTCGACCGCATCGTGTCGCAGCGGGAGTTCCAGAGCATGATGCAGCAGGAGATGATGCGCCTTCATCAGGGCGAATCGAACGCCCTTCCGATCCTTGTGAAGCGCGTCTTCGGGCCCCTGCAGGCCATGTTTCAGGCTCTGGTGCGCGAGGGGATCGCTTCCGGCGAGCTGATCGACGTCGATTGGCTGCAGATTCCCCTCGCAGCCCTGGGCGCCAATGTCTTCTATTTCCTGAGCGCGCCGGTATGGCGGATGGTGTTGCCGTTCGAGCCGCTCGATCCCGAGGCGCTGATTGCGCGGCGCAAGGCGGCCATCGAGTTTCTGGGGCTGGCGCTTTTTGCCGATCGGGCGCACGGCGCCGGGCTCGCCGCGCGGGTGCTCGCCGATACGGCGGTTCCCGACAAGCTGGATCCGATGATCTTTGGGAGGAAAGATGAACCCACGAAATAGGGTCTTCATGATTCTCGGCATTCTTCTCGTCGGCTCGCTCATCTGGTATCTGGTTACGACGCGTCATTCGAGCGATCTCGAGCTGATCGGCACGGTCGACGCGAACGAAGTGATCGTCAGCGCGAAGATTCCCGGCCGGATCCAGACTCTCACCGTCGACGAGGGCCAGCCGGTGAAGGCCGGCCAGTTGATCGCCGTGATCGAAGACCAGGACCTGGCGGCGGCGAGCGAGGCCGCGGCTGCCAACGCTGCCAGCGAGAAGTCGAAAGTGAACGAGTCGGTGGAAACGGAACTGCAGACGCAGGGCGAGACCACGAGCGCATTCGCCAACGCGGAAGAGATGGTCGGCTCGGCCAAGGCCGCGCTGGCCCAGGCGCAGGCGAACTTCGATCACCAGCAGGCCGACACGCAGCGGATCGTCGCGCTGGCCAAGCAGGGCATCATGAGCGAGCAGGCCAGGGACGACGCCGTGACCAGCCTGCAGGCCGATCAGGCCGCTGTCGACACGGCCCAGGCCAATCTCGCCGCGGCCGAGGCCAGCCTGAAACAGGCCAAAGCCCACGAGTTGCTGGCGCAGGTTGCGGAGCGAACGGTGATTTCGACGCGAAACGCGGCGGTCAACGCCGAGGCGCTGGCCAGGCAGGCCGAGGTTGAGGCCGGGTATTCCCGCATTTACTCGCCCGTCACGGGCGTGGTCAATGTGCGGGCCGCGCGGCAAGGCGAAGTCGTCTCCGCCGGCGAGGCGATTGTAACCGTGATGGATCTGAGCCAGACCTGGGTCTATGCGCCGCTGCCCGAGACGGAAGCGGGGACCACGCAACTGGGCGACAAACTTCGCGTGGTGATGCCCAACGGCGCGACGCTTCAAGGCACCGTGATCGCCAAGGCCGCCGAGGCCGACTTTGCCACGCAGCGCGACATCAACGGCGGTCCCAAGCGCGACATCAGGACCGTCCAGCTCAAGCTGGTCATCGACAATTCCGGCGAGCGGTATGTTCCGGGCATGACGGCCGATGTGTACATCCCCCGAAGCCGGCTGGTGAAGCCATGACGGAGCGCGCGCCCACGAATCCGTCGCAACCGGTGTCCGCGAGGAACGGCAACGGCAAGCCCGCGCAAATGGCGATGGCGGTGGAGAACATCGTCAAGCGATACGGCACGTTCGAAGCCGTGAAGGGCGTGAGTTTCAACGTGGCCGAGGGCGAGATCTTCGGTCTGCTCGGCCCCAACGGCGCGGGCAAAAGCACGCTCATCCGCATGATGACCACGCTCATTCCGGTCACCAGCGGGCGCGCCACGGTAGCCGGCTTCGACGTGTCGAAAGACCCCGATGCGGTGCGCCGCGTCATCGGCGTCATTCCCCAGGCGCTCACCAGCGACCCCGACCTGACGGTAGAAGAAAACCTCGCTATCTACGCCAAGCTGTACAGCGTACCGCGCACCGAGCGCGAGAAGAACATCGCCGAGGTGCTGGAAGCCGTGGATTTGACCAAGTGGCGCGGCGCGCCGACCAAGACGCTCTCGGGCGGCATGAGGCGGAGGCTCGAGATCGCGCGCGGACTCGTACACAACCCGCACATCTTTTTTCTCGACGAGCCAACCACCGGCCTGGACCCGGTTTCGCGTATCGCCGTGTGGGAGATGCTGAACAAGCTCAAGTCGAACCGCAACCTGACCATGCTGCTGACCACGCATTACATGGAGGAAGCCGACAAGCTCTGCGACCGCATCGCCATCGTCGATCACGGGAACCTGGTCGCCATCGGCACTCCTTCGGAACTCAAGCGCGGCGTGCCCGGCGCCAATGTGGTCGAGGTGCACTTCGATCGCGACACCGAGGAATGGCGGGCGCGGCTGGAAAAGCTGACCGGCGTGACCAGCGTGCAGCCGGAGAGCGCCGGCTTTTATCGCGTGCTCACGTCTTCGGGCTCGCAAACCACGATGGAACTGGTCGAACTCGCCGCCAGCCTGGGCGAAACCGTAACTTCGCTCAGCGTGCAGAACACCACGCTCGACGACGTATTTGTCCACTATACGGGCCGCCAGTTGCGCGACGAGCAGGTGAAGCCGATGATGGCGTCCTGGGCGATGCTGCAGCGGCCGGGAGACCAGCGATGAACCGGATGTGGGCTATCGTCGAGCGCGAGATGCGCAAGTTTTTCCGTTCGCCCGTGCTCATGATCATGTCGATGATGCTGCCCATCGTGCAGCTCATCATTCTGGGCAACGCCTACGGCGGCAAGATACGCGGCACGCACGTGGCCATCGTCGATCACGATGGCGGCCCGCAGGCCGTGAAGGTTCGCGAGGCCTGCGACGCGGTGACCGCCAATATCGCCACCTTCAAGACCATCGACTATGCCGACGATCGGACGGCGCGCGAAGACGTGCGCACGGGCAAGCTCGATGCCGCGATCATCATTCCGCCGCAGTACTCGCGCCGTGTCTACGCGCAGGATGCGCCGCGCCTGGGCCTGGTCGTCGATAACTCCGACCAGTTCACCAGCGGCAGCATTGAAGACGAGGTGCAGTCGCTGATCGATGCGCTCAATGCGCCGGTGATCCAGGCTCCGATCGTAAAAACCATCGCTCTCGAAGTCGTCGAGCTTTATCCCTACGTCTCGTACATGAAGTTTCTGCTGGCCGGCTCCTGCGCGCTGGCCATGTACATCTCGGTCATGATCGGCGGCGGCATGCTGTACATCGACGACAAGGCGCGCGGCGTCCACGAGGGGTACCTGGTGACGCCGATCTCGAAGCTCGAACTGGTCATGGGCCTGAACATCGCCGGGGCAATCAAGGCGGTGCTCTCCGGCCTTTCGCTCACCGTCATCGGCTCGCTGATGGCCGGACTGGGCACGATTTTTCATCCCATGCAGATGCTCGAGTTGCTGGTGCTTATTGTCGGCATCTCGATCGCCTTCAACGGCATGATGTTCCTGATGATGGTGCGCGTCGACGACCCGCTGGTTCCGCGCGCCATGTTCGGCGTGCTCAACACATTGCTGTTCTTTCCCTCGGGAGCGGTTTATCCCATCTTCGCCTTTCCCAAGTGGCTGCAGGGCATCGCAATCGTCGATCCATTCACCTACGCCATCCACGGATTCAAATCGATTCTGCTAAAAGACGGAGGGTTTGTCGCGATCCAATACGATCTTCTGTTTCTCTTTGCCTTCGGCATCGGGGCGCTGCTCATTGCCACGCCGTTGTTCAAGCGGACGTTGTGAGAACAGAGATCAGAGAACAGGGAACAGAGAACTCTGATCTCTGATCTCTGACCCCTGATCTCTGAAAAACGAGTTTCCGGCCAGCAATCCGGAATGCAATGAGGCGGTCCACTCCTTGTGGGAGGGTGGGCCGCCTCGGCGCGTCAAAGGTCTTTCCCATTGGCTGTAAGCATCTTCCCGTGCCCCATCCTTTTCGCCGGAGCGCGAAAAGGGTGGGCTCCGACATCACTTTGTGCCGCAGCTTTGTTTGCCGTCGCGGATCACCTGCTCCATCGCATGCGCGCGATCGTTGTCCGGGGCAAAGACGAGCAGGCGGTCGAGCGTCGCCAGAGCGGCTTCGCGCTGGCCGCTGCCGCACTGAACGACGGCGAGATTCAATCCCGCGCCGAGCTCGACCGGATCGCGGCTGAAAACCGACGCCCACAAGCGCTCTGCGTCCGCAACGCGATGTTGTTGCGCCGCGATCAGAGCCAGATTGCCGGCCGCCAGCGAGTCATCGGGATCGGCCTCAAGTGCCGCGGTGTACTCAGAGACGGCGTTCGGTGTTTCGCCGGCGAGCTGATCAAGGAAACCAAGCTGCGCGTGAAGTTCGTGGTCCTGCGGCGAGCCCGCGGAGTGCTTCTCCGCGCTGCCTAGCAGTTGCATCGCGTGTTCTGCAGCTTGCCGGTCGCCGCGCGCGGCCATCTGCGCATAGGCCAGACCCAGATCGCGATCGTCCGCGGCAAATCCGCCCACGACCACAAGATTGCCCGTGGTGGCCAGCGGCAGCCGCTCTTCGCTCACGCGTTTTCTGATCCAGTGGTCGGTCACCTGCTCGTGCGCGATGTCATTCGAGGGCGGGCGCGCCATGTGGCATTCCGTGCAATCCTGGTTCTCGGGACGATGCGACGCGGCAAATCCCGGCTGGTTGTGGCACTGCAGGCAGCGCTGCCGGTAGAACGCGACGCGCCCGGAGGGCGCAGGCGATCCATGCGGATCGTGGCAGGTGGTGCAGGTGAGCTTGTCGCCGGATTGGCGTTTGCACTCGCTCTTGAGCAGCGCCTCCCACTGGCTGGTGGCGCGACCGCCGGAGCCATTCTCGCCGACGTGCACAAAAAAGAGCGCGTAGTCGAAGAGATTGTCGCCGGGAACGAAGGCTTCGAGGTTTCTGCCCGCGCGCACTACCGCGGCCTGGCCTTCGAGATGGCAGTTCAGGCAGACCGAGTCGCGACGAATCGGCTCCATGCGGTCGATGTCGGCCATGGGCGTCTTTCCGCCGGAGGCGAGATGCGCCGCCGGATCGCCGTGGCAGGCCGCGCAGGTAATGCCGCCGTATGCAAAAGGCGCGCCGGCGTAGTGGTTGCGCGCGTCGTTCAGCGCTGAAGCGACACCGGATGCGTGACAGCGCAAACAACCGGGATCGACGGGCAGCGTGAGCGGCGCTTCGCGCGCGGAGAGATAGTTCGGCGCCATGTCCCACATCTGCTTTTTGGCGTACCAGTTGATCGGGGACTCGAACCAGTAACCCTGGCGCTCGAACAAATAGGTGCGCCCGCGCCTGCCGGAACCAAGAAAATAGCGCAGCTCTTCGCGGCCGCCCAGTTCGCGGTTCGCGGGCGCGTCTTCGCGCTCGTAGTTCAGCCAGACTTTTCCGTCCTGCTCGAGAATCCGGTAGTGCACGCCCGAAGCGGTGTGGCGAAAATCCGCGGGAATGAATCCTTCGCTGGCGGTCCCGCTGGCTTTGGCCATCGGCGTCTTGCGGTAGCGTTCGTAGATCTCTTTGTGACAATGCGCGCAGGCTGCGTTGGGATCGGGCGGCTGCGCAGGTTGGCTCGCCGGAACGAGTTTCGCCGGCCGCAACGCCGTTCCAGAAGCGAGCAGACTGGCAAACACCATGCCAAGCCAGGGAAGCCGAGTGACGCGAAACACTCCATCAGCATACGCCGCCACTCTACGGCAAAGATTTCCGTGAGTACGAGCTCAACCTCTCGCCTATTGCGGGGCTAAGGATTCAATGACCGTAGTCGGGGACTCTGGGAGTCAGCCTGCGGACGAGGAATTCCTGAAAGAGGTTCTGGACTGCGCCGCTGACCGTGCCAAGGCCGGCCTCTTCAAAGGTCAGCCTGACTCCCTCGCGATTGGCGGCAGGATAGTAAAGGTTGGAGATTCCACCCGCGGCGAGGCCGCCGAAAATGCCCGAATAGTTTACCTGCCAGTTTCCGTTGTCGCCCTTGCAGACGACCGCATTGGCAATGGCGTAGAGCACCCGCGATCGGGTGGATCCCGTCCCTTTGTAGAAGTAACGCGGATCCTGTTTCAGAAGTGACGGCAAAACAGCGCCGCCGATCATGGTACCGATGAAGTTGTCGGCGTAGTTGGCCGCGTAACGCCTGGCGTAGCCCTGGGCGCCCTGCCCGTACCCGCTGAAGGTGTTCCTCGCTTGCTGCACTCCCGCGAAGGCGGCCGCCGACAGGAAGGTGATTGGGTCGATCGACGACCTCCAGGCAAGGTTGAATTTTTGCCCGGGGGCGAGTGGAGGCGCGTTGGGCACGTAAGACACATAGAAGTTGGGTATGACGCCAAACACACGCTGAGTCTCTTCGAGCTTGAGTTGCTCCTGCACGATCTCCTGCGGCGACGCCGTAACTACTACTTCGCTTGCAGCCATCGCGACCGGCAGCACGACCGCCGGCGCTTCGTAGCTCTCGCCAGGCTGCAGGACACCCGATACCACCTGGGTCGCAAATCCCTGTGCGGAAACTGTGAGTTTGAAAGCCCCCGATGGGACGCCGTCGAAGATGAAGCGGCCATTGCTGTCGGTGGTTGCCGTTTTCCCCGGCGTGTCATTGGAGCCGATCTCTGGCGAGCTGGTCTCATCGAGCGTGATCCGGGCGCCCTCGTAAACGGCTTCATCCCGACCTACCACCACGCCATGGATGCTGCCCTGCGAAGACTCTTCCGGCATCGGTGGTGCAGGAGACCGCGGGGCGCTTGCGTCGACAGGCAAAGCCGCATCAGCGGTGAGGTTCGCGGAAGGCAGCGAAGCAGGCTGGATTTGTCGGGACCAAGCGTGGGTGGTAGCGGCAAAGAACGCAAGGAACAGTAGAAAACGGCCATAACTTATAGCTCGACGGCGCGGGCCGCTCGACTCGCTGTCAAGATTGACTCTGTTTGCGATTGGACCTTACCTCGGTTCGGCGGCTCGTGACATCCCCAACAGGATTATCCGCGAATGCCTTGTTTACGGCCTGCCTTACTTTAGCCGCACGTAATGGCCCAAAGGAGTGATCGGCGCGAAGAGGCGCGAAGGATCGGATGGTGGCAGTCAGGAACGGATGGCGGCGTCGACGGCCGGATTCGAGGTGGGTTCAAGGGTAAGGCTTCATCCCCTTGCGCCGCGGACAGGGACGGTGGTGCCGCGGTCTATTTCTCCTCTTCGATCGATTCGCGAAGGTGCTCGCCGTTCTTTTCCTCGCTCACCAGGCGCAGGCGCTCGTTTTCCCGCACCACGGCCATGCTGCGGCCTTTCAGCAAATCGAGCAGGGTAACGGTTCCGCTGACCTGCGCGGTCCTGCGGTCCACGACGGGCAGGCTCGTAAGGCCTTCGGTGGCCATCAGTTCGGCGGCGCTGCGGCTGGTGTTGTCGGAATAGACAAAGTGCTCGGGAAGCTTGCCCTTGCCGTTGGAACTGACGGGCGCAGGCTCCGGTGAGGAGGCGTGAGACATCAGGTCCTTGACGATGACGATCTCCAGCGGGTCGACGCCGTATTCGCGGGTGAGGTGATAGCCGCGGCGGGCAACTTTCTCGGTGAGGATGGAACGCGGCATGATGAGCGCCGTGACCAGATAGGCGGTGACGCAGCTCAGCGTAAGCGGCAGCAGGGCCGGCATGCAGTGCGTGACTTCGAGGGCGAAAAGAATCGAGGTCATGGGAACGCCGAGCGAACTGCCGAGCATGGCGCCCATACCGAGCAGAGCCCACAGCGCCTGCATGTCGGTGGTGGCGTGCAGCAGGTGGCCGGCCAGCGCGCCCACCGCGCCGCCGATCATGAGCAGCGGCGCCAGCACGCCGCCGGAAGTCCCGGAGCCGAGCGAGAAGGCCCACATGAGCGATTTGGCGATGAGCAGGCCGAAGATCAGATCGAAGGGCGCGTTGCCGCGCAGCAGTTCGCCAATATTGTCGTAGCCCACGCCCAGGCCGCGCGGAAAAAAGAGACCGCCGACGCCGACGGCAATGGCGCCCAGAGCCGGCCACCACATCCAGTGGATGGGTATGCGCTCGAACCAGTCCTCGATCGAATACATCAGCCTGCTCAAAGCTGCCGCCGCCAGGCCGACGATGGCGCCGAGCACGATGGCGCCGATGCCGAACACGACCGGATCGAAGGTTCCGATCACCGGCATGTGAAAGAGCGGGCCAGGACCGATGAGGTAGGTGCGCAGGATGGCGGCGGCGGTGCTGGCTACGGCGACGGGAACCAGGCTGCGCGGCCGCATTTCAAACAGCAGCAATTCGACGGCGAGAAGGATCGCAGCCACGGGCGTGTCGAAAGTGGCGGACATGCCGGCCGCCGCGCCGGCGACCAGCAGCGTAGTCCGTTCCGCGTCGGTCAGATGGATCCACTGCGCGACCAGGGAACCGAAGGCGCCGCCGGTCATGATGATCGGGCCCTCGGCCCCGAACGGCCCTCCGGAGCCGATGGCGATGGCCGCCGAGACCGGCTTGAGCGCGGCGACTTTGGGCTCGACGCGCGCGCGATTGAGCAGGATGGCCTCGATGGCTTCGGGAATGCCGTGGCCGCGAATGCGGTCGGAACCGTAGCGGGCCATGAATCCGACGATGATGCCGCCCACGATGGGAACCAGCACCGCCCAGTAGCCGAGCGCGTTGGCGGCCGGCGAAACCGGCAACAGGCTGAGGCGATGGAAGTAAAAGAGATTGGTGAAGAACGCGATCAGGCGCAGCAGCACGACCGCGAGTATGGCGCCGCCGAGGCCGATGACGAGGGCTACGCCGGAGAGCATCCAGACGCGGCTGTCGACGGTGAAATCCCGCAGGACTGAGGATTCCGATTTCAACGCGCCTCCAGTGTGGCCGCCTTGCGCGGCCTGAGCCGGCCCAGCGCCCGGATCAGCCGCGGCGCGAGGTCATCGAGTTCCCGCGCGTGGTCGATTGAGAGCATTTCGAGCATCTTTCGTCCTTTGGGCGAGACTTCCAGCAAGACGCAGCGGCGGTCGGCCTGGTTGTGGCGCCGCGCCAGCAGCCCGGCCTCCTCGCATCGATCGCAGAGTTCCACCGTGGAATTGTGGCGCAAGCCCAACCTTTCGGCAATGTAGCCGACGGTGACCGGCGCTCCGGGCGGCGCGCCCGCGATCTGGAGCAAAAGCTGGTGCTGCTGGGGGTGCAGGCCGGCCTTTTCCGCCGCGGTTTCGCTGAAGTGCAGAAACTGCCGCAGGCGATGGCGAAACTCGGCCAGCGCCTCGAGCATCTCGGGTTGCAGAACGCTTTTTTCTTCGCCGGGCACACTTAAATTATATCGTAAGGCGACATAAATTGCGAGGCCGGACCGTCGCGGTTCCATCGTGTTGACTGGAAAAGACGGAATCGGTACAACGTATCGCTTTTATGGTTCCGCTTCAGGATGTTCGGAGAGGCTCAGGATATTTCCGTCCGGATCGCGGAACCATGCCACGCGCGCGCCGGTGGGAGCGGTCCACGCGCCGATCTCGTCCTGCTTCATGCCCGGGAAGCGCTCGAAGCGAACACCGGCCTCCTCGAGCTCGCGAATGGCCACGGCGATGTCGGGGACCTGCCAGCCGAGCACTGTGCCCGGCGCCTTCGGAAGTTCCTTGCCCATGCCGAGGCGGATCATGATGCCGTTGGCATTGAAGACCAGTGCGAAGGGCGGCTCTTCGCTGATCAGCGTCAATCCCAGCGTGTCGCGATAAAAGCTTTTGGCGCGCTCCACGTCCACAATGGTCGCGAAAGCGACGATCTTGTACTTGCCGAGTCTCTCGTTCTGAGCCATGCGCCATCATGAACCGGAGTCCGACACTGGCGCAAGCCGGGGATTGCGACATATTCTATCGCCTATGCGACAGCCCGGCGTCATCCGCGATTACGACCCGAAGCCGGGGATTTCCGTGGCCACGCTGGCCTACGAATACACGTCCGGCTTTCAGGTGCCCGAGCACGCGCACGGCTCCGACCAGTTGATCTATGCGATCCGCGGCGTAATGGAAGTCCACGCCGGCCGGAACATGTGGCTCATCCCGCCGCAATTTGCGCTGTGGATTCCGGCGCGAACGTTTCATCGCATCCGCATGCCCGCAGCCGTCTCCATGCGCACCTTGTATTTCCGGCCGGGGCTGGTATCGCGCCCCGGGCCCGGCTGCGCCGTTCTTTCCATTACGCCGCTGCTGCGCGAGCTGGTGATTGAGACAGTCCGCATCGGGCGGCTGCGCGCACGCAATCCTCACGAGCGGGCGCTGCGCGACCTGACGATCCTGCATTTGGGGAAAGCCACTTCGGCGCCGACGCGCGTCCCTTTGCCGACGGATTCGCGGGCACTGGCCCTCGCGCGGGCGGTCCTCGGCGACCCGTCGCAATCGAAGCCGCT
Source organism: Acidobacteriaceae bacterium (assembly GCA_030039035.1). Taxonomy (GTDB): domain Bacteria; phylum Acidobacteriota; class Terriglobia; order Terriglobales; family Acidobacteriaceae; genus Telmatobacter. Next base: position 2,685 of record JASHQQ010000176.1, on the reverse strand, counting down.
GGCGCGTCTTTGCGCCGAGGCTGGAATGAGCCTTCGCACCATGCAGAGAGTCTTCCAGAGAGAGCTGGGCACGGATTTCGATTCCTGGAGGAGGCAAGTGCGATTGGTGAAAGCGATCGAACTGCTGGTTCGAGGCTCTTCTGTCAAGGAGACTGCCTTCGCCATCGGCTATCAGCAGCCCAGCGCCTTCGTCGAGGCATTTCGCCGCGCGTTCGGATCGACGCCGAAGGCCTGGTGTCTCGCGCATCGGAATCCGTCCGCGGGTCCGGCCCGGTAAGCTGCTGCTCTCCTGGAGGCATCCGACGCCGGGCGCGCTACGACTGGCCCTTCGAATGGATGAACGAATCTTGCTTGAGAATCCTGCCGCCTTCCTCGACGACGTAAAGCCGGTTCACGGCGAGGTCTTTGAGAGTGTCGACCGCGCCCGAAGGCCAGCGAATCTCGACCAGGTCCACCTTTTTTGCCTCGCCCAGGCCGAAGTGAAGGCGCAGGTCGCTGGCCGAAAAATAGCCGTTCGAAGACCGGACCTCGTCGATCTGCGTCAGCGGCGTGCCGGGTTTGGCCGTGAGCAATGGCGTGCCGGTCTGGGCCACGACCTTGATGCGCGCTCCGATGCCGGTGCGATTCGATCTGGTACCCACCACGCGAATCTTGACCCAGCTCCGGCTCAGCGTCGAGTCGCAGCGCAGAAGCTGGGGCAGGGAATTGACGCAGTTCACCACGGCATCGAGATCGCCGTCGTTGTCGTAGTCGCCCACGGCAAATCCCCGCGCTTTGGCCGCAGCGGTAATGCCGCTGCCGCCGCTCAGGCTCACGTCTTCAAACTGGCCGTTGCGCAGATTGCGGTAAAGGTATTTGCGCTCGGCATAGGCGGCGTCGACCTCGGTTCCGTCCACTTCGGGATAGACGTGGCCGTTGGCGACGAGGATGTCGAGCCAGCCGTCGTTATCCATGTCGAGAAAGCTGATGCCCCAGCCCAGCAGGCGCGTGTTGATGCCAAGACCGGCCTGATAGGTGCGGTCGTCGAACGAGTTCTCGCCGAGATTCATATAGAGCGAATCGGTATCGCCGGCGAAGTTGGTCTTCACGATGTCGGGGAGGCCGTCGCGATTGTAGTCGCCGACGGATACACCCATGCCGGCCTGCGGCTTGCCGTCCGGCGAGTAGGCCACGCCGGCTTCGATGGCCTCGTCCTTGAAGGTGCCGTCTTTTTGGTTGACGTAAAAAGCCGCCGCGGTCGAATCGTCGGCAACATAGATGTCGGGCCATCCGTCGTTGTCGAAGTCGGCTGCGACTGCGCTCAGCGCATAGGCGCCCAGCGTGCCCCACATACCCGCTTTTTCGCTCACGTCGGTAAACGTGCCGTTGCCGTTGTTGCGATAGAGGATGTTCTTGCCGCCATCCAGCCCCGGCGGACCGCACGCCACCTGAATGCCCTTGTACGTGCAGTTGGCTTCTTCGGGTGTGGGCGCGGTCCTGATGTCGAAGTCGATGTAATTGCCGACAAAAAGATCGAGATGGCCGTCCTTGTCGTAGTCGAGAAAGCAGCAGCCCGAGTTCCAGCGCAGTTTCGGCTGCAGCAGGCCGGCCTCTTTTGTCACCTCGGTGAATGTCCCGTTGCCGTTGTTGCGGAAGAGGGCGTTTTGGCCGTAGTAGCTGACGAAGAGGTCGTTCCATCCATCGTTGTTGTAGTCGCCCACGCAGCAAGCCTGTCCCCAGCCGGACCGCGCCAGCCCGGCTTTACGCGTCACGTCGGTAAAGGTGCCGTCGCGGTTGTTCTTGAAGAGATGGCAAACCGGTTCCTTGCCTTTCGGGAATCCTTCGAGCCGCCATCCGTTCACGAGGAATATATCGATCCAGTCGTCCTGGTCGTAATCGAAGAAGGCCGCGCCGCAGCCCGTGGTTTCGAGCAGATACTTGTTGCGGTGCTCGCCGCCGAAGATGGTTTCGACATTGAGCCCGGCCTCTTTGGCGACATCGACGAACTGCACGCCCAGCGGCGTTCCGGCAACCGGCGACGCGATGCCCCTGGGCGCCGGACGAATCGGCGCCGAGTAGCTCTGGCGCGTGTTTCCGGAAGGCTTTTGAGGGGTCGGCTGCTGGCCTTCCAGACCGAAGGCGGGTCTTGCCAGACGCAAGAGATCTTCCATGGGCAAAACCAGTGCGGTTCGCGAAAGCGATTCAAGGAATCCGCGGCGGGAAAAAGGCAAAGAAAGGCCCCCTGTGGCGAGTCCAAGGTTCGCTGCAGAAGTCGAAGCCCCGAACCGCAGATCCTTCGGCTCCGTTTGCCGCAGAAGGCGCGGCAAACTCCGCTCAGGATGACAACCTGATTCCTATTTTATGTTGCCGGATTTCGACTCAGGACACTGGCGCGCAACAGCGGCCGATCCGCAAGCGCTCCCAGAAAGGCCGAGTATACCGGGCCTGCCGGAATGGGACCCGCGACAGTTCCGTTGCGCGAAGGCGCGCGCCGCGCGAGCACGACCAGGGCAACCATCCCGCATATAAAAACATGGCGGAGTCCGTTCGTCCCACAAGCATTGACCCGCCCCACCCTGCTCGTTGAGGATAAAGATGGAGTCATCTACCTCCTTGACCCGAAAGAGGAGGCCATTTTATGAACAGGGATGCCAAATCGACGTTCGACAGCCTGATTCCGCAGCAGCCGCTGCCGGTGGGCGCCGA
>JASHQQ010000175.1 GCA_030039035.1 Acidobacteriaceae bacterium | reverse complement strand
GACGACGTCGCCATCCTCTATCCCGACGGAACCGTGCAGGGCCGCAAAGACCGCGTCCGCCTTCGCATGGACGCAACCTACATGCAACTGGCCGCGCAGAGAAAGCTCTAAGCGATGAAATCTGCGTTCCATCCTTCGGACCTGGTGAGCGTTCAGGCGCGCCCGTCGCGGCTGTGGACGCAGTCGATGAGTTGGCTGCTGTTCATCGCGGGCATCGCGCTCTACGCGCAATTCTCCATTGCGCGGCACAAGGAGAACCCCGAAGACCGCGTCGTGCCTTCGGTGCACCAGCTTGCCGCGGGCGTGAAATCCTCGATTCTTGAGCCGGCGGAAGAAGACGATCCGCTCGATCCCGGCGCCGGCCTTTATCAGCGCCTGCGACACAGCATGTTGTGGAAAGATACGGCATCGAGCGGCCGCCGCTTTTTCGTCGCTCTTGCGCTTCTGGTTCCGGCGATTTTGCTCGGCCTGCACATGGCCGTGTTTCCCTATGCCGGCGCGCTTTTTCTGCGCTTCGTCCTCTTTTTCGACAAGATCGTGGCGCTCTCGTTGCTGCCCATTCTCTTCATCATTTTCGGCATCGAGGAGTGGTCGAAGATCATGCTCATGGTCATCGGCGTCGCGCCCACGCTGATCCTCGACACCTGCAACAACGCGCGTGCCGTGCATCGCGAGCAGATCGTCAAGGCGTTTACGCTCAAATCCGGCAGCTTCGATATCGCCTACCGCGTGGTGCTCAGGCAGATCCTGCCGCAGATTATCAACAGCGTACGCCTGAACCTGAAGCCGCTGGCGCTGTTCCTCTTTGCCGGCGAGATGATCGCCGCCACCGACGGCCTCGCCTATCGCATCGCCATCATGCGCCGCCACATGGGCATGGACATCATCCTGCCCTATCTGCTCTGGGTCGCGCTTCTTCTTTTCGCAGTGGACGCATTCCTGCGCTTCGCCAACCGGAGGCTGCATCCGTGGTATCAGCCGCTCTAGCTGCACGCCCGCAACTCGATCCGATACCCGCGCTCGCACCCGTTCCGCGGCGGACGGAGATCGCCCTGCGCAATGTTTCGGTCTTGTATCCATGTGGACGTGGGGATTCGAAGACGGTACTGTCCGGAATCGACCTCGAAATCGCCGCCGGCGAGTTTGTCGTCGTCCTCGGCGAGACCGGCTGCGGCAAAAGCACGCTGCTTCGCCTTATCCTCGGCGAAGACTCTCCGACCGCCGGCTCCGTTCAGGTGGACGGCAAGCCGGTCACGCGCATCGACGCCCGCTGCGGCTATGTACCGCAGAAATACTCTCTCTTTCCCGATCGCACGGTGATGGGCAACGTGATGTACGGCCCCGAGAATGCGCGCAGCGGTATTCTGGGGCGCTGGCGGCCGTCGTTCTGGCGCTATCGCCGCGAGCTGCGCGACGAAGCCGGACAGTATCTCGGGCGCATGGGCCTTCGCCCCCAGGACCTCACAAAGTATCCGCACCAGCTTTCCGGCGGCATGCAGCAGCGCGTGGCGATTGCCCAGGCGTTGCTCATGCGCCCGCCCGTGCTGCTCATGGATGAGGCCTTCAGCGCCCTCGATCCATCCACGCGTTCCAGACTCCAGGAGCAGATCCACTCCGTCTGGCTTGAATCCCGGCCAACCATTCTCTTCGTCACGCACAACACCCAGGAAGCACTATTATTAGGGACGCGCCTGATTCTCCTGGGGCGCCATCTTGACGACCGGTCGCAGCGCAGCAACATACTGCTCGACATGGAAAACCCGCTGTCGCGCCTCCCCTTCGCGCGGCGGGCGCAAAGCCCCGAATTGCACAGGATTCAGGAACAGGTAAAGCAGATCGCTTTCGCGGCATCGTCAATGGATGGTACGGAGGATCCAGCGGAGTTCGCGAACCCGGAGAGCGATTCGCAATGAAGCGACGATTCCTTGTGACCGGTGCATTTGCGATAACTTCGGCTTCATTCATGGTTCCCGCCGGCAGGGTCACAGCCTCGAGCGATTCCTCCGATCCCTCGGCGCGGCAGTTCTACGCAACACGTGTCGCGGGAATCCTCAGAGACAACTGCCTGGTGTGCCACGGCGCGGCTGCCAGCGGCGGATTCCGCGTCGATTCCTACGCCGCGCTCCTTAAAGGCGGCAACGACGGCGTGGTCATTGTTCCCGGCGATCCCGACAAGAGCCTGCTCATTCAGGCCATTCGCCGCGCCGGCGATCTGAAGATGCCGCCCATGCAGCCGCTTAGGGATACCGACGTCGCCGATCTCGTGGCGTGGGTCAAGGCCGGTGCGATGGGAGCCGAGCCCGCTCCCGATGCGGCTGCTGCAGCCTTGAATCCCGCGCCGGCCGGGGCCCGCATCGAATCTTCCTCATCGACGAGTTCGCCTTCTGCGAGCCTGAAATCGGCCGCACTCCCTCCCGACACAGATTTTTTCGAAAACAAGGTCCGTCCCATCCTCGCCGACAACTGCTATGGATGCCACACCGACATGGCCTCCGGCGGGCTGCGCCTGGATTCGAAAGAAGCCCTCGAGAAAGGCGGCGGCCGCGGCGCTCCGGTCGTTCCCGGCGATCCCGACAAGAGCCTGCTCATTCAGGCCGTGCGCCAGACCGGCGACCTGAAGATGCCGAAGGGCGGGCATCTGAAGGACGACCAGATCGCCACGCTCGTGCAGTGGGTGAAAATGGGCGCGCCTTGGCCATCCGCATCGGCCGCGATCGCTTCAACGACTGCGAAAACCGGAAGCATTACCGAAAAGCAGCGCGAGTTCTGGTCGTTCCAGCCGCTCAAATCGGTTGTTCCGCCGCCGGTCGCCAATGCCCGCTACAAGAACTGGCCGCGCACCCCCATCGATCGCTTCATCCTTGATGGCCTGCACTCCGCCGGCTTGACACCCGCTCCCGAAGCCGATCGCCGGACCCTGATTCGTCGCGTCACCTTCGATCTCACCGGGCTGCCGCCCACGCAACCGGAAGTCGAAGCGTTCGTCAACGATAAATCCGCCAACGCGTGGGAGAAAGTGGTCGATCGCTTGCTCGCTTCGCCGCGTTACGGCGAGCGATGGGGGCGCCACTGGCTCGACGTGGCCCGATATTCCGAAGACGATGTGCGCGGTCTCGATCCCAAGCGGCGCGGCTACATGCCCTTTCAGGGCGCATATCGCTATCGCGATTGGGTGATCAAGTCGTTCAACAGCGATCTGCCCTACGACCGCTTCCTGGTCATGCAGCTCGCCGGCGACAAGCTGCCCTGGAAGTCGCAGGCCGACCGTGACGACAATCTCGTCGCTACCACCTATCTCGGCGCCGGTCCGTGGGTGTGGGACCAGGCCGAGCCTGTGCAGGGCCGCGCCGACGAACGCAACGAGCGCGTGGATGCGGTGACGCGTGGGCTGCTCGGCCTCACCGTGGCTTGCGCTCGCTGCCACAACCATAAATACGATCCGATTGCGCAGAAGGACTACTACTCGATCGTCGGCATCTTCGCCAGCTCGACGTATGAGGAGTATCCCGTCGTCTCGCCGGCCGCCGCCACGGCATACGACCAGATGGATCTTGAAGACGCCAGGCTGCGCGCCAACCTCGACGACTACACCGACAATCTCAGCAAGCAGCTTGCCGATGCGCTCTCCATCCAGACCTCGGACTACATGGTTGCGGCATGGAATGTTCTGGGCAAGCCGAAGAAGACCGTTGATGAAGTCTCGTCGAAGAAGCACCTCGATCCCGAAGTGCTCCAGCGCTGGGTTGATTATCTGCCGAAAGATCACGCCTATCCTTATTTGAGTGACTGGAAGGCGATGGTCTCTTCGACCGAGTCGAACGAAGACCAGGCCCGCGTGCTCGCCGATGCTTTTCAGAGGCTCGTGCTGCGCGTGCGCGCCGGGGCTGCGGAGATCGAAGAGCAGAACGACATCATCCGCGCCAAGAACGACGTGCCCAAACACCATCTTCGCGACGCCAAACCGGGTGAGTTCGAGACTTTCGACCAGTTCTGCCCGGGCTGCGAGCTGGAACTGAAGGCGCTGCCCACCGACGAAGCCAAGCTCTACCAGGAGTTGTTCGTCACGCAGTCCGGCGATGAAGAGGAAAAGTTCAAGCCCGGCGTGATGTACTTCACCGGCTGGAGTCTCACGCGCCGGCTCGGCCCGCAGTGGCAGGCCTATATCGAAGCGCAGCAGAAACGCATCGACGAGCTCGACAAGGAGCTCAAGGAGACGCCGTATCCTTATGTGAATGGCATGGCCGACAAGGCCAAACCGGTCGATGTCAAGCTGAACATCCGTGGCAATCCGCATGCGCTCGGCGATCCGGTGCCACGCGAATTTCTCACGGTACTGTCACTTCCCGGTGAAAAGCCGTATTCGCAGGGCAGCGGCCGGCTCCAGTTCGCCAACGACATTGCCAACCACCCCATTGCGGCGCGCGTCATCGTGAATCGCATCTGGAAGTGGCACTTCGGCACGGGCATCGTGAACACGCCGGACAACTTCGGCGTGATGGGCGACAAGCCGTCGAATCCGGAGTTGCTCGAGTATCTGTCTTCGGAGTTCGTCGCTCACGGCCGCTCGATCAAGTGGCTTCAGCGCGAAACTCTGCTTTCCGCCGTCTATCGCGAAAGTGTGGAGGAGTCGCCCGAGGCTCACGACAAGGACGGCGCCAACCGTCTCTATTCGCACTTCAATCGCCAGCGGCTCGATGCCGAAGAGCTGCGCGACAGCATGCTCTTCGCCGCCGGCGATCTCGACCTGAAAGATACGTCGGGCCCCTCGCAGGACTTTTCGCCCGACAACGTGCAGCGAACTGTATTCTGCAAGGTCAGCCGCTTCCGTCTGAACAATTATCTGATGGTCTTCGACTTTCCCAATCCCAGCTTCACTGCCGAGCAGCGTTTTTCGAGCAACGTGCCGCTGCAGCAGCTCTACTTCATGAACAGTCCGTTTGTTTACAAGCAGGCAGGCGTGCTGGCCGAGCGAGTGGAGAAGGAGCCGAGCGATGCAGTGCGAATTGACACGGCCTATGAATACCTCTTTCAGCGCAAGCCCACAGCCGAGGAACTGCAGTTGGGAATGAAGTTCATCGGTACGACGCCGGAAAAGCCCGGCTACACGGTCGAAGGCAAGCCCGTGACCGCGTGGAGCGAGTATGCGCGCGCGCTTCTCAGCTCCAACGAGTTCCAGTTTGTCAACTGATGTAAACCGCAGCGGCGCCCCCGCCGCTCGAGGAGAAACGAAGATGACTCACCGGCCGGCAGCTCGACCCATCACCCGCCGCGACGCTCTGCGCACCATGGGTTGCGGATTCGGCTATCTCAGCCTCGCCAGCCTCGTCGGCAACTCGCTGGCCCGGGCCGATGCCACCAAGGACCGCGCGCCGTGGATGCACACCGAGAAGCCGAAGGCGAAGCATGTCATCTTTCTCTTCATGAATGGCGGACTCTCGCACGTCGACAGCTTCGACTACAAGCCGGCTCTCGAAAAATACAACGGCCAGCCCATGCCCGGCGGCGACCTGCAGCACGAGCGCAAAACCGGCAACCTGATGAAGTCGCCTTTCCAGTTCAAGAAGTTCGGCAAGAGTGGCGTCGAAGTCAGCGAAATCTTTCCCTATCTCGGCGAATGCGTCGACGACATGTGCATCGTCAAATCCGTCTACACCGAGATTCCCAATCACGAACCGGCGCTTGAAATGATGAATACCGGCGCGAACTTCGCCGGGCGGCCTTCCATGGGCTCCTGGGTCACCTATGGTCTCGGCACCGGGAACAGGAACCTTCCCGGCTTCGTCGTCTTGTGTCCCGATGTGCCGACCACTGTCGGCCCGCCGCTTTGGTCCTCGGCGTTTCTCTCGCCGGTCTTTCAGGGTACCTATGTTTCGGACGCGGTCTCGAAGACCGGTTTCGATCCGCAGAAGCTGATTGCCAATATTCACAACGACCGCTTCGATCTTGCGCAGCAGCGCAAGGAACTTGATCTCGTCAAGCAGCTCGACGATCTCAACATGAATTCCACGGCCGGCAACGCCCACGACCCGCAGCTCGAAGCCACGATCGGCGCCATGGAAACCGCATACCGCATGCAGACCGAGGCGCCCGATGTCTTCGACGTGCGCAAGGAATCCGATGCGACGCTGAAGCTATACGGCGAGGGCAGCACGGCGCGCGGATGCCTGATGGCGGCGCGCCTGGTCGAGCGGGGCGTGCGCATGGTGCAGGTCTACTACGCCAAGGGCGATCCCTGGGATCACCACTTCGACATCGAGATGCACCGCAAGACGGCGCATGATTCGGACCAGCCCTTCGCCGCGTTGATCAAAGACCTGAAATCGCGTGGCCTCTTCGACGAAACCATCATCGTGGCCGGATCGGAGTTCGGACGCACGCCGGTGGTCGAAATCGGCAGCGGCTTCATGGGCGGGCAGACGCACAACGGCCGCGACCACAACCCGCATGGCTTTACCATGTGGCTCGCCGGCGGCGGCTTCAAGCAGGGATTCACCTACGGCGCCACGGACGACTTCGGCTGGAAGGCAATCGAGAATCCCGTGCACGTGCACGACGTTCACGCGACGATTCTTTATCAGCTCGGCATCGACCACACGAAGCTGACGTACCACTACAGCGGCCGCGATTTCCGCCTCACCGATCTCGCCGGCAACGTGATCCACGAATTGCTCGCGTAGGCGCGGGGTTTCGCTCAATCCAAAGTTCAACGCCGCAGTCCCTGTAGCCGGCAGCGGCGAGAGATGAACTTTATTGCACCAAGCTCGATCCTAAAATGGAAGCTCCGCTGAATAGAGATCGCCTGCCTTCAGTTTCAGTCCTATGGGTGGTGTAACTCTCCAGGTAAGTCATTGATTTTTGAGGCCCTCTTATCGACGGGATAGCGATGCTGTCCTCAAGAGAAGGCGACCAGGGAGCAGACCAAATACCGGCACCCCAGGAGAGACGCACCTACCTGATCGAGAAATTCTGTTGCGCAATGAGTACTTCTCCATCTAACATGTCTAGCCGAAAGGAAAGCAGAAAGATGAGTACCTTTTCCTCTTGGTGGGCTTGGCTCAATTCGCACAGACCTTTGATCTGGCAGAAAGTGCTCATCCCACTGGTCTTGATCGTAGCGGGAATAGCGATTGAAGACCAATTCAAAGACTGGTGGGTGGGGCCAAAGTCGTACAAGATCTACCTCGTGGGTTCGCTTACCGACCGTGAGACGCAGCGTATCTTCCGTGGGTTTGAAACTAGGTACGAGTCCTTGGCACCGAGGATCGGAAATGTTCCGGTAGAGATCACGATCGTCGACGACCGTGGTTCACCGACCGGTGCAATGAGCGCGTCGCGGGAAGTATCGCGATCAGATGATGTGCTCCTCGTGATTGGCCACGTTCTGAGCACC
>JASHQQ010000023.1 GCA_030039035.1 Acidobacteriaceae bacterium | reverse complement strand
CGCGAGTTGACTGTGCGCAATCGCGCTTACGCGCGCGGGCGAACGCATGTGGAGAGCTACGGCAACCCGCCGGTGATCGTGTATGCACCGGAGAATGGCCGCCACGGCAATTTCTTCGGTCCCGCCTATGACTCGATTCTGGCGCGGCAGGAGTGGGCGCGGCGCTTCGACAAGGTGCATGCGCAGGCAGCCCGCTCGCTGCCGCGCTTCGCCGGCGACCCTGCGCGGCGCTGGCGTGAGCTGGACTCCTCCATGAGTTCCGATGCGCTGCTGATGAACATCTTCTGCGCGCCGGGGGTGGTCGAGTCGCGCGCCGTTCAGGATGCGCTGGGCGTGGACGCGGCTGCAACGCCCGTTTTCGGCTGGAAAGCGCGCGTGCCGCTGAAAAATGGCGCCTTCGACCGCACGGAAGTGGATCTGCGCCTGGGCTCGCTGCTGGTCGAAGCCAAACTCACCGAAGGCGATTTTCAATCGTGCTTTGCCGAGGTCGTCGAGCTGTACCGCGACTTCGACGAGGTCTTCGATCGGGAGCTGTTGCCGCGGGAAGAGATCGTGGTGAGCCGGCGCAGGGAAGCGACCGAGTTTCCCGAAGACTATTCGCAGGAATACGAAGAGCCGGTGGAGACGACCTTGTTCGATGCTGCGGTGAGGCCGCTGATCGCCGACGTCGTCCGCGGCTACGCGAGCTATCAGCTTATTCGCAACGTGCTGGCGGCGCACGCTGCCGGCGCGAGCTTCTGCGTGATTCTCGACGAACGCCGGCCGGATCTGCGCGAGGCGTGGTTCCTGGTGATGGCTGCCGTAAGAAGCGCCGCGCTGCGCGTGCGCCTGAAAACGCTCACGTGGCAGGAGCTGGCCGCGCTGCTCTCCGAGGAACTGCGGGAGTTTCTCGACGTGAAGTACGGCATCGTGGGGCCGGGACGGATGGCGTTGCCGATCGACGATACCGGGGAATTGCAGGAAGAAAGGCCGTAGGGCTGCAAGGCGCCGCGATCCCGCTCGTTCGCCAACATCGGACGAGAAGGGTCGAGCAACCGGGTCTGCATCGACCGCGAGTTCGAAATCCCGTCGAACAAGCTTCAATCGTTCCTGTGCCGCCATCGCCGCACCAGGTCTTCGGCGGCTTCAGCCCAATCGGGAAACTCGAACCGGAAACCGGCCTGGAGCAGCCGCCCCGGCACCACGCGGCGGCTCTTGAGCGCCAGCTCCGGTTCGGTGCGCAGAAAGAACGCGCCGATTCCGATGAGGATTGCGGGCGCAGGCAGTCCGTTGGGCATGCCACAGGCATCGCGCAGCAGGGCCATGAACTCGCGGTTGGGCAGGGGATTGGGCGAGGCGATATTGATCGCTCCGTCGAGATCTTCGCGTGCAACAAGAAACTCCACCGCACGCGCAAAGTCGAGCTCGTGGATCCAGGAGACGAACTGGCGGCCATTGCCCTGCGTGCCGCCGAAGCCGGCGCGCACAAGGTTCACCAGCACCGCAAAGGCATTGCCCGGAATCGGGCTGAAGGTGATGGCGGTGCGCATGGCCACCTTGCGCGTGCGCGGAGTGTGCGCGCCGAAAAATGCCGCTTCCCAGTCTTTTGCCACGCGAATGGAAAAATTCCACGTCTTCGGCGCGCCGGGCTCATCGCCGCCGATTTCGCCGGTCGCTTCGTCCATCGGCCGGTCAAGCGCATGGCGATAGATCGTCGCTGTCGAGGCATTCAGCCACATCTTCGGCGGATCGGCGAGCGCGCCGATCACGCGGCCCAACAGGCGCGTGGAACGGACTCGGGATTCGTAGATCTCGCGCCGGTTTGCCGCCGTGTAGCGGCAGTTGACGCTGCGCCCGGCGAGATGGATGCAGACATCGGCGCCTTCAAGATGCCCGGTCCACTCGCCGATCTGCTCGCCGTCCCAGTGCACGGTTTGCCATGGCGCGGTGTACGGCCCCCGCGTCAGCACCGTGACGTGGTGCCCGCGCTCCAGAAAGTAGCGCGCCAGCACACCGCCCACCTGGCCGCTGCCACCCGGGATCACGATGCGCAGCGGACGCAAGGCTCCCGTTGCGTCGACCGGCCATGCATCCGACCCGCGCGCATCACGCGGTTCGTTCATTGCATCAGCTTACTTTGGTTCTCAGAAGCGCGGCGGCGGAAAGGGGTAGCTGCGCAGAAACTGCCGCCGGCGCCAGGCTCGCAGCTCGAAGACAACGACGATAAAGAGCACAATCAGCAGAATCAGCGGGAAGTCGAGGATCCAGCCGGGCTGTACGACCCTGTCGTGACCCACAATCGCCGAGTTGGCGATCTGCGCGCCCCCGACCAGCACCACCATGTCATGGCCCACCGAGGCATTTTCGCCCAGGCGCACGCCGCCGAAGAGGCTCACCAGGTCCTGCCCGATGGAGGCTCCGTCATCGGCGCTGACTCCGCCGAAGAAGCTGACCACATCGTGGTTGGCTGCGCCGGCGATGTGCACATGCCCGAAGAATGCGACCACGTCGCCGTTGACTTTTCCCTGGACATTCACGCTGCAGAAGAAGCAGACGGCATCGTGCACCGCCATATCGGCCGGCACGTTGATGTTGGAACCGAAGTGGACCGCGTCGTTGTCGGCGCGCGCGGGCGCGGCAGCAACCGCGATCGCGGCAGCCAGCAGACCGGCGAAGACCGTTCGCTGAATCATGAGAGGCGCCTCTCCTGGATCAGCTTACGCTTCGGCGAGGCTGAAAGTTCCGAGGAGTTCCGGAAATGCTCGCCCGAAGCCCGCCCCGAATTCACAAATAAAGGGCTCGTTGGGCAAGTCGTGCCCTGACACTTGTCCTTGTGGAGCGAGAATCTCCGCAGCCGATGAAGCGCGCGTTGATTTCGCCGCGTCTTCGGCAGTCAGGGCTAAGGTGTCTGCGTGAGAACTCGAGCCCAAGGCCATACGGTCGGTCTCAAAAGGCCCGCGGCTAAAGCCACCTCGATGTCTTCGCTGAATTCAGCAGCCTAAAGGCCGCTGCTCCCTCCGACTCGTGCACCGAAAACATGCTGAAGGGAGTTCTCACGCACACTCTAAAGCCCTGACCTACCAGTCGTGCGCTGACGCTAGCCTCAGAACTCGAAGCGCATGCCCAGTTGCAGCCGCCGCGCCGGCGCCACGGCCGTCACGTCCCCAAAGGCGCTCGAGGTTTCAACCTGGTCGACGCTGGCGCCGTTGACGTGATTGAGCACGTTGAACGCTCCCGCGGAGAAGCCCAGCCGCGGCGCCTCTTCGTCCTTGCTGGGAGTGACGTGGAAATCGTGACCCCAGCGCAGATCGAGATCGACGTAGGAGGGCAGATTCTCGCTGTTGCGGCCCACGCCGTCCGGCCGCGTATTGAAGAGCTCGTCGCCGTAGGCGTCCGTGCCGGTCAGCACCGTCCACGGCGTTCCCGATCGCGCGAAGATCCCCGCGCCCAGGTTGAAGATGCTTTTGGGATTGACCATGGCGTACATGCTCAGCCGCTGACGGCGGTCGAAGTTCGAGTTCGACCACTCGTCGTTGGGCGCGTACTGGTTCTGCGGGAACCAGCCGATGCCGCCGGTGTTGGATTCGTAATGCGACCAGGTGTAGCGGCCGAAGCCGGTAAAGTACCTGTTGAATTCGCCGCGGTACGTAACGTCGAGGGCGTTGCCTTCGAAGAAGCCCGCCGGCTGCATCTGGCGGATGCGGCCGAAGGCCGGATTGGGCCGGACGGTGTAATCCGACTCCGGCGTGGGCGCGTTGATGTCGACCGAGCGGAAGCTGTCGATGCCGCGCACCGAATAGACGGTGACGACGCCGGTGGCCTTTTCGCCCAGTTGCCGCTCGATCGACAGGCCGTATTGTTCCTGGTAGGGGATTTTGGCGTTCGGCGCGAGCTCGGCCAGCGAAGGCGGCGCGGCGGCGACGTTGAAACACCCGGAGATGGGCACGCAGCCGGAGGCGGGCTGGGCGGTTGGGTTGAGCGAGAGAGTGACGGAGCGGCGGCGCGCATTCTGGTAGCGCACCAGATCGAGCAGCGGCCCGGAGCCGAATCGGTCGTAATAGAGGCCGCCACCGCCGCGCACGATCAGCTTCGAATCCTGATCGAGCACCCACGCAAACGAGACGCGCGGCGAGAATCCCAGCCGGCGGTCGGCGAGAAAGTTCTGCCAGTCGTAGCGCAGGCCGGGAGTGATGGAAAAGCGCGGGCTCACCTTGTACTGGTCCTGCACAAAGGCGCCCATCTCCTGCTGGTGGTAGATAAAGCGGGTGTCGCCGGAGTTGAGCGAGTAGCCGGAGGGATGGTCGGCTTCGTAGTTGGCCAGCGCCGAGGTCAACACGGTCACTCCGTCGGCCGCCAGCGTGGGTCCGAAGGTGTACGTGCCCAGAGCGTTCGTGTTGTCGTCGAAGGCGCGGCGGTTCAGATGAGGCACGTTGAAGCCGAACTTCATGTAGTGGCGTCCGTGCTGCCGGCTGACCATGTCGTAAAGCCTGAAGTTGTATTCGGCAGCCAGGCTGTCGGTCTGCGCCGAGCCGCCGGTGAAGTATCCGCTCACGTCGATGAGGGGAGCTTCGGCCACGTCGCTGTTGCGGCTGAAATCGTGCTCGCCGACGAGCGAAAGCTGGTTCAGCATCTCGGGTGAAAGCGTTGTGTCGATGTGAAGCTTTGCATCGTCTTCGCGGTACTGGTTGTTGTATCCGGCCGAAGCGAGTGTTTGCCCGCCCACGCCCTGGTTCTCACCCGTCCAGTCCTGGTAGCTGTACTCGGCGTAGGCCGAGCTTGCGTTGAACTGGTGCGCGGCGCGAAGGCTGAACTCGGTGTCGCGATTGGGCGAGGCGACGTTGGCGTCCAGGGCGCCGGTCGGGTTCCGCGGCGTGGGCTCGACGAAGGCGTCGACCACCGAATTCAGATCCTCTTCCGCGCGGTCGAAGCTGGCGAGGAAACTGCTCTTCGCGGCGTGCGGAATCGGCCCGGTCACGTGGCCCTCATAAATTCGCCGCTGTTCGAAGGGCTTGGAGGGCGCCAATGCGTTCTGCGCGTTCAGCGCCGAATCGCGAAAAAAGAAGTTGAACTGGCCGTGATAGTGGTCGGCCGCCGATTTGGTGACGATCTCCATCTGCCCGCGCCCCGGCCAGTAATACTGCGCCGAGTAGGGATCCTGGTTGATGCGGACCTCCTGCACGGCCGACGCCGAAACCGTTACGCGGTTGGCTTCGACTCCGTCGACGAGCAATCCCGTGCCGCCGGTCGCGGTCACGTTCTCGTCGATAAACGCGCTCATCGCCGTCTGATAGTCGTTGTCGAAGATGGGCAGTTGCTTCAGGTCGGTCGCGGTGAGCACGGAGGAGTCGCGGTTCGCTTCCGGCGCCGTGAGGTCTTCGCTCGTCTCGGCGTTGACGTTGACCTGGGTCGCCATTGCGGCGATCGGCAGCACGATGTGCAACGGCCTGGCCAATGCGGTGGCAGCGGGCACGGCGATCTTCGAGGCGGCCGGAGGCGCGATCGTCAGCGGCGTGCTCACCGTCCTGAATCCCGGCCCGGAAACGACCAGCGTGTAACTGCCCGCGTGGGGCGCGCTGACGCTGAAGTTTCCTTCGCCATCGGAATGGTTGGTGGAGGCGACGGCGCCCGTGGGATCGACGAGGTCCACTTCCGCTCCGGGCACGATTGCGCCGGTGGGATCGGCGACCACGCCCCGTATCGCGGGAGCCGCGGCAGGCGCGGGAGGAGTGGCTGTTTTGCAGGCGAGGGCGATTGCGGAAGAAAACGTTACCAAAACCGCGACTAGAGCAAAAGAACGCATCCGGTGGATCTCCAGGGCACAAGTTGAGCCCGGTCAAACGTGCGTGGGTCGATATCCCAGTTTGCCGCTACTCGAAAGATTGCTTGTGGCACCCGTGGCCTCTACGGATGCCGAAGGAGGGAGGTTCTGTCTACGGACTTGACGCGGCTTGCGCCGGCGGCGCTCGTGTGCGCTCATCCGGCTGGCGCAAGCTGTCTTTGTCCGGCCGGCAACTCGCTACCGGCTTGCGTCGATTTTCTCATTTGAAAATATTTCTGTCCAGTCCTTCGGCGAGTCGGCCAGAATGTCCGGCTGCATCTCCTCGAGGGTCAGCGGCGCGAGCCCGAAGGTGCAGCCGATCGACCATGCGCCGGCATTGCGCGCCGTCAGCACATCCACCTGGCTGTCGCCGATCAGCACAGTCTCCCCGGGCCTTGCGCCCGCCTCGGCCATGATCGCGAGCATGCCCTGCGGGTCGGGCTTCTTGGTGGCAAAGCTGTTGCCGCCGTAAATGCTCATGAAATAGGGCGCCAGCCCCAGCGCCTCGCAGATGGCTCGCGCGGGCCGCACCGGCTTGTTGGTCAGCACGGCCATTGAGCGCCTTTGTCCGTCCGGCGCGGAGCCGATGACCTTGAGCGCGTCGATTACGCCGGCGTAGGCATAGGTGAAATCGAGCTTGTGCTCGCGGTAATAGCTCAAGAAAAACTCGTAGGCCTCGTTGAGGAGTTTCTCATCGGCGTCGAGTCCGTTCTCCGCTGCCAGCGCGCGCTTCACCAGCATCAGCACGCCGTCGCCGATGTAGCCGGCAATCTGCCTGTCCTCGAGCGGCGGCAACCTGCAGTGCTCCAGCATGGCGTTCACGCTGTTGCACAGGTCCTGGGCCGAGTCGATCAGCGTGCCGTCGAGATCGAAGACCAGCAGCCGGAGCGATTCGACGGGGATGGGGCGGAAGACGCGGAGCATGTATTCAGTGTACGTTGCGCGAGGAACGGTGCGGCGTGCGAAGCTGGCTCCATGCGACTTGGAAACCCACGCTTCATTGCGGCTCTCTCCATCGTCTTCCCGCCCGTCTTCCTTGCGGCGCAGCCGTCCGCATCCGCGCCTCAGGCGGCGGCTGCGGGTGCTTTCAGCCCGGTCGCGCCGTCGGAGCGCATTCCCAATCTCGATGCCGAAAAGGCACGCCTCCGGCAGTATCACGACTGCACCTGCACGTGCGGCTGTTATGCCAGGGATCTCGACCTGCAGGCCGATCGCGCGATCCAGTATCTGCGCCGCCGGGCGGCCCGCCGCCAGGCTCAGGAAAAGCTGGCGCTGGTGCTCGACATCGACGAGACGACGCTTTCCAACTACGAGGAGATGGCTGCGGCGGATTTCGCCTACAACGCCGATGTGTTCAACGCATGGGTGAACTCGGCCCGGGCGCCGGCCATTCCCGGAACGCTGAGGCTCTATAACGAGGCGCGCCGCCTGGGCGTAGACGTGTTCTTTCTCACCGGCCGTCCGGAAGCGCAGCGAGCCGCCACGGAGCAGGACCTGCGCGGTGCGGGCTTTCACGACTGGAAGCAACTGATCCTTCGCCAGCCTGAAGAGGCGAAAGCGACCGCGCTGGCTTACAAATCCGCCGGGCGCGCCAGAATCGTTGCCGGGGGATACAGGATCGTTCTCAATGTCGGCGACCAATGGAGCGATCTTCGCGGCGATCCCGAAGCGGAATACTCGGTAAAATATCCGGACCCGTTCTACTTCATCCGATGACGAGGCTACGCTGGTTCTACTCTTCACCTTCGCTCACGGAAGAACGCGCGCCTGCCTTCAAAAAGATTTCAGTGCGACTGGTCGTCCAAATGGACGCACCGGTTCCGAAGAAGTCCATGTCTTCGGTCCAGATGGGACAATTCATGGCCGGCGCAAGCGCCAGCACCAGCCAATCGCCTTCATCACGTCGATGTAAACGCCTCCTGGCTTCGGACTCGAAGAGCGCATACGATTCCGGATTGACCGGGTGCACAAAACGCTGGAGGAGTCCCAGCGCGGAGTCGACACGAGCGTCGAACCTGCCCTTTCTTTCCAACAACGAAGGCAAATAATCCGCGGCTTCGGCGAAGCAGGCCGACGGCGAATGGAATCTGACGCCGCGGGCCGAATAGTTCCCGAGCAGATCGGCGACGCGCTGGCCCAGTACGGCTCGAATCAGGATGTTGGCGTCGAGAACAAGCATGTCAATGCCCGGCTCTTCTTCTTGCCTGACGCCACTTCCTGAAATCCGCGACGATCTCTTCCTCATTGACGTCGGCTACGGCAAAACCAGAGAAGATATGGCCTGTTTTCTGTTTTGCAGGGTCGCCGCTCCCAGGGGTCGCGGCGACTTGATTGCCTTGGCTTCGGTATACAGCATCTCTGGTTTTGCCATAGCGCCGCAGCCAGCCGGTCGGCGGCAGCTTTCAATTCCGCGAAGTCAGCGGACCTGATCTGCCTTCGCGGCGTGGGAACATAGACACCGATCGTTTCGCCGCGGCGAGTTACAGCGACAGGCGTATCGGATTCAAGGTATCGTGCAAACTGTTCCCGAAACTCACGAACTCCGACCTTGATGGCGGGCATCGATCTCCTCCATGTGTACGCTCCATCGGCGCAGGGCGCAGCCAGGAGACTTGCTTTGTCGTATACCATTCCCGCATGAGGAAACTGCTGATGGCCGGGTTCGCTCTTTCGCTCGCCGCTCGGGGCGCGGCTCCCGAGGCGCAAGCCGCAGAAAAGCTCACCGCACCGCAACTCATCGCACTCGCCCAATCACACAGCCCGCAACTCCCATCCGCCATCGAAGCCACATTCGACGCGGCCAGGCTCAAGGACGGCACGGCCTGGGCCGGCCGCGGGCCCGACTTCTTCTTTGCGGTCGAAGCGTCGAGCGCGCCCACGCTGATGCTTGACGATGCTGCCGGGCCGGCGATGCAGCCGATCGCCGGCTCCAGTCTCTGGTACGTCGCCGCGCACATCGAGCCCGTCGCCCGGCTTCACCAGTTTCACTACCTGGTGAACGGCGCGAAATTCGGCGGCGCGCTGGATCTGCCGGCCTATGGGCCACTCTCGTATCCGCAGCCCGGCGTCCCGGCCGGAACGCTCTCGGAGAAGCTGATCCATACGAGCAGAATCTACGACGGCATGAAGAGCGAGTACTGGATCTATGTGCCCGCGCAGTACGATCCCAAAACGCCGGCTGCGCTCATGGTCTTTCAGGACGGCGGAGGGTACATCGACCGCAACGGCAACATTCCGGTGCTCGACGCCATCGACAATCTCGTCGCGCAGAAAAAGATTCCGGTGATGATCTGCGTTTTCATCAACCCCGGCGATATCGAAGGGTCACCCGGCACGCCGACCTTCAACTTCGTCAATGCATTCAGCCAGAAGTGGGATCGCACGCTGAAAGATTCGATGCGCAGCACGCTCTACGACACGGTGAGCGACCGCTACGTGCATTTTCTGCGCGACGAGGTGCTCGCCGAAGTCGGCGCCAGATACAACCTGCGCAAGGATGCATACAGCCACGCCATTACCGGACTATCGTCGGGCGGCATCTGCAGCTTCAACGCGGCATGGCAGATGCCCGACGAGTTCAGCCGCGTGCTGAGCTGGATCGGCAGCTATGCCAGCATTCAATGGAAGGAGAATCCGGCCAATGCCGACGGTGGCCAGGATTATCCCGACAAGATCCTGCGCGAGGCGCATCGCAATATCCGCGTCTGGCTGCAGGATGGATCCAACGATCTCGAAAACCCGAAGTACGGCGACTGGCCGCTGGCCAACCTGCGCATGGCCAACGCGCTGAAGATGAAGGAGTACGACTTTCACTTCAGCTTCGGCAAAGGCACGCACAACGCGGGGCAGGGCGCGGCGGA
Organism: Acidobacteriaceae bacterium; assembly: GCA_030039035.1. GTDB lineage: Bacteria > Acidobacteriota > Terriglobia > Terriglobales > Acidobacteriaceae > Telmatobacter. Next base: position 27,007 of record JASHQQ010000023.1, on the reverse strand, counting down.
GTTTCCCGAATCGATGATCTGGTTGTGGCGCGACTACGATCCGGCGAAATCCCCGGAGCAATTCACGATGGATCCAGGCGAGAAAGACCGGCCGTTTTTCCGCGTGGCGATCGTGAGCCGGTGACCGTCATGCCGTGGTCGCCGCGCTTCGCGTTACGGTTGCCGGCAGCGTGAAGCCGGCGGCGATCATCCACACAAAACCGGGAAAGCGCGTGAGCCGGATGAAGAACAGAGCGGACAGCAAATCGAGGTTTAACCAGCCCGGCTCCCGGCATCCATCCGGGCTGGCGTGAGCTCGACGCGGCCCACGCAAAGAGCGTATCCGAACGGCAAAATCCCGAAGAGAAATAGCTCTATGCCAAATTGTGAAAGGAATGGTATAAGGGTTCAACCAGAAAGGTAAAAAGGCAGGCGAGGCCCACCCATGGAGCCACCCCGGGCCTCGCCTGAGGAACAAACCCAAACATAAGACGCAGCATCAACCCTTCCCGTTAACGCTGTTCGGCGGCCGGCACTCAATCCGGCCGCCCGCGAACCAGGCTAGTGAATGCTGATGTCGCCCGACCCGGTTTCCATGCGGACCGTCGGCCCGCCGCCGTGAACTCTTCCCATGATGTGATGGCGATCGAACGAGCCTTGCACCGTCATCTCCTGGTCGGTGTGCACGGTGCCGGAGCCGGTTGAGGCGTCGAGCGTAAAGCCCGCGTCTCCGGGCCAAATCTCAATGCTGCCGGAGCCGGTTTCGAGCTTCCAGTCCGCGGCCGGCGCTCCGTTCACCTTGATGTCGCCGGAGCCTGTGCCCGCGCGCAAACCGCCATGCAGGCCCTTCAACTCGATGGTGCCGGAGCCGGTCGTCGCCTTGACATCGCCTTCGCCCGACCCTTCGGCGTAGATGTCGCCCGAGCCGGTGCCCACGGTAAAGCCGCCTTGCAGCCCGGTTGCGTGAATCGTGCCCGAGCCCGTGGAGATCCTGGCGTTCTCGCCCACGCCGTCATCGGTCACATCGCCGGAGCCGGAGCCGGCATCGAGAAAGGCGTCTTCCGGCGCCTGGATCTCGTATTCGATGCTCACGTGATTCAGAGTATTGTCGTGGTGGTTACCGATGCGGATGATGTTCCCGGTCTGTTCGATGGGAGGATTATTCGCAATCTCGCGAACGCGCTGCTCGCTCTCGCCCCAATCCGACCGCACCTTGCCCACGATGTGTACCTGGCTGCTTGAACCCCTGCTGAGGTGGATGCTTCCCGAGCCCGTATTGACCGTGAGCTCAACCTTTCCATTGACCGAGAGCGTGCGCTCGAAGGTGGCCTCGCTGGCCAGAACCGGAAGCGCCGCCATGGCCAATGCCGCCGCCGCAATGCAAACAAGCTTCATAGTGTTCCTCGATTCGAAATACAGTTCCCGGTTCAGAGTTCGTAGTAGCCCCTGGAACCGATATGGCGTTTTCGTGCACGAGATTCGAAAGTCGAAGATTTCGCAACGTTGTTACGAGGCTGCATCCCGGTTGCCAAAGTGAAGATCAACCCAAAGTCCAATTGTTTCTGGCTGGTTGGTTCCAGGGCTCTATGCCATGCGAAGGCCGCTGTGTCCACTTTCGAACACCAATGGCCAAAATCGAACAGGACCGGGCACAGGGATCAGAGATCAGGGATCGGGGATCAGAGAACAGGGATGTTGCGATACAGTTGATCTCCGACCCCTGATCCTCGGCTCCTCAGTCCCTTGGCCCCTCGTTCCCCAGGTTCCTATTGTTGCAGCACTACCGTTTCGCCTTCCTTCAACCCGCTGTCGATCTCGGTCTTCGAGCCGTCGGACAATCCGACGGTGACAGCGATCTTGCGCTGGCCGTCCTTCCTGCTCTTGTCCGGGACAAAGACGCTGGCATTCTTCTGCGTGTCGTAGACCACGGCGTTTTCGGGCACGGCCAGCACGTTGTTGTGCTCGTCCATGAGGATCTCGGCATTCGCAGTCATGTTGGCCTTCAGCTCGCCGCCCGGATTGTCGATGGAGACGCGCACCTCGAAGGTGGTGACGTTGTCCTTCTCCACGCCCATGGGAGCGATCTTGGTTACCTTGCCCTGAAAGACGCGGTCGCGAAAACTTTCCACCTTGATGCGCGCCGGCTGTCCGAGATAGACGTGCGCGATGTCGGCCTCGTCCACCTTGCCTTGCACATAAACCCGATTGACGTCGCCCTCGGTCATCACCAGAGTCGCCGTCGATCCCAGCACGAGGATCGAGCTGACCGCGTCGCCGATCTCCACGTCGCGCGACAGGATCACGCCGTCCATCGGCGCCACAATGGTGGTGTAGCTGAGCTGCTCTTCAAGCTGCTTCAGGCTGGCCTGGCTTTGCTGCACCTGAGCTCGCGCTTGTTCGAGCTTGGCCGTGTCCACGCCGATCTGCGCCCTGGCGGCGTCGCGTTTGGTCAGTGCGGCCAGGTAATCGCGATTGGCGTCGTCGAGCGCCTGCCGGCTCACCACGCCTTCCTTCTGCATCTCCTGGTTGCGCTCGAGCGTGGCCTTGTACATGGCCAGATCGGGCGCGGCGGCATTCACCTTGTCCTGGGCGATATTGGCGATGCAGGTGGAAACGTTGGCCTGCGCCGCGGCCAGTTGCGCCTTCTGCGCGTCTACCTGGTCGAGAATCTCCTGCTGGTCGAGCTGCGCCAGCGGCTGCCCTTTCGTCACGCGATTGTTGATGTCGACGAAGAGCTTCTCCACGATGCCCGAGGCTTTCGATTTCACTTCGACCTTGGTGATCGGCTCGATCTGGCCCGTCGCCACCACCGAGCGAATCACATCGCCGCGCGTGACCTTGGCCAGACGGTTGGGATCGATGGGGTCGCGCGTGGCCAGGCGGGCCAGCGCAACGCCCGCGGCCGCAACGATTGCGATTACCCCCAGCCCAAGCCACAGCCAGAAGCGCCTGTTCTTTTTCGACGGAGCCACGAACTACCTCCCAAGGCTTGACGAGAGCCGCGGCCCTCAAGCGGCTGGGAAAAAAGAAATCGATGCAACGCCCCAGGATTCAGACGGAGACGATGCTTTACCGTCACCCGCTATAAGGCTTTACGTCCTCGTGCGTCATTTGGTTCCATCCCCTCACTGTTATGGACGCACCCTTCGCCGCTTCAGCGTGTGCGTATTGCGTTGCAAGATCGGAGATGCACGCGAGAGTCCAGGACCGGGTTGCCCCACCCTTTTCGACGCCGCGGGCGAAAAGGCGGGATCGCATCGCACTCAACAAACTCCCGGTGCTCCACCGTTTCGTGCGCCGCTGTCGAACGAAAGGGTGGGATCACGTTTGCATGCGGCACTTTCTCCTCTGGCTCGCAACCGGTCCGGGATGACGCAAGATGCTATCCTCACAGCCAGATGCAGGGGCTTTCGCTGCTCAAGCTTGTCGCCGTCGGGCTGCTGGTTCTGGCCAACGCCTTCTTTGTGGCCGCCGAGTTTGCGCTGGTCTCCATCCGCGAAACGCGCATTGAGCAGATGCTGGCCGATGCGATTCCGGGCGCGCGCGCCGTGCGCCGGCTGCAGCAGGAGATGGACGACTTTTTGCCCGCCGTTCAACTGGGAGTCACACTTTGCTCGCTGGCTCTCGGCTGGATCGGCGAACCGCTGGCCGCCGCGATTCTGCTCGGCTGGCTCGGCCGCCTGCCTCATGCCGTGGCGCTCTCGCATCTGATCGCGCTTGCCGCCCTGGTCCTGGGATTTGCCGCCATCACATACTTCGAGGTGGTGGTGGGCGAGCTGGTGCCCAAGTCGCTGGCCCTGCGCCGGGCCGAAGCGATTGCCCTGGCGGTCGCGCCGCCCATGCAGCTCTTCATGACGCTGGCGCGGCCGGCGGTGCGCCTGCTCAAGGGTTCGGCCGCGCTGCTGCTCAGCGGCTTCGATATCGCCATGACCGATCGCGCCCAGGTGCATTCGCCCGAGGAGCTGAAGTTCATCGCCACGGCCGCGCGGCGCATGGGCGTGCTTCCCGAGTTCCAGGAGAAGCTGATCCATCGCGCCGTGGAGCTCGACGACGTGCCCATTCGCGAGATCATGACGCCGCGCCAGCAGATTTTCTCACTGCCCTCCAACATGCCCATTGAGGAAGCCAGCGCCCAGGTCATCGACCGCATGCATTCGCGCGTGCCCGTTTACGACGAAACGCGCGGGCCCGAGCACATCGTCGGCGTGATCTATTCCAAGGATCTCTCCCGGCTCATGTTCTTCCAGCGCCAGGCGTCCCGCGCGTCGGCCGGCGAGGAAAGCACTCCCAGCCCCGATTCCGCCGCGAGGGAGCTCGCGCCGCGTCCCCGTCCGGCGGTCTCGTTCGTCGATCTCCGGCTTCGGCAGATCATGCACGACATTCTGGTCGTGCCCGAGACCAAGACCGTTCTCGATCTCATCCGCGAGTTCCAGCAGCGCCGCCGCCATATGGCGATTGCGGTGGATGAATTCGGTTCGACCGTCGGACTGGTCACCGCCGAGGACGCCATCGAGCAGTTGACCGGCGAACTGGAAGACGAGTTCGACGATCCGGCGCGGCCCCTGCTCACCACCGGCTCCGGCGCGCTGCTGCTCGAGGGCGGCGTGAACCTGCGCGACCTGGAGATGCAGACGCAATGGAGGCTGCCTCGCGAAGGCGGCGTGGAGACCCTCGCCGGCTTTCTGCTCATGCGCCTCGGCCGCATTCCCAGAGGCGGCGAGCATGTCGACTTCGACGGCCGCCGCCTCACCGTCGTCGAGATGGACGGACGCCGCATCAGCAAGGTGCGCGTGGAGCCGATCGAGCAGCGGGCGGCGGCGCGGCAGTGAGAATGCGGCCGGCTTCAATCCTCATTGAGATCGAACCTCGACAGATGGGACTGTGGTGAACTTGACACGTCCGATTTTTCCTGACTAAGATGTTCGCCGCTGTAGTCAGCCGTTCAAAACGAGTGCCTGACCATGGAGCAGGCGCTGGAACCGGATCCCCCACATTTTTCGAGGAGAGCTCATCATGCCACGCCTGCCCCGCCCTGCCCGCCTGTTTTCCGCCCCTGTCTTTCAGATCTTCGCGCTTCTGGCCTGCTTTGCCGTCTCCGCCGTCGCGTCCGCGCAGTCCGACCCGCCGATCCCGTCGGGAGATATCCGCATTCACTATCATCGGCCCGACGGCAATTATTCCGGCTGGACCGTCTACGCCTTCGATAACACCACGGAAAACACCGGCAATTACTCCGGTGGCCCGGTTCAGGTTACGGGCACCGACAGTTATGGCGCGTATTTCGATGTCGGGATTACGGCCGGGGCGCAGGAAGTGGGCATCATCATCCACAATCCCACTGCGCCCGGCGGCGACCAGAAGGATCCCGGGCCCAACGAATTCGTGGACCCGGCGACGCAGGGGATCGAGTATTGGGCCTATTCGGGAATCGGCAAGCTGTATAACACCGCTATCAATCCCGGCAACCCGACGGCGATATTGCCCGGTTACGTTCGCGTTCACTATCACCGCACCGACGGCAATTACAGCGGCTGGACCGTCTATGCCTTCTACGACACGACCGAGTACACCGGAGATTACAACAGCGGATTGGTCGCTCCGACCAACTACGACACCTACGGCGCATATTTCGACATCGGGGTCATTGCAAATTCGCAGAATCTGGGCCTGATCATCCACAATCCCACCGCGCCCGGCGGGGACGAGAAAGATCCCGGTCCCAATGAGTTCGTCGATCCTTCCACCGAAGGGTTCGAATACTGGGGATATACGGGCTATGGCAAGCTTTACAAGAGTATCGTCGACGTGAATAATCCGGCGGCCCTGCTGCCCGGCTATGCCCGCATCCACTATTACCGGCCCGACGGCAACTATAACAACTGGACGGTCTATGCCTTTGACGATACCGCGGAGTACACCGGAGACTACAACGACGGCCTGACCGCGGTTACGAATTCCGACTCCTACGGCGCCTACTTCGACATAAGTCTGATTGCGAACGCACAGAACCTCGGATTCATCATCCATAACATCTCCACGGGCGTGAAAGACCCCGGCCCGAACATGTATCTGAACGTCGGCACCTATACGCAGGCATGGGCGATCTCGGGCAATGCGACCGTCTTTACCTCGACGCCTTCGCCGACCCAGATTCTCGATTCCCTGCTGAACGTGCAACAGGCGTACTGGCTCGACCGGCAGCGCGTGGCCATCCAGCCGCAGTTCGCCCAAAGCGGAGATACTTATGCGATCACATATAGCTCGACCGGCGGGCTATCCGTGACTCCGACAGGGATCACCGGCGGAACCAGCATTCCCCTGACGGTTGGCGGGAGCCTGACCGCCGATGAATTGCTGCGCTATCCGCAACTGAGCGGATACACGGTGCTCGAACTTCCCACGGACGAGCAAGTGCCGGCTGTGCAGAGTGCGCTGAAGGGGCAGCTTGCCTTTTCGGCGATTGGTTCCGGCGGTTCGCTGCAATATGCAACCGGCATGCAGATCGCCGGCGTTCTCGACGACCTTTATTACTATTCCGGCAAGCTCGGCGTCGTCTTCCGTCATTTCGACGATCGCGACTGGCACGACTGGAGCGACGACGACAACTGCGACGTGAAGCTGAAGGTGTGGGCTCCTACGGCGCAGAGCGTCTCGCTCCAGCTCTTCGATCATGAATTCGACACATCGCCCGCGGCGACTCTCGCCATGCACGCGCACAATGGCGTCTGGGTCGCCTGCGGCACGCGTAACTGGAAAGACAAGTATTATCTCTACTCCGTGCAGGTGTGGGTGAACGCCGACGGCGCCGTCGATACGAACGTGACGAGCGACCCATATTCGATTGATATCGCCCTGAACGGAATCAAGAGCAGGATCACGGATCTTGAGTCGGACGAGACGAAGCCGGCCGGATGGGACGAGGATGTTTCGCCGCCGCTGAGAAGCTTCAGCGACATGAGCATCTATGAGCTGCACCTTCGCGACTTCAGCATCGACGATCCCACCGTTCCCGCCGGCGACCAGGGCATGTACGAGGCCTTCGCCGATCAGGATACCGACGGCATGAGGCATCTGCGCACTCTGGCCCAGAGCGGCCTCAGGGCCGTTCATATCCTGCCTTCATTCCATTTCGCCAGCGTGAATGAGGACAAGAGCACCTGGCTGTTTCCCGGAAATCTGTCGCAGTACCCACCCGACGGCGAGCAGCAGCAGGCCGCCGTCACGGCCACGCAATCGAGTCCCGCGTATAACTGGGGTTATGACCCGGTACACTATATGACGCCGGAAGGAAGTTATGCCATCAATCCCGACAACCGGGCGCGCGAATACCGCACCATGGTGGAAGGATTGCATCGCGCCGGCCTGCGCGTGATCCAGGACGTGGTCTTCAATCACACCAACGCCAGCGGCGAGGGACCGAATTCGAATCTCGACGAGGTGGCGCCCGGTTATTATCACCGGCTCGACGGCGACGGCAATCTCGAGACCGGCTCATGCTGCCCGGATACGGCGCCCGAGCACCGCATGATGGAGAAGCTCATTATCGATACGCTCGTGCTCAACGCCAAGCAGTATAAGATCGACGGCTTCCGCTTCGACATCATGAGTTACATGTTCACCTATAACATGCTGGATATTCAGGCCGCGCTGGAATCTCTTACTCCGGAAAAGGACGGAGTCGACGGATCGAAGATATACCTCTATGGGGAAGGCTTCAACTCCGGCGACACCGCCAATAACCAGATCGGTCCCAGCGCCTCGCAGATCAACCTCTATGGCTTTGGCATAGGCACATTCAACGACCGGATACGCGACGGCATTCACGGCGGAAGCCCGTTTACAGACGAGCGCGTGCAGGGATTCGTGACGGGCCTGTTTACCGATCCCAGCGATTACACCAACAGCACGCTGTCTTCCGGCGCGCAGCAGAGCCAGTTGCTGCAGTATTCGGACTGGATCGACGTCGGCCTGACCGGCAACCTGCGCGACTACACCTTCGTCGACAGCGCGGGCGCCACCGTGACGGGAGCGGAAGTCAATTACAACGGCCAGCCCACGGGTTACACGAAGAGTCCGATCGAAGCGATCAACTACGCCTCGGTTCACGACAACCAGGATCTTTTCGATCAGGTGCAGTTGAAGTCGAGCTTCAACGACAGCATCGCAACACGGGCGCGAAGACACGTGATGGGCATGAGCCTGGTGACCCTGGGCGAGGGCATTCCGTTCTACCAGGGCGGCGATGACCTGTTGCGCTCCAAGGATATGGATAACAACAGTTATGACTCCGGCGACTGGTTCAACAAGATCGACTGGAGCGGGCAAACGGCGAACTGGGGCATCGGGCTGCCCATCGCCAGCCAGAATGAGGGCAACTGGCCGCTCATGGTTCCGCTGCTGAGCAATCCGGCGTACACTCCGCAACCGGCCAACATCGCCTACAGCGCGGCAGCTTTCCAGGAGCTTTTGCAGATTCGCTACAGTTCGGGATTGTTCCGCATGGCGACACTGGCCGAGATCCAGAACAATCTGACGTTCCTCAATACCGGCCCCGGCCAGATTCCCGGACTGATCGTGATGAAACTCGATGCCAACGGCGGCGACTACGGCCCGTACCAGCACATCGTCGTTTTCTTCAACGCATCCAACGCGCCGGTCACATTCACCAACAGCCAGTTGCAGGGGCTTGCGCTCCACCTGCACCCCATCCAGCAGAACTCGAGCGATCCCGTCACGCGGCAGTCAACCTTCAACGCGCAGCAGGGAAGCGCGACCGTACCCGCGCTGACTACGGCGGTGTTTGTGGCCGGAAAGAACTGAATTACGGGCGACCGGTCGTTCCAGAATCGCGGGTGGCCGAGGTCCCGATTCCGAGACCTGGGATGCGTTCACTTCTTCGCCGCTTCGGCTTCCGCCAGCCATCCACGGCGCAGTCTTTCCGCCGGAATGGTCGACATGTACGGCTTGATATCGAGAAGCGGCGTGCCGTCGAGCATATCCACGCCGCGAACGTGAATCTCGTTCTTCTCGCGGCGCAGAATCTCGACGACGGTGAGCCCGATGGGATTGGGCCGCCGGGGAGATCGTGTGGCAAAGACGCCGTGCGCGCGGCTGTCGGAGGGCGGCCGCGCAGTCAGATCGAATCCCTCCGAGCGATCGAACATCCAGATCACGAAGAGATGCGAAAAACCCTCGACATCGACGAGGCCTGGCTCGTATTCGGGCAGGATTTTCAGCACGCCTTCGGCATCGTGCTTTGCGCCCAGCCCTTTCGGTATCTCCGAAGTGCTTTTGTACGGGCTGACAATGTGTCCGATCGCGACCGGCGTGAACATTGGCGGACGCCTCCCCATCCATCGTACGATCCGCGGGATAATCAGGATGCGCGAAAGCGTTGCAAGGGTAAATTGCATTGATCCCTGTCCGCCGCTCCCAAATCCGGACTTTCCTCGTCCTCTGGCTCTTCGTTCTCAGTGCGGTCGCGTTTCTCGACCGCACCAACGTTTCGATCGCCGGGCCGTCCATCCAGCGCGAGCTCGGCATCGACAATCTTCATCTCGGCTGGATCTTCAGCGCGTTTTTGCTGGGCTATGCTGCGTTCCAGATCGTCGGCGGCTGGCTCGCATGCCGTTTCGGTCCGCGACGGACGCTTGCCGCCGGCGTCGTCTGGTGGGGAGTTTTCACGGCGCTGACCACGATCGCAGCGCCGCGCCTCGCCCATGCACTCATGTTGCTGATCCTCGTTCGCTTTTCGCTCGGCGCCGGCGAAGCGGTCGTCTATCCTGCCTCGAACCAGTTCGTCGCACAGTGGATTCCCGTCGCCGAGCGCGGACGCGCCAACGGCTGGATCTTCGCCGGCGTGGGCGCGGGCGCCGGACTGAGCATTCCGGTGCTGGCGTGGATCATCGCCCACGATGGCTGGCGCGCCTCGTTCTGGTTCTGCGCGGCTCTCGGCGTACTCGTGGGACTTGCCTGGTACGCCATGGCGCGCGACACGCCCGAGCAGCACCCGTTCGTCTCGCCGGATGAGCTGGGGCTGATCCAGTCCACGCGTTCGATCGAAGGCGCGCTTCGTTCGCCGGCCCGACTCTCATGGAGCGCCGCGCTGTTCAACCGCAACGTGATCGCTCTCTCGCTCAGCTATTTCAGCTTTGGATACGTGGCCTGGATCTTCTTTAGCTGGTTCTTCATTTATATGTCGCAGGCGCGAGGCCTGAATCTGAAGTCCAACGCCCTGGTCTCGATGATTCCGTTTCTGGCCATGACGGTCTGCTGCCTTGGCGGCGGGTTCGTGAGTGACTGGATCTCAAGGCGCTTCGGTTTGCGCGCCGGCCGCTGCGGCATCGCGGTCTTCTCATTCCTGCTCACCGCCGCCTTCCTCGTCATCGGGTCGCACGCGCGCGGACCTTACGTGGCGAGCTTCATCCTCGCCGGCGGCGCCGGTGCGCTCTATCTTTCGCAAAGCTCCTTCTGGGCGGTCAGCGCCGATATCGCCGGCGCTCGCGCCGGAGTGGTCTCCGGAGTGATGAACATGGTCTGCCAGATCGGCGGCGCTGTCACCGCGTCGCTCACTCCATGGATTGCAAACCGCCTCGGATGGGATGCGGCATTCGCCGTCGCCGCGCTGCTCGCCGCCGTGGGCGGCGCACTCTGGCTGATCGTGGATCCCGGCCGCCGGACCGATGGAGGTCTCAATGAAAGCGGGAGTTTTCCTGCCTTGAATACGGCAGCGCCGTCCGAACCGGAGATGTAAAGTCACCACGGTTCGACGGCGATCGCCACGGCCATGCAACAGCGCACAGCCATGGCGATCGAATCCGGATCAGAACAGCGGTTTCACGTCGGTATTCGTCAGTTGGAGTGGCAGCAGGGCCGCTTTTGTGGTGTCCGTCGCCACGCCAAAGGTCGGGTTGCCCGTCTGCGAAGCGCCTTCGTAGATGAATTGGCCGTCGGCAATGCCGCTGGTCGATACTCCGTCGACCTCGGGTTCGTAATCGCCTGGGAGTACGTAGTCGCCGCCGCCGGTGGTCGACACCGCGGTGTCGGCGAGGGTTCCAATGTCGGTCTGGTAGAGAGTACCTCCTCCGAATTCGCCGCTGGTATCGGTAATTCCTGTCACGTGCCAGGCCACTCCGCCAAAGGTGCTGGAAAGCAGCCCCAAATCCGCATACGCGGAATTGTCCTTCAGCGTTGCGGTGTATGGCCCGGCGGCCGGCCACGCCACACTCGACCAACTGTACTTTATGCCGCTCGCCGAAGTGGTCCCCGTCTCGTTGCTGACGAACAGAGCGTCACCGGAGGCGCCACCCGAAGCGGGAAGCCCGAGAAACGCGCTCACCCTGCCGGAGTACGTCCCGATCGTTGTGGGCGTGGACGTTGTCTTGCCCACCGGAATGTTGTAGAGCGTTGTACTCGCGCTGGCCCCGCTGCCGTTCGGAACACCGAAGATCAGGACCGAGTCGTTGCTGCCAATGAGGTCGATGGTCGGCGTCGTGTCCGGCACATTGGGCAGCAGGCTGAACAGTTCCTGGGGAGTCCCGCCACCCAGCGGTACCTGGTAAATGACCGCCGTATTCGCCGGAGGGCCCGCAGGCGAAGTCACGAAGTAAAAATTGTTGTCGTCGGTGCCGTGAGTGGAGATGGTTCCGGCGAAGACCTGGGTGCTGGTTCCGGCGGAGTCGAGCAGATACAAGGTTGAGCCCTTCGAGGTCGTGACGTTATACAAGATCGAGCCGGCGCCCGTGAACCGGCTTGTGCCGCTGCTGTAGGTCTCGCCGGAGGTGACGCCGGTGAACAGCGTTTTGGGACTGGTAAAGGTATCGTCGGCGTACAACAGCACGTCTCCGCTCGCCGAGTCGAACTCCACCATGCCGACCAGCGAGAAGTTGTTGTAGATCTCGTTGAGGCTGGTGGACGAGAGACTCACGGTCACGGGCGCCGTGGTCGACGAGTCCCCATAGTGCACGACTTCGAATGTGTCGTTGGTTCCACACGCGTTCACCGGCCCGACATCCACCACAAGGAAGCCCGAGGTCGGATCGGTGACTTCGTTCAGGAACCCCTTCGCGCTGCAGATCACCTGGGTTGAGGGAAGGGAGAGATTGCTGATCTGCGCGGCGACGGGCGCGGCGGACGTGGCGGTCAGGTTCAGGCCGTAGATGTGAGTGTTTCCGTTGGAATCCGCCGCGGCGTAGACGAGCAGAGTGGGCTGATACGTCGTGACCGAATCGCCGTTAAACGCGAACTGAATGTCCTCGGCGAGGTACTGCACGGCTGTCGTGCTCACCCATTGCGGAGCGGGCGCCGTGGACGCGGCGATGCTGCCCGAGGGGATGACAAACAGGCCGGTCTGGCCGCCCGTGGTGTCGGGTACCGGCGTGGCAGTAAAGGGAAGCCAGATTCCGCTGCCTCCGCCGCCCGTGTTTGTCGTGCAGGAGACGGAGACGTTCGTCACACTCGCCGTTCCCACCGTGCCTGAGCCGTTGGCAACCGAGCAGGTTTCGCCGGTCGGCTGAGTCTCCACCGTCACCTTGTACTGCGCCTGGCTCGCCAGTTTGGTTGAAAACGTGAACTGGCCATTGCTCGTGACGGTGAGGTTGTCGGCGCCGTTGTCCTGCAGGACCACGGATGCGCCGGTATTCAAGCCCGATACCATCCCGCCGATGCCGTAAGTCGCCGTCGTATTCGGCTGGCAGGAGACCGCCACGTTGGTTATGTCGCTCGTGCCGACGGTTCCCGATGCGTGGTTCACCCCGCAGGTTTCGCCTGTCGGCTGCGTCTTCACGGTTACGTCATACGCGGTTCCGCTCTTCTCCTTGACCGGCAAGGTGAAGGGTCCATCGCGCGTCACCGTTACGGTATTGGTGCTGCCGTCCTCCAGGACGACCGAGGTCCCGGCGTCCAGCCCGCCGACATTGCCGCCGATGCTGTACGTCGGCGGGGGAGTGGCAACGCAGGTGACCTTTACAGTGGTGATATCGGTCAAAACAATGAGGCCTGACCCCTTGGTTACCGTGCACGTCCCGTTCTTTGGCTGCTTGCCTCGCTCGACGGTCACATCGTATCTTGCGCCGTGCCCGAGCGCCTGGCTGAACGTGAAGACGCCGTTCGCGGTGACGGTGAGCGCATTGGAATTGTTGTCCAGCAAAGTGACGGATTCTTTGGCTGCCAGACCGGAGACCTTTCCGCCGACCGTGTAGACGTAGACGCAATCGACAGTTACGTCTGTAATATCCGCATGTCCAACCGTGCCGGCTCCGTTCTTCACGGAGCAGGACTCTCCGGGTGGCTGTATCTTGACCGTAACTTTATAAGTAGCTCCGCTGGCCAGTTCCTTCGCGAAGTGAAAGGAGCCGTCTTTGGTCACCGCCAGTTGATCGGTGACCTTGTTGGGCAATGTGTCCAGCAAAGTTACGAATTCCTTGAGCTTCAATCCATTGACCGTACCACCGACCGTATATTGGGTGGCTGCGGTTGCGGTGAGCCCGGCAAGGGCGATCATCGTAGCTGCGCAGCATACAAGGAGTCGGGTGCTTTTCATCCCATTGAAACGCATCAGGGTCCTCCGTGGACGGTTTGGGCCGATCCGCCAGAAAGGCATGTAACCGGCCGCTGCAATTCGTTTATCCGGCGCCCACGGCGCGGAAGCAGGATGATGGCAAAGTGGCCCGTCATTCGCGGCGGATTGGAGGAATTTCCGCGGGATCTCCGTCACCGGGCAGAGCGGCGGGAGATCTTTCGCCAATGACCTCGCTAAGGAGGGAATCAGTCTCTCACGGCGGAGGCGCGTCGGGGAACGGGAAAATGGGAAAAGCGCAGGGATTTTTTTGAGGGATGTGGGCCGTTGCGGTTGAGTGTTCAGCGAGTTTTTCCCCCATCAAAATTTCTGTCCGCGCAATGGCAAAATTGCGTTCATACTGAGGGAGTGCGTCTGGAGGTCGACCTGAAGATGAGACCGAATGGCTCCCGAAGAGAGTTTCTCGCCGTGGCCGGAATGGCAGCAGCCGGGGCGGCGATGTCAAAACCCCTGATGGCATCGGCGGCATCGGCGGCGTCCGCGTTAAAGGCGCCGGCGGGCCGCGTGGCCATCGGCCTCTGCCCGGAGTACAACCGGCAGGTCGCCGACACGCTCTCTGCCATGTTCGACCAGCTTGGCGGCCTTTCGCCGCTCGTCCGCGGCAAGACCGTCGCCATCAAGCTGAACCTGACCGGATTGCCATCCTCGAAGCTCGGCGCCATGCCCAACCAGATGACGCACTGGGTGCACCCGCAGGTGATCGGCTCGCTGGTTTCGCTGCTCGGCGCCGCGGGTGCGCAGCGCATCCGGCTGCTGGAAAGCGCGCCGGCGGGAACCAGGCCGCTCGAGGAGTTCATGATCTCCGCGGGCTGGCAGCCGAAGGACTTTGCCGCCGCGGCTCCGCATGTCGAATTCGAGAACACGAACTTTCTCGGCAGCGGCAAAAGCTACGCGCGCTTCATGGCGCCCGGCGGAGGACTGATGTACGCCGGCTACGACCTGAACCACTCCTATCGCGACTGCGACGTCTTCGTCTCTCTGGCCAAGCTCAAGGAGCACCGCACGGCCGGCGTCACTCTCTCGATGAAGAACTGCTTCGGCATCACGCCGTGCACCATCTACAGCGACGACGCTCCGCAGGACGAGCCCAGCATCGTTCCCACGGGCTTTCGCGGCCCCATGCATTCCGGTTCGCGCGTGCCGCCCAGGAGCGCGCCTCAGCCCGTCGCCCAGTCCACCGACCCCGGCTTCCGCGTTCCGCGCGTGACGGCCGATCTGGTCGCCTCGCGGCCCATCCATCTCGCCGTCATCGACGGCGTCTATACCATGACCGGCGGCGAATTGCCCGATCAGGGGCCGCACGCGCTCCATCAGGCCGTTCATCCGGGGCTGCTGATCGCCGGCCTCAACTGCGTGAATACCGATGCCGTCGCCGCCGCGGTGATGGGCTTCGATCCCATGGCCGATCGCGGCGCGCCTCCGTTCGAGAAATGCGACAGCACGCTGCGCCTCGCCGAGCACCTCGGCGTGGGCACGCGCGATCTCACGCGCATCGAGGTCGTGGGTACGCCGATCGCCAAGGCGCGCTATCGCTTCCCGACGCTGACGCAGTTGACAAGCGCCTGAAGGCGAGCGACCGCCAGCATCATGATCGCGATCCCAACAAAGCGACGAATCCGATCGGACAGCGTCATGGCCCTTGTTTCAGCGATGCGATGACGCGGGTGCTCTCGCGAAGCAAACTCAATGGCTGGCGTGTCTGCGTGAGGACTCGAGCCCATGGCCACAAGGTCGGATCCAAAAGGCCCGTGGCTGAAGCCCCTCGATGTCTTGCGCTGAATCCTGCAGCCTAAAGGCTGCCGCTCCCTCCGATTCGCACACCGAAATCATGCTGAAACGAGTTCTCACGCACGCTCCAACGCCGTTGAATTCGACACGTAAACCATCACCTTTGCCGGATGGACGACCTCCCGATCGGAACGATAGCAAGTGTTCATCTCGCGAGCCAGTCCGCGCCAGGCGTTAGAATGGCCTCTTTGCCGGATTCAAGGCTCCTTGGGCCAGCTCACCGAAGAGGCTCTCCATGCCCATCCCACGCCGCAACTTTCTGCAATCCGCCGCGGGCGCGAGTGCGCTTGTGCTCGCGCCGCGATTTGCGCAAGCCGACGAGCAAGCCGAACGCGCCACGCGCGGCCTGCCCGCGCCGAGGATCAAGGACATCAGCGTCATCGAGTGCGAGCCGCAGGGCGTGCGTCTCACCGTGGTCAAGATCACGACCGATCAGGACGGGCTCTACGGCTACGGCTGCGCGACGTTCACGCAGCGCGCCGACCTGGTGAAGCCGGCGGTGGAAAAGTATCTCAGGCCTTTTCTGCTCGGCAAGACGACCGACCGCATCGAGGACATCTGGCAATCGTGCTATGACAGCTCGTACTGGCGCAACGGGCCGGTGCTGAACAACGCCATCAGCGGCATCGACGAGGCGCTGTGGGACATCAAAGGGCGCCAGGCGAACATGCCTGTCTATCAGCTTGCCGGCGGCAAGTGCCGCGAGGCCGTCGACGCCTACGCGCACGCGAGCGGCGCTGAGTTCGAAGACGTGGTAACGAACGCCCGCCAGCTCATGGCGCAGGGATTCCGCAACATCCGCGTGCAGGTGGGCCTGCCTGGATTGGCCGGCTACGGCTCGCAGCACGGCAACGCCGCACGGCCCCAGGCGCTGCACGACAAGCCGCTCTTCGACCGCGAAGCGCAGTTCCGCCGCGCGCTCAAGCTGCTCGAAGTGTGCCGCCGTGAGCTGGGCGAAGAGGTGCAGCTTCTCCACGACATGCACGAACGGCTCACGCCCAACGAAGCGGTCCAGTTCTGCAAGCTGGCCGAGCCTTACCACATGTTTTTTCTCGAAGACCCGCTCTCGCCCGAGGACATCGACTACTTTCGCCAGATCCGCCAGAACTGCGCCACGCCCATCGCCATGGGCGAACTCTTCAACAGTCCGCACGAGTGGCAGCCGCTGATTGCGGAGCGGCTCATCGACTACATTCGCGTTCACCTTTCGCAGGCCGGCGGGTTCAGTCCCTCGCGCAAGATCGCTATTCTCGCCGAACAGTTTGGCGTGAGGACGGCGTGGCACGGCCCCGGCGACGTTTCGCCCGTGGGCCACATGGCCAATGTCACGCTCGATCTGGTGAGCTACAACTTCGGCATCCAGGAGTATTCACCCTTCAACGAGCGGACGCAGGCCATCTTCCAGGGATGTCCGGAGATACGCGACGGATACCTGTGGGTGAGCGAGAAGCCGGGATGGGGCATCGAGATCGACGAGAAGGAAGCGGCCAGGGCGCCGTTTACACAAAGCCCGCTGAACGGCGGGTGGGGCGAGATTCGCCTGCCCGACGGCACGGTGATCAAGCAGTGACCGTCGGCGCGCCATAATTATGAATGTGCAGTGAATGGATCGTGCGCGGGTCTGCAAGAGGCTGGGCAATGTCTGACGGATCGAAATCGCCGCAGGTCAGGTCCGAGAAGCGGCCCTCAGGGGCTGAAGCCCCGATCGTTTTTTGCGCTTCTTTCGGCACGACTGAAGTCGTGCCCTGACACTTTTCCCTGCTCAAGCCTGCTTTTCCGCAACCTCTGAATTCCGTGCCTGACACTTTTCCCTGCTCAAGCCTGCTTTTCCGCAACCTCTGAAGTCGGGCCCTTTTACAAGGCGCCATGGCCGTGAGTTTTCCGCAGCCTGTGGAGCCCGTACGCTCCCATTTTGGTCCCGCTTTTTGCGAGTATTCTGGATGTCGGCAAGCAAAACTGGAAAATCGCAATCGCGCCGGGCCCCGGAATGTCACCGACCGCAACTCACGAGCATCCTAATCAGAAAAGGAAAGGGAAGGGAACCCACATGGCAACTCTTTCGGCACCGAGCGTCGAGTCTCCGCATCTTGAACCCCTGACCCGCCGGAAGTCGTGGCAGGCTCTGCAGAACCACTTCGACCAGATTCGCGACAGCCATCTGCGTGCTCTTTTTGCGGACGACCCGAAGCGCGGCGAGCGATTGACCGCCGAAGGCGCCGGACTCTTTCTCGATTACTCGAAGAATCGCATCACCGGCGAGACCCTCCGGCTGTTAATCGACCTCGCCAGCGAATCGGGGTTGCGCTCGCGCATCGACGCCATGTTTCGCGGCGACAAGATCAACATCACCGAGAATCGCGCCGTGCTGCACGTCGCCCTGCGCGCGCCCAAAGGCCAGTCGATCTTCGTCGACGGCAAGGACGTCGTACCCGATGTCCACGAAGTGCTCGCCCGGATGGCCGAGTTTTCCAACCGCGTGCGCAGCGGCGAGTGGAAAGGCCACACCGGCAAGCGCATTCGCAACGTGATCAATATCGGCATCGGCGGCTCGGATCTGGGCCCGGTCATGGCCTACGAAGCGTTGCGGCATTACAGCGAGCGTTCGATGAGTTTCCGTTTCGTCTCCAACGTCGACGGCACCGATTTCGCCGAGGCGGTTCACGATCTCGATCCCGCCGAAACGCTCTTCATCGTCTCCTCGAAGACATTCACCACGCTCGAGACGATGACCAACGCGCACACCGCGCGCGACTGGTCGCTGGCCGGGCTGGGCGGCAATGAAGCCTCGGTCGCGAAACATTTTGTCGCGGTTTCCACCAATGCCAAGGAAGTGGCGAAGTTCGGCATCGACACGGCCAACATGTTCGGCTTCTGGGACTGGGTGGGCGGCCGCTACTCGATGGATTCGGCGATCGGTCTTTCCACCATGCTCGCCGTCGGTCCGGAAAACTTTCTCGAACTGCTCGCCGGCTTCCACGAGATGGACGAGCACTTCCGCACCGCGCCGTTCGAGCGCAACCTGCCCGTGCTGCTGGGGCTGATCTCGGTCTGGTACAACGACTTCTTCGGCGCGCAGACCGTCGCCGTTCTGCCCTATGAGCAGTACCTGAAGCGTTTTCCCGCGTACCTGCAGCAGTTGACGATGGAGAGCAACGGCAAAAGCGTCACCCTCGACGGCGCGGCCGTCGACTACGCGACAGGGCCGATCTACTGGGGCGAACCCGGCACCAACGGCCAGCACTCGTTCTACCAGTTGATTCACCAGGGCACGCGGCTCATCCCCTGCGACTTTATCGCATTCGACAAGACACTGAATCCGCTGGGCCGCCATCACGACATGCTGCTGGCCAACGTCTTCGCGCAGTCGGAAGCGCTGGCTTTCGGCAAGACGCCGGAACAGGTCAAGGCCGAAGGCAATCCCGACTGGCTGGTGCCGCACCGCGTCTTCCAGGGCAACCGGCCGTCGAACACCATCCTCGCCGACGTGCTCACGCCCGCGGCGCTGGGCAAGCTCGTGGCGCTCTATGAGCACAGTGTCTTCACGCAGGGCGCGGTCTGGAACATCAATCCCTTCGACCAGTGGGGCGTGGAACTGGGCAAGGCGCTGGCGCAGCGCATCATTCCCGAACTCGAAAGCGAGACCGAGCCCGCGCTGCACCACGACAGCTCCACCAACAACCTCATCCGCCGCTACCGGCGGTCCAAGGAGAGCGCATGACTCCGCGCGGATTCGAGCAGCCTTTGTACGTCCTCCCCTTCGATCATCGCGGATCGTTCGAAACCGGCATGTTCGGCTGGCACGGCGCGCTCAACGCCGACCAGACCGCGCAGATCGCGGCCGCCAAGCAGGTCATCTTCGACGGCTTCAAGGCGGCCATCGCTTCCGGCGTCGATGGCGCCAAGGCGGGCATCCTCGTCGACGAGCAGTTCGGCGCGGCCATTCTGCGCGACGCCTCGGCGCAGGGCTTTTTCACCGCATGCCCGGCAGAAAAAAGCGGTCAGGAGGAGTTCGACTTCGAATACGGCGAGGATTTCGCCGCCCACATCGAGGCCTTTCATCCCACCTTTTGCAAGGTGCTGGTGCGCTACAACCCCGAGGGCGATCCGGCTCTGAATCGCCGCCAGGCCGAGCGCCTGCGGCTGCTCTCGACCTACCTGCGGGGAGCCAACCGCAGCCGGTTCATGTTCGAGCTGCTCGTTCCGGCGGAAAAAGCGCAGCTTGAATCGGTCCATGAAGACAAGCGCGCCTACGACCTCAGGATTCGTCCGCGGCTGATGGTGCAGGCGATCCACGAATTGCAGGACGCGGGCGTGGAGCCCGACGTGTGGAAGATCGAGGGCCTCGACCGCCGCGACGACTGCGAGCGGATGGTGACGGCCGCCCAGCGCAACGGGCGCGACCACGTCGGATGCATCGTGCTGGGCCGCGGCGAAAACGAGGAAAAGGTGCGCGAGTGGCTTTCCACTGCCGCCACCGTCGCCGGATTCATCGGCTTTGCCGTGGGCCGGACCGACTTCTGGGGCCCGCTTTCGGCCTGGCACAGCGGCAAATCGGCGCGTGAAGCAGCCGTGGCCGGGATCGCCGAACACTACCGGGAGTTCGTGCACATCTTCGAAGGCGCCCGCGCCGGGACAGCCGCTTCTCGCGCCTGAGATTGGCGCAACGATCCCGAATTCGAAATCATTCCGCTCGCCACTTCTCCATCATCCTGGATTTTTTGATCGCCTGCGAGCGAATCCGTCTCGCCCCTTGCTCGTCGAGCAACTCACCCCTCCCCTCCCGCAACCAACGGCATGGTGCGCCGTTCGGCGACAGTCTCTTTTTTTATGAAAGCCGATGGGGAAAAAGAGTATAGTCGTAGGCTACATCCGAATTGCGGTGTCCACGGGAGATCTGAAATCGGGCCTTATCGTGGGCTGAAGATAACTCAGCGATCTCAATCGATTCTGCAATCCAATTAAAGAAGCCTCAGCTCTGAAGGGGAATCCGGCGATGTATCTCCCTCTTCGTTCATCGGCTTTGTTCGCGGCAGCGTGGCTCGCCGCTTCGGCGTGGGTCGGCTTGCCCGCGAGCGCGTCGCCGTCCGCATCGTCTGCTTCCGCCTCGGCGCTGTCTGCCGCGACGGAAACGGTGGTCCTTCCCGGGCCGCTGCGCTCGTTCCTGCGCATGGCGGGCATCAGTCAGGAGGTCGCGCCCGACGACGTCCTTCCCATGCTGGCCCGCAATGTCACCCTGTGGGGCTATGACGGTGAGCGCCAGACCGAATATCTGGTGCTGGCCGACCGCTACCTGCACCTTGCCCGGGAGCTTCAGTTCCTGACCGACCCGTCCGGCACCCTCCATGTGAACAACTGCGACGAGGCTACCCGCCTGGTGCAGATCCTTGGATACCGATTCCAGCAGGGATGCGGCCAGAAGAATGCCTCGCTGATCACCGCCAACTCCGAGCGGGCCTTCCTGACCGTCGATTCCGGTTTTCCTCTCACCACGCTGGAGCAGGATCTGCAAAAAGGCGCGCCGTTCACCTATTCCTTCCCGGCCACGCCGATCCCCATCCTGCTCACGGAAAAGAACTGGCAGACGGCGAGCACCTGGAAAAGCGGAAACCTCCTCGACGTTCTTCTTCACGATCCCGGCCTGGACCATCTCTATCTGGCGCTTTCCCGGGTCGACGACGAAACCCGGGCCTCCCTGCTGCGTTCTCCGGGACTCAGGAGGCTGCTTCCTTACGCAAACCTGCTGGACATGTATGGAAGCCGCATCTGTATCCGCTCGGGAGTGGTCGAGGTGCCGGGCGGTGAAAACGCCGGGCATGCCTGGGAGGAACTGGTGGACGCAAGCCCCAAATCTCCCGGAGAGTTCATCGTCCATCTGATCGAAAAGGACCACGGCTGGCTGGCGGCCTACTTCGATGCCATGTCCCGGCTGGACAGGGAACAGCAGGCCCATCTGGTCGCGGGCTCGCGACTGAAGGACATGTACGAGGCGTACCGGTCGACGGCCCCGACCATCAGCGCAACCGCCGGTGTCTTTCCCAAGAATGCCGACCTTCTGATGCTGCTGACCCGCCTGCAATGGCAGGCGAATGGCGATGCGAAGATTCCGGGCAGCCTTGCGGTGTGGCTGGAGATTCTCAGCCAGGAGGCCCGATCGAGCGGTCTCCGCCAATGGGCCCGGCGGAATCGCGGCCCCGACGACAGCGGGCGCGTGCTCGAGGGCCTGGTGGCCTCGTCCAATCGCTACGCCGATGCCAACGCCATGCAGATCTACCTCACCCTGAGCGCCATCGACAGCCGCAGACAGGCGGGCTCGCAGCTCTCGGAGGAAAGCGTGCGGCTGCTGGCCGGCAAATGGTCGGAATTCTCGAGCTGGTACCCGGTCTTTGCCGAGTTTCCGAGCCTGGACGACGGGTCCATCGCGCGCTTCATTGCCACGGCGGAGCGCATCGACGCCATTTCCGGTCCTTCGCTGCGCGCCAACGCACTCGGATCGTTTCAGGCCATCCTCGGCATCTGGCAGATTCTGGCCCGGCAAGGGCAGATCCCGGCCGCGACCCTCAACGCCTCGTGGCTGAATGCGGTGCAGCCGTTCCAGCAGGTTTCCTCGTCGGTGCAGGTATTCGACGCGGCGCGCACATCGCTGAAGTCGGTTCTGGTTGCCGCCGGTGGCGACGCGAACCTGTCGCAGGATGAGATCGTCGATCTGCTCGCGGGCCCGCCGCAGGACACACCGGAGGCCCGGCGCATTCACGGGGAAATCGCGGGCAGGATCCGCGCCGTGCTCGAGGACCAGCGCCTCGCCTCGCTGGACGCGCTTTTCGGGCTCTATGACGGCCTGAACGAGATGGCGCACGGGCAGGCCGCTTCGATGCGTGACAGCCTGCTTCCCCTTGCCGGAAGTCTCCGCGAATTCGAGATGCCACGCCCGATCTTCACCGAGGGCGAGCGCGCCGCCTGGTCTCCCGAGATCTACAGCAGCCGCCACGCGGAGCTGGAGATTCGCACCGATCTGGCCAAGGTTCTTCGCTCGCCGGCCTCGCCGTCGCAACTGGAAGCCGCGCGCGGCTGGCTCACCCCGTTCCTGCGGGATACGCTGGTCGGACTCAACTACGCTTACTACGAGCCGCCGGGCGCTCAGGTGCTGCACAACAACCCGCTCTTCGTCCGCTCGCACGATTTCACCGGCGGATCGATCCAGGGCATGCGCCGCGTCTGGGGCAATCCCGATCTGATCGGCATCGGCGCCACGGCCGGCGGCGGCGCCTATCTCATCGGTTCGCTCTCCGGCCTGCCCTATGCTCTGGCGTCGACCGAAGGCGATTTCATTTCGCCGGAAAAAGTGCAGGCCCTGATCTGGAAGGAGACCGTTCCCGCTCTTCTGGTCGACTCCATGTTGCCACGCTGGTGGACCATTGCGCCGGACGAGATGCACGCCGCCGCCCTCTATCAGCGCGCCGGCGAAGAGCTGCTGCTCGCCGCGGCGAGCGACGCCCAACTGCGGACCCGGGTAATCGAAATCCTGTCGGACCGCATCGCCCCCGGCCGGCTCGACCGCATCGGGAAGGCCCTCGAGGACCCGCAATCGGCGGCGGCTCTGGTTCCGCGAATGACGCCGGCGGAGACGTTCTACCTGGCCGTCAGGATGCGCAAGGACGCGCCCCTCGATTCCGTACGGCTGGGCAAGGCAGGCGAGGAGCTGGAGGAGCTGGCGCGCAAGGATCCGTCGGCGGTCGATCCCGGGCGTCTCTCACAGGATTTTGGCGTGCCGCATCCCACCTTGAGCCGCAGCGATTCCTGCGCCTTGCTCAACACCGGCATCATGCCGGCCTTCGGCGGCGACGC
Organism: Acidobacteriaceae bacterium; assembly: GCA_030039035.1. GTDB lineage: Bacteria > Acidobacteriota > Terriglobia > Terriglobales > Acidobacteriaceae > Telmatobacter. Next base: position 3,822 of record JASHQQ010000023.1, on the reverse strand, counting down.
CAGCAGCCTCTTCGGCGAATCGTGGGAGTCGAACAACCTTTACTGGGCTCGTCTGGCCGACGAGATGGGCTATTCTCCCGTGATGCTCAACGTCCTGGTTCCCGCGCTCACGCGGCACATGGTCGCGAACATCTTCGCCACCAACATCGACGACTGGCCGGCGCTATTGCGCGCCCTCGAGCAGACCGGAGACGAGTTCCGGCAGGGCAAAATCACGATCGGAGCCGTGGAGACTATCGCCCGGCAATAGAAATGGAATACATTGGAGTCCCCACTGCAGGGGAAGGGAATGACCATGCCAAAAAGATCATCCGCCGGGATTGGAGCCGTGCTGGGCCTGTTCTGCCTTGCCGGTGGCCCGCAGCATCCGGCGGCCCAGGAGGACGCGGCCCGTCTCCGCGTCAACGTGGTTCTGGTTCAGCTCAGCGTGGCCGTGACCGATCGCAAGGGGAACTACGTCGCCGGTCTTCGCCCTGAGGATTTCACCATCACCGAAGACAAGATTCCCGAGAAGCTCGCCTCGTTCGAAGAGGGCAGCGCTTCGGCGGGTGCGATCCGTGCGCATTCCTCCGATCCCAATGACGCCGCCAGCGCGCCGGGCGCCGCCCAGCCGGCGACCCCGGACGCGGCCGGTCTTCCCCTGTCGGCTGTCGCTCCGGCGAGCGTCTTTCTCCTCTTCGACACCAGCAACTACATGTACCGCCAGTTCGTCTTCGCCCAGGACGCCATTGCCGACTTTGTCCGCTCCATGGATTCGGCGACGAAGATCGCGTTTTATTCCTACAGCCGCAATCTTTCCCGCGCCGCCACGCTCACCGCGGACCGCTTCCGCGTGGTGAGCGGCGTGCGCAGCACCGTTGCCGGCGACGACGCCGCGCTGTACAACAGCCTGCTGCTCACCGTGAAAGATGCCGCGCCGCTCAAGGGCCGAAAAGCCATCGTCGTCTTCTCCAACGGGCCCGACAACGCCAGCTCCGTTCCTCCCGAAGACGTGGCCGAGCTGGCCCAGTCGACCGGTACTCTCATTTACATCATCAGCACCCGGCAGGCCGAGACCGATCCCATCTCCGCCGCGGCCTTCGAGCGCATGAGCCGCACCTCGGGCGGCAAGGCCTACTTTGCCAAGAACTGGCGGGAAGAGAAGCAGGCTTTCGCCTCGATCCGCGAAGACCTCGGCCATCTCTATACGCTCAGCTACTACCCGCAGCCCAATCCCAACCGCGGCTGGCGCACCATCCATGTCCGGCTGGTGGGCAAGAACATGCAGAAGTACCGCATCCGCACCCGTGACGGCTACCGCCTGCTGCCCCAGGCCGCGGTCTCCGCGGATGACTATTCACGCGCCTCGACCGCCGACCCGAAATAATCGGGGGATTCTGTCAATGCACAGCTCGCCAGAATCTCGTAGAGCTCTGCGAATCGCCAGCTAATCGCCGCCGCGAAAAAAACGCCCGGGAGGCCTCGCCGAATCCTGACCTCCTGGAGTGAATCCGGCGGCGACCAAAGATGGCGTGCGCGGCGTCGGTATCCGCCGTGGCAACCGATCGCGCCTGGGCCACGGACTGCCGCTCCGGGACTATCGCGCTACACTGAACATGCCATGCCGCTTACGCCGGAAGATGACGAATTCCTGCAACGCGTCTACGATAGCCTCACCGAGCGCCCGCTGGAGCCCGGCGACGCTCGCTATGTCCCTCTCTACGAGTACCTGGAAGATGGCGATCCCGTTGAGCGTTTGGCCAAGAGAGTGAAGCTCGCCGGCTTCGAAAGCCGGCAGTTGTTCTCCGGATTCCGAGGCTCGGGCAAATCGACGGAATTATTAAGACTGAAGAAGAAACTCGAAGAACGCGGTTATCTCGTCTACTACGCCAACGCGATCGAGTATCTCAACCCGGCCTTGCCAATTGAGATTGGCGATCTGCTGGTATTGATCGCCGGAGCATTCAGCGATGCGGTTGAGAAGGACGAAGGGTTCTCTCTCATCGGCGAGTCCTACTGGGAGCGATTCAAGAACTATCTCACGAAAGCGCAAGTCCAGCTCGAAGAGCTGGAGCTCGGGCTGTTCAAAGACGTAGCCAAGCTCAAGCTGTCGATTCGCGATACGCCGAGCTTTCGGCAAAAGCTGCGAGAAGCTCTGTCTCTCCGGCTCGCCGAAGTGGAGCTCCAGGTCAGGAAATTCTTCGAAGACTACGTGAAGGCGCTCAAGGAACGCCACCCGGGCAGCGCCGGTATTGTCTTTCTCTTCGACAACCTGGAGCAGCTCCGCGGCTCTCTCGACACCGAGAGGGATGTGATCGCCAGCGTGCGCCAGGTCTTTACCGTTCACCTGGAGCGGCTGGCCATCCCTTACATGCACCTGATCTACACCGTTCCTCCCTGGCTCAAGTTTCTCCTCGGTGCGGCCAATGTCGAGATCCTGCACAGCATTGTGCAGTGGAAGAACGACGCCAGCCGCAGCGAAGACAAGAAGGGGAACGGGTGCCTTCTTTCGATTGTCGAGAAGCGATTCGGTCACGAAGGGTTCCTTCGCTTCTTCGGGCAAAAGGACAGAGCGGAATCCTTTGTCAAGGTCTGCGGAGGCAATGTTCGCGATCTGATTCTGCTCCTGCGCGCATCCATTGAAAGGACCAATCAGCTCCCCATTACGGATCGGGTGATTCAGGGCACCGTGCGGTCCATCCGCGACCAGTTCCTTCCAATTCCCATTGACGACGCTATCTGGCTTGCCGAGATCGAAAGGAGACGCGAGTCTTGCATCCGCAACAGCGAGCCGGAAACGGTTGCGCGGCTTGCCCTGTTCCTGGATTTCCATTACGTGCTGTTCTTGCGCAACGGGGAAGACTGGTACGACGTACATCCTCTGATCCGCGACGATGTGATGCGGATCGCCGGTGCTGAAGAAGCCGAAGCCAGGAGCAAGAAGGGGAACGGCTCGTGAACCTGGCGCCTGAACGCCGCGCGGCGCTGGATGCCGCGCTGGCCGCCGACCCGGACTGGCAGGCGCTCCTGCGGCACTTCGACCTGAGCCACGGCTTTTCTTTCGTGGTGCTGATGGTGGACAGCCGGGAGAACGCCGAACTCTGCCGCGAGGCGCTCGCCGCGCACCTCGCCGGCAGCCAAAGAAGCGAGATTCAGCGGATCGTTCCCGCGACGCCGGAGGAGTTTCGTGACCTGCCCAATCGCCTTTACTACCCAGCCATCGAAAGTGGCGCTCGCGCGATCTGGATCGAGGCGGTAGTCACCGAGGGCGATCCGGCGTTTGAAGAATGGCGGAAGACCTGGCGCGCCACGTTCGCCCGGCTGAACCAACTGCGCAACATCCTGCAGGAGACCATTCCTTGCGATCTGGTCTTCGCCGGCGCGCCGTGGATTCAGGTCGCGATCCGCGAGGCCGCGCCCGATCTGTGGTCTGTCCGGTCGGCGGTGACGCGGGTCGCGCCAAAGGCCGAGAGTGCAGCCGGCCTGCAGCGGGAGCTCTTTCCCAAGGAGGCTGGGGTGTCTCGCGCAGCCGATGCCCCGGACCCGGAATTTGCCCTGGAAATGGCCCAGACCCTGCGCGGAAAACCCGGGCAGGAGGTGCAGTTGGCCGTGGCCCTAATTCGAGCCGGGGCAGGATTCTTTGAGCGGTACCGAACCCAACAATCCATCGCAGCGTTGGAGGAGGCCTATTCGATCCTCGAGTCCCATGCACCGAACTCGCGGGAGATGGCAAATTGCGCGAGCTGGCTGGGCCGCGCGCTCCAGCGCGGCGGGGAGTTCAAGCCGGCCGAGGAGATGCTCCGTCGCGCTTTGCGAGTCAATGAAGAACTTCACGGCCCGGAC
>JASHQQ010000174.1 GCA_030039035.1 Acidobacteriaceae bacterium | reverse complement strand
GGCGCTGACAGCCGGACGGCTGCCAACGCCCCGACAGCGAGGTACGAAGAGCTTTACGAGTTCGCCTGCTTCTCGGCCAGAGCGCCAATGACCGGGATGACGAACTTCTGGCCCTGCGACGCCTTGATCACGCAGATAACCCAGAGCACGATGATTCCCAGCCAAAGGATGGCGTCGATCGCCAGGCCAAGGAAGGGGATGAAGACCATCACCATGGCCACAAGCCACACGGCGATGCAGCCGATGCACAGAAAGATGTTCTGCCAGCAATGGAACTTGACGAAGGGGCTTCGGTTGTACGGCTCCATGACCAGGAAGAGGATCGACGGGATGATCGTTACGTACGCAAGCGCTCCGGCAGCATTTTCCGAGAGTCCGGACTGGGTGGCTTCGGGCATGATCCCTCCTATCGGGATTGGGAATTCAAGGGACAATTCGTTTCAGTTCCGCAACGTGATCCAAGGGGATGTCGTCTGCTCGGGATCCGGGGGAAATCTCCGCGCCTCTTTGCGAGATAAACCGTATTCGCACGCCAACGGGGATCGGCGGTGGCTGGTTTGCGTCAATGGCCGCCGATCGGCAGGCAGGAATGCTCGGCGGCCGATTCGGTTATGTGCCGGCTCGTTTTTCGGCAAGAGCTCCGATCAACGGCAACCGGATGCGTTTCCCGTTCACCGCCCGCAAGGCGCACAGGATGAAAACCAGGATCCAGGCGAGCCATACCAGCCTCAGCAGCGCGGCCGTTGTGTCTGGCATCACGAGGACAACAGGCATCAGGGCAAATCGAACGACGACCCAGAGCAGTGTTGCGGAGACATTCAGGAAGATCGACTGCCAGCAATGAAAGCGGACATACGGGCTGGCGCTGTAGGGCGGCAGGATCAGGAAGATAATCGCCGGAACGAGCGTAATGTAGGAGATCGCGGCAACGGTGTTGTCGGAGAGGCCGGTGTGCGTCGCTTCAGCCATCGGAGCTCCTTTTGAAAAAACCACGACCGATGCGTGCCGATCCATACAGTTCAGACCCGTACCTGGCCCGGCGAACAGAGCCGTTCGGGCGCGGGTTCAACTCACCGGGCGATTCTCTGGTCACAACAAGAAAACCCTTGATTCTGCTGCTTGTCAAGCGAAATCTGGGTCCGGGCGGTGGGGGCTACCACAGAAGTAATCGTCGCTCCGATCGCGCGTCGATGCAGGTAGAAGAACGAAATCGGCAAGTCTTTTGATTTGCAGCGCCCGGACCCGTCGAGAGCGCGAATCGGCTTCGCCTTGGGTTGCTTCGGGAGTCGCATTGGCGGGCTGCGGAGGTTATCCGATCTCCTTGTCCCAGCCTTCCAGCGCTTTTCTGAATTCGCCCATGAACCGGCCGGCGTCGGCGCCGTCGATGGTGCGGTGATCGAAGCCCAGGCAGAAGTGCTGCATCGACCGGATGGCGAGGTTATCGTTGCCGTCGGCGTCGGTGAGCACCACGGGTTCTTTCCTGAGCGCGCCGATGGCGAGGATTGCCGAATCCGGCTGATTGATGATGGGCATGCCGAACTCCTCGCCGAAGATGCCGGAGTTGGTGATCGTGAAGGTATTGCCGGAGGTCTCGTCGGGCATGAGTTTTTTTGTGCGCGCCCGTTCGGCCAGGTCGGCGATGGCCCGGGCAAGTCCGAGAAAGCTGCGCTCCTCGGCCTGTTTGATCACGGGCACCAGCAGGCCCCACTCGAGCGCCACGGCGATGCCGAGGTTGATGTTGCGGTGATAGCGGATGGCGCCGTTCTCCATGGACGCGTTGACGACCGGGTACTTGCGCAACGCCTCGATCGTAGCCGCGGCAATGAAGGGCATGTAGGTGAGCCTGACTCCGTTCTGCTCCTCGAAGCGCGCCTTCTCCCGCTCGCGGAGCCGCACCACGCGCGTCATGTCGATCCTGAAGACAATGTGCGCGTGCGGGACCGTCTGCGCGCTCTGCACCATGCGCTGCGCGATGACGGCGCGCATGCGGCTGAGCGGGACCAGTTCGCCAGGCTGCGGAGCCGCGGCGCCGGGGGTGGCCGGCGTGGCGGCTCCAGGCGGCGCAGCCCCGCCCGGCCCGTGCTCGCCCAGATAGCGCAGAACATCGTCGCGGGTAATCCGGCCGCTCGAACCGGTGCCGGGAATCCGGTTCAGATCGAGATTGTTTTCCTTGACCATCCGCCGCACCAGCGGCGACGAGCGCAGACGCGTACCGGACGGCGCAGTCGCGGGTTGCCGTGCGGCGGACTCCTCCACTGTGGTCGCCGGCGCTGAAACGGCCGGAGCCTGCGGCGGAGCGGAAGCCCGCGTGGCTCCGGCCACCCCGCTCACGACCGCAACCACCGTGTTGATCTGCACCGTAGCGCCTTCAGGCACCTTGATCCCGGTGAGCGTGCCGGCTACCGGAGACGGAATCTCGGCGTCGACCTTGTCGGTCGAGATCTCGAAGAGCGGCTCGTCTTTCTGCACCGAGTCGCCGGGCTTCTTGAGCCATTTGGTGATCGTGCCCTCGAAGATCGACTCGCCCATCTGGGGCATGACGATCTCCGTAATGCCGGATGCGGACACAGCAGCAGGCGGGGAGGATGCGATCTCCGGCGAAGGAGCTTTCGCCGGTGCGGGCTTCCGCGCCGGAGCGGGTGTTGTTTTTGCCGCGGAGGGAACTGCCGGAGGGGCGGACGCGCCCGGCTCGCTCACCACCGCCACGACCGTATTGACCTGCACCGTGGCGCCTTCGGCGACCCTGATTTCGCTCAACACGCCGGCCACGGGCGATGGAATCTCCGCATCCACCTTGTCGGTCGAAATCTCGAAGAGCGGCTCGTCCTTCTGAACCGTCTCTCCGGCCTTCTTCAGCCACCTGGTTATGGTGCCCTCGAAGATCGATTCGCCCATCTGGGGCATGATCACGTCGGTTGACATTTATCCATCACTCCGCGATGCGGAATTGAGCGGCGGGCCCGGCTCCTGGGGGATTATAAATCGGGGAACAGGCCGTCTTTGCGGCAGAACGCGGCTGCACGGACCGATCGAAACCGTCCTGGGCACTGGCGTCACAGGCGCCGGGTTGGCGTCACGCCTGTTCTTTGCGGCCCTCGCGGCTGCGCAGCCGCTCGACCTCGGGCGGAATGCGCAGCGGTGTGTCCGCGGCGGGAAACTCCCGGCGCCGCGGGCCTGCGGCTTCTGCTCGAAGTTGGCCGAGGCTCCCGAGAGAAACAACCTTCTCGCCGAAGACGGCTCCAAACTGCCGCGCGGCCTCCTGGGCCGCGGCCTCGAGGTTGGGGAGGTGCTCCTGGCCCGCGATCTCCCGCTGCAGGCTGGTCACCGCCTTGTCGGTAATGCCGCAGGGGTTGATCAGCGCAAAATCGCGCAGATCGGTCGTCACGTTGAAGGCGAAGCCGTGCGTGGTAATGCCGCGGGAAACATGAATCCCGATGGCGCAGATCTTGCGGCCCTGCGACGATCTGTCATCCTGAGCGATCGCGGAATCCAGCCCGCACCAGACTCCCGTCAATCCGGGAAGGGTTCCCGCCCGGACGCCAAACGCCGCGCAGACGAGGATCATCGCCTCTTCGATCCTGCGCACAAGATCCACGGGCCCCAGCCGCCCGCCGCCGGCATGGCGCAGGCTGCGCAGATCGAAGATGGGATAGCCGACAAGCTGGCCCGGCCCATGGTAGGTCACGTCGCCGCCGCGGTTGATCTCATGGAGCGCGACGCCGCGCGCCGCGAGCAACTCATCGCTGGCCAGCACGTTGGCGCGCCTGGCGTTGCGGCCGAGCGTCAGCACCGGCGGGTGCTCGAGCAGCAGCAGGACGTTTCCGATGCGTCCTTCGTACCGCAGCGCGGCGAGCTCCTCCTGCAGGCACAACGACTCGTCGTACGCAACCCGGCCGAGATAGAGATACCCGATCATCGCCCGACTCCCATTGTAGCGATCGGGCGACTGTCTGCCCATGACGAGGCGGATTACTCCGGCACTCGCTGCTGAAAGACGCCGCTGAAAGCCGATCGCACCCGCCAGTACACGAGAAACCACAGGAGCGCCACGACGATTCCCGAGGGCAGCGCCGTGCGTGTCAACAACAGACCCACCAGCAGGATATTCACGATCACCGGCCCGACAATGATGAGCGCCAGCGGGATGTAGCGACCCGAAAGAAGCAGCAACCCCGATGCCGATTCGCACAGGCCGACGAAGATGAGGTATTTCGAGGTGTAGAGCGCACTCATGAACTGCCCGGCCAGACCTGCGGGCATCGTCGTCGGAATGAACGGCACAATCTTGTTCAGGCCGAAGACAAGAAACACCAGGCCAAGCAATATGCGGGCGATCAGCACGACAATCTTCATTAGCGTTCTCCTTGTGTGATTACACTATCTCCGAACTTCCGCGGCCAGAAGCGAAAAACCCGATCCTGTACCTGCTGAGCACACATCCGCTTCGATGCGGTCTTGCGATTCACACCATTGGATTTGCGGCGCGGGAAAAATCTTCGAAACTTTTTGCAGATAATTTCCGCGGCTCGCGCTACGATCGATTTCGTCGAGTTGCAAGAGCGGTTGCGGCCGCTCGCTGCGGGAACACTGCGGCACAGTCCCTGTCGGGCTGTGCCTTTTGTTTTTCCCGGGCGTCAGGGAACAGGAAACTCCGGCCACGGATTCCCGACTGCGCATCGTTGATCCAAAAGCACAGGAAGGTCCAAGTGAAGGTTGCCGAGCAGTTGCGCGAAATGTGGCGGCAGGCGACGGGCAGAAAAACCGCCCTGGCGGCGCATGCCGCGGATGCCGAGGCGGTGCGCCGAACGCTGGCGCTGCCCGCCATCGTTGGGCCGGTGCAGTTCCCCGGTCGCCACCTGCCCAAGCCCACGCCGGTCAACCTGCGGCGCTTCGCGGAAACTCCCGTAGTCCGCCGCGCCATCAACGTCATCAAGGACCGCATCTCGGCGATGGACTGGCAGGTTCGCGTGCGGCGGGGCGTGCGGCCGGGCGAGGTAGCGTACGAGCCCAGGAAGCTGCGCGCATTGCGACGAACGCTCGAAGAGCCCAACGCCGTGGACAGCTTCCGCACGCTGATCGAGCAGGTCATTGAAGACGCGCTCACCGGCGGCTTCGGCGCCATTGAAATGGAGCCGACCGGCGATGCGGAGCGTCCGGCGATGCTGTGGCCGGTGGATGGCGCATCGATCCGCGTCAACCCGCGCTGGGACGGCCAGGAAGACACGCCCCGTTACGCGCAGGCCCTGCCCGGCCGGCTCGATTCGGACGCGATCGAGCTGCGCGACGACCAGCTCATTTACATCCGCATGAATCCGCGCAGCTTTACGCCTTTCGGCCTGGGTCCGCTGGAAGTAGCCTTCGAGACCGTCAATCAGTTCCTCAGTTCTCATCGCTACGCGGCCAAACTCGCGGCCAACACCGTGGCGCAATATGCGTTGTGGCTCAACGAGGCCACGCCCGCCCAGCACGACCGGCTCATTCGCTGGTGGCAGGACGAGATCGAAGGCACCGGCCGCGTGCCGTTGCTCTCTACCGAGCAGAAGCCGGAGGTGTTGCGCTTTGCCGCCGGCACCGACGCCGACCTGCGACTCGCCTGGCAGGAGTTTCTGATTCGCATGGTGGCGAACGCCTTCGGACTGCCCCCGCTTCTGTTGGGACTGGAGAGCGATGTCAACCGGTCGACGGCCGAAGAGCTCACCGACGAAGCTTTCCGCGGAGCCATCTCGCCGCTGGCCCATCTGCTGGCCGGCCACTTCACGCGCGATCTCTTCGCCAAGTGCATCGGGTGGCGCGAATTCGAGTTTGTCTTCAACGATCTGGACGCAAAGGATGAAGAAACGGAACTGGCCGTGCAGGTGCAACTGCTGCAAGCGGGCGTGCTGACGGTGAACGAAGTGCGCGCCATGCGCGGCCTGGCGCCGCTCCCGGCCGACGGCGCGGCGCAGTTCCCGGACGGAGTAAAGTTAGCGACGGGTAACTAGCTGTCAGCTCTAAGTTATCAGCCTTCAGCTTCGAGTAATCTGACATCCGCGTTTTCCTGCCAGTCGATCCAAATCAGGACCCGATTCCCACCTGCCTGGATCGCGGACCGGCGGAAAAACCGATAGCTGATAGCTGAAAGCCGGGCAGCCATCATCATCACGCAGAATCCGACACTCGGAGCGATCATGCGCATGGAAGCGATGGCAGTAAGGTTCCCTCACGTCGAAGCCCACCCCAACCGCGTGCCGTTCGAGGGTGTTCTGACGGTAGTGAACGCGCCCAGCGACAAAGCGCCGGCCGGAGCGCGCGGCCATCGGGTGCTGCTCACACGCGAAGCCGCGGAAAAAGCGCTGCCCTCGCTGCTGGGCATGGCCATCGACTATCGCCCCGGATGGGATGGTCATGACGCGCGTCGCAAGATCGGACTTCTTACGGAGGCCGACCTGGTGGGTCATCGCCTCCTGGTGCGCGGATACATCTATGCGCGCGACTTTCCCGACGTGGCCGAATCGATCCAGGCAAGGTCGCCTGACGCCATGGGAATGAGTTATGAGCTCGCCGACGCGCGTGTGGAAGATATGCGGGCCGAGATATGGAGGCTGCTGCGGGTAACCTTCACCGGCGCGGCGGTCCTGTTGCGCGAGAAAGCCGCCTATCGGGAGACAAGCTTTCGCATGGCAAGTTAGCAAACGGGGAACAGGGAACAGAGACCAGGTGCGAGCGGCCGTGTCAATCGCCTGGTCGCGCGACTCTCTGATTCGTGGTCCCTGGCCACTGTGAACCATGAACTACGAACTGCAGAAAGGAACATCATGACAAGCGACGAAAAGGAAATCGCCGGGCGCCTCGAAGCTGCTGCAGCAATGCTGGAGCGAGTGCTGCGCGGAGTGGAGGAACGGCTTGCCGCGGCCAGCGCGCTGAACGGCGAGGTGGAGCGCATCTCGGCCATGGTCGAACCAACCCGCCGCGAGGCGGAGCTTGCCGAAAAGCTCGCTGCCGCCGAGCGCGAGATCAAGGAACTGAAAGCCGCTGCGGCGCCCGTTGCGCTGCATGCCTTGCGCCGCACTCTTCCCTCTTCTACCGCGGAGATGCTGGCCAAACACGGCGTTGGAGACGGTCCGGTCGACGTGCGGACGCTCGACGCCGCCCTTGCCGGGCTGAGCCTCGAACAGCGCATCGCCGTGAAGACCCAGCTTCTTCGCGCCGGCGCCATCGCGTAACGGTAGCTCGCGGCAGCAAGTTCATAGTTCACAGTTCGTGGACGTCAGCTCTCAGCCATCAGCCCTGTGAACTACGAACTGCGGACCGTGAGCTGTGAACTGTTAGCTGTCCGCTGCGAACTGCCAGCTGACGTCACCCGCCCTCCCAGGCAGAAAGCTTCTTATGAACGCAACCTTTCAGGACATTCACGCGGCAGCGGACTTTATCGGCCCCGGCGCGATCGAGGTTCCGCTCTACCAGACCGAGATCTTCGATATCTGCCGGCGCTCCAGCCCCTTCGGCCAGCGCATCAAGCAGGTGCCGGCCACCGGCCATCCGTCGCGCTTCTTCGAGGAAACGGCCATCCCCAACCCCGGCACCGCCGGCTTCCAGGATCCGCGCAACCTGAACCCCACCGTGGTAAGTCCCACACGCGTGGAGCGCAGTGTGCCGCTCAAGGCCATTGTCGCGCAAATCAACTACAACCTCTTCGACATGGAACTGGGCGACCAGCAGAAGCAGTTCGCCTATCTCCAGGCCAAGGACATCGTCGACACCGTGAGCGGCGTGATGGTAACTCATGATGTGGCGCTGTGGAACGGCAACGACACCAGCCTGAGCACGCCGACCACCACGCAGTATATGGGCGTCACCGCGCAGATCGTCGCCGGCGGCAACACCACCACCATCGCCACCACGGCGTCGATCGTCGACGGAATCAAATCCGCCATCGCGCAGATGGTGGCCAACACCGGCTTCTATGTGCGTCCCACGGCCATCTACGCCAATCCCGTGCTGCTCGATCTCATCGACCGCGAGATGAAGACCGAATTCAACGTCGTACTCAACTCGGGCGAGATCACGGGCGGCTTCCGTGTAAAGCTTCTCTCCACGCAAGCCGGCGAGTTACCACTGATTCCGGACTGGAGTTTGAGTTATACAGGAACTCCGGGATCGGGTTCCGCCGTGTTGCCGGCCTACATCGTAACCGAGGACCTGATCGAGTATCACTGGCTCGGCGATCCCACTCCGCGCGTATTCCAGCTCGGCCTGCCGAACGCACTCACTCATCAGTATGTAGTGGTCAAGTTCGGCGCCGTCGTCGTCAAGGGTGCTAACTACGCCCACTACCAGGTGCTGGTCGACCGGTAACACGCGGGGACTGAGGGACCAGGGACTAAGGGACCAAGGAACATGGAACAGATCCCGGCTGAAAGCTGAAGGCTGGCTGCTGATAGCGACAATCGGCTGGACAAGAGTCATTCATTTCAAACTCCCGGTCCCCAGGTCCCTGGTCCCTCTGCACCCTAGTCCCCAATGACCGACAATTGACCACTGACCACCGCTCTCCGAGGTCCCCATGGGCACGCCCTATCTCCAGCCATCGGACTATCCCAATTACGGCTTGCCGCCAGCGACCACCGCCGACTGGATCACCGCGGCCACAGCGCTGATCAACAGCTACTGCCGGCGGCCGGATCTCAACATCATCCAGTACACCGAGCGGCTGCGCCTGACCAGCGGCGCGCAGACCGTGATGCTGAGTTATCTGCCCCTGGCGCCGCTGGGCTCGGCCACCTCGCCGATCGTGGGCATCGAGGGCCGTTATGCCAGGCCGCGGCGCGGCGAGCTGCTCGACGCGGCGATGTTCGAGATCGTGTGGGCGTTTTCGCTGCCCGGCCAGTGGACCGCCATCGATCCCAACTCGGTGGACTACGATCCCAACACCGGCGAGCTGACCATTCCGTGGAACATGCTGGGGTTGCCCTACAACGAAGTTATGGTGACTTACACGGCGGGACTTGCGGTGATCGGCGACGATGTGAAGTCCGCCTGCGCGCAGATCGTGCGCAACGCCCAGTCGACGCCGGCGCTGAACGCCAGCAGGACCAGGATCGACACAATGCAGTTGCAGTATTTCTCCAGTTCGCTGGTGGACGAGACCGTGCAGACATGGCTTCGTCCCTACGTGGCGAACAGGCTGGGGTGATCCATGAGCGATACCGCGCCGCGCAATCCGGTGAGCGCGCCGCAGATGCTGGCCGACGCGCTGCTGCGCAGCGTCACGGGAACTTCGGCGTTGCTGCGCGTCACCGGCACAACCACCGATACGGACCAGTCGGAGGTGGGACTGGTTCCCACCTCATTTGCCGAAGTCGTGGTAAGTCCCGCGCTGATGCGCAAGCTTCGGCCGAGCTGGCAAGAGGGCGGCCAGTCGAAATGGGAGTTGCTTCTTTCCGCGACCAGCGTCGAGCAGCAGGTCAATGCGCTCGATCTTGCCTCGGCGCAGTCGCTTTTTGCCATGACCCTGGCTGTCACGGTGGCCGGCCAGGACTATCTCATCGAGGCGATCGCCGCCAACGAAGCATTCGGCCAGGTGTATCTCTATCGGCTGTTGCTGCGCGAGGCGAGGCAGCAGGCGGTGTGAACGTCAGTTCGCAGTTCACAGTTCGTAGTTTACAGTTTTCAGCTTTCAGCTCTCAGCCTTCAGCCGGCCCCTGGGCCGGATCCCCGACCACTGATCACTGTGGACTATGAGCTACGAACTGTGAACTGCCGGAGGCTCCATGCAAAACGCCAAAGACTCCTTCTACGTCGCGCTGCGAACGCGGCTCATCGCCATCAATCCGGAGCGGACGATTCTTTTGCGCGGCGCGGTGCGGCCGGGGATTCTTGTCGAAGACGCCGAGGCGCCCTTCGCCCAGCTTCCCGACGATGTCTTTGTCCTGCGCTGGCTGGGTCTCGGCGTCGACGTCGATCTCGATTCCACGATGGCCTCCGAGGAGTGCGACATCATTTATCAAACCTGCGGGACACAGAGCTTCGGCGGTCTCGACCGCGGGCGCGCCCTGAGCCAGATGGACGAAGAGCTGATGGCGATGATTCAGCCTTTCTATACGCCGAAACTGAACTTCACCGATCAGCCTCCGGCAACCATGCTCACCCAGGTCTTTTGGGACGAGCCCGGATTCGGGCCCATCGTCATCCAGCGCGATCGCCTGACGCGGACCGCGAAGGTTGTGGTCTATAGCTATCAGGAGCAGGAGGAATAGATGGCCGCGAACTGGTACTCGAACCCTGCGCCGGTCGCGCGCCGCGTACGCGCCTACTTCGCGCCCGTCAATCGCACCGCGCAGGCGCCGGTTATTTTCGATCCGGCCGGGCAATCTTCGTTCAATCTTGACTCGCCGCCGGCTCCGTGGATCAGTCTCGGCTGGATCGAGGAGTTCACGCGCAAATCGGTCAGCAAGACAGCGCCTGTCCTGACCGGCATTCCCGCCGCAACGCTCGAGCAGGTTCGCGAGAGCTTGAGTGCGGAGGTCAGTTTCCGATTCCTGAGCTGGACGAAGCTGACGATGGCCCTGGCCACAGGTTCGCAGCACATGAACCTGCTGGCTCCGGCGAGCGGCGCCGCCGCGGCCGCGGATGGAGCCCAGGCGGCTACGGCAGTGACTGTGCAGAGCGGTTCGAGCGCGACCTTCGTCGCCCTGGCCGCGACCGACGCAGCGAAGTTCGCGCCCGATTCGATCATTGCCGTGGATGCGGATTACACCGGGCAGTTGGGCTATGTCGGCTCGCCGGTATCGGGGGCGTATCTGCGCCAGGCTGTTACCGACGTGGACTATATCCGGCGAGTTACCTTCAACGTGGCGCTGGTGTCCCAGTCGTCTTCTGCCGGCCTCACACTCGCGGAGCCATTGCCCGGGGGCGCACCGGCGGCAAGCGCAAAGCTGCAGGCCGTGGTGGGCTTTGTCGATCGCGAGGGAGGCAGCTTCTATCAGGAGTGGTCGGCTCTCTTCATTGTGCAGGGCAGCCAGGGAGATCGCGTCTTCTTCTATTATCCGCGGCTGCAGCCGTCGGCCGGCGCCGAGGAAACCGCGTCGCCGCTCAGTGCCAGGAACAAGGCCAGCCTGACGCGCGTGCTGCTCCATGCGCAGCTTCTGGCGCTGCCGGTCACCGATCCGCTCGATGGCGAAAGAGTTGTGTGTTATCGCAGCTTTATTCCGGCGTCCAACGCGCTGGTCTGACGAAATGCCGAATCGGCATGGGTTGTAACAGGGCATGACTTCAGTCGTGCCGATTCATCCCGTCCTTTTGTTCGCCGTTGCGGACTTCAGTCCGCGACGATGCAAGCGGTGCTGCATCATGGTCCCGGTTTGCAAATCGCCCACACGAATCCGACCAATCTATGAAGATCACGATCCACGGCCTCGACTACACCTCGGCGCTCGACGCGGTCCATCCGCTCACGATCGAGCGCAAGCTCAATGCGCCGTCGTATTGCCGATTGTGGCTGAGTTTGCCCACGGGAGGCAGTCTGGGCGCGCCGATCCGCAACCAGAGCCTGGCGGTAACGGGCGACGACGGCACCATCTACTTCACAGGTTACATTGCCGTAACTCCGCTTCCGGAATATGCAGGCTTTGCTCTCGAAGGACCGCGCTATCGTATCGCCATTCAGGCGCTGAGCGACGAGTTGTTACTCGACCAGTTATTGATGCCGCCCAGCGCGGGCGCAACGGGAGTAACTGCCGGCTCGGTTTTGACGAATCTGGTTACGCGCACGGGATCGGCCGCGCTCTCGACCGGCGGTCTATCTCTCGGCACCCCGCTGAATAACTTCCTCCTGCCAAAGGGCCAGTCCTGGAGCGAATCGGCGGGCCTTGCAGCAGGCCAGGCCCGGGCTGCCTATCGAGCGGTGAACGGAGCGCTGCTGCTTTCGCAGGCGGAGACGGTCGTGCACCCGCTGAACGAAACCGACGGCAGTCTGAACCTTGCATCTCTGGCATTTACAGCCGCCGTCAAGCGCGCTCTCGCCAACGATGTTACGGTCTGCGGCGAACACGAGCCGGTCGCCTATGTTACCGAGTATTTTCCGGGCGACGGAGTCACAACGCAGTTTTATCTCGCCGCGGATCCATTTTTTCCCGCTTCCTCAAAAGAAACCATCATCGACGAGCTCTTCAACGAGGGCCAGATCGACCAGCGCGTGTGGGGCAACTCGAGCGGCGGAGGCTATCTCACGATTGGGCCGGGCGGGTTGACGATGAACGGAGGCAACGGCGTCGACGGGGATACCCTTCTCGTCTGGATCGACCCGATCGAGCTGGGAGGAACTCTGCTCCTCGAAGCCGATGGGGTGACTCTCTCGCCGGGAAGCGCCGGAATCCTGGCGGGATTCTTCAATGGCGCGGAAATCGCAGCCGATTGCCTTGCCGGTTTCCAGGTTACTGCCGCAACGGGCACGGGCGCGGTCAGCATTCAGCCCATTGTGATGGGAACGCCGGGCGGATCGACTTATTCGATCAATCCCGCAAACCAGTACACGCTGCGCATGCGGCTGAATTGTCCCGAGATCGAGCGCGAGCTATCCATCTATCGCTCTTTCGGCGATAGCGGCGCGATCACCGTTGGCGGACAATTCATTTCCGGCCCGGCGCGGCTGCAAATGGAAGTGCAGGAGTTTGTCGCCGGCGTGGGCGGCACGCCGGTGACGCTCTACGACGGTTCGATTCCGAGCTTGCCCGCAACGGCCATGATGGTTGCCGCCAGCAGCGTCAACCTCATCGGGACCATTCGCGCGATCGATCTCACCAATCCCGGTTCGGGCTGGGTGGTGAGCACGCCTTTGGGCGGCGCCACTTACACGAGGCGCATCGGCACCGTTGCGCAGGCGGGCGAGTGCCACGTCGAGCGCACCGGCAAGCTCGTTTTCTATGCCGGTTTTGCGCCGCCGGTGGGCGAGCAGATCGCGATCAGTTATCGCACCATCGGCCGCGCCGTGGGGCGCATGGTCAATACCGCAAGCCAGGCCGCGCTGACGGCGGCCGGACTGCCTTCTGAAGCTGCATGGATCGGCACAGTGACAAGCCCTTCCGCGCGCAGCTCCGCCGACTGCCGCAATGCGGCGCAGGCGATCGAGGAAGCGGCGGCGGGCGTAAGCGCGCTTTGGGCCGGAACTTACAAGGGAGACCGTTCGAGCTTTGCGGCCGACGTCTGGCCGGGCGACGCGCTTCTTCTGAATGCGCCTTCGACGGGCCTGGATGCGCAGGTCGTGGCGAGAACGGTCAAGGTGAGTTATAGCGCGAGTTATCCCGACCAGGTCGAATACGTAGTCGAATTTGCCAATGACTGGGCCGACGATCTGGCTATCAGGACCAGCGCCACCGTGCCGCAGGACGCGTGGCTTCCGGCACTGGTGGATCCCACCGTGCTGGCGAATCTGAATAACATTGCGGTCACCACGCTCAATGGAACTACAGTGGCGCTGAACGCGGGCATAACTCCGCCGGCGGGCGGAGGCTTCGAAGTGCGGCGACGCGATTTTGCGTTCATGCCTGGCGAAGATCCCGATCTTGTGGTGCGCGCCACCGTACCCAGCCTGAGCTTTGCGCGCGAGAGCACGGCGGACCGGTTCTACATCCGCATGTACGACGGCTCCAGCCCGCCCAATTATTCCGAATTTTCAGCGGCGCTGTTCATCAACCTTCCGCTGGGTTCGTGAAAGGACAGTTTCGGAACGGAGCGAGGCGGATGCGAATGATGAACGAATTCGAGGCCCAGGTGCTCAGCGATCTGAGCGTGCTCAAGACGCAGATGGCCAATCTTGTCGGCGACGGCAACGGCGGCCGCATCTGCGAGATCGAGCGGCGCATGGAGTTGCACGAACAGCACCTGCAGCGCACCAAGGGGTTCCTGGCTGCCGTGAGCGTCGCTTTCGCCGTGGTTGAGGTTGCCGTGGAGGCGCTGCGGCGGCACTGAAGCCCGCTAGCCGAGTACGAAGAAATAGCCGGCCGTCGCGAAGCCGATAAGCGCGACGGCGCGGCGCATGGCGCGCTGGTTGATCCTGCAACTGAAGTGCGCGCCCAGATAGCCGCCGGCGCCGGCGAGGACGGCCATCAGGAGGCAGAAGGGCCAATACACTTTTCCGGCCAGCATGAAGGTGATCGCCGGAATGCCGA
This sequence comes from Acidobacteriaceae bacterium, assembly GCA_030039035.1. GTDB lineage: Bacteria > Acidobacteriota > Terriglobia > Terriglobales > Acidobacteriaceae > Telmatobacter. The sequence goes on along the minus strand of JASHQQ010000174.1, from coordinate 16,177 downwards.
TGGAAACCGCCGCGGTGAGCACCTTGATCGCGTTCATCTCGTGAATGTCGTGTACGCCGCAGATGCCCAGCAGCGCCATGACCAGGAATCCGCCGCCGGCCGCGAAGTAGCCGACGTAAATGCTGACCACGAGCATCCCGAAGATGAGCCCGGTGTTGTACCGGCGGCCTTCGGAGAGCGTGGCCAGCCAGCGGCCGAGCGGAAAGCTGAGGACGAACATGACCGCCGCGAAGAGCAACAGCCAGGGCAGCATCTGGCGGAAGCGATGATTGCCGGTGCGCAGCAGCAGCCACGCGCCGATCTCGCCGCCCACGCCCGAGGCAATGGCCAGCGGCAGCAGGCTCCAGCCGAAGCGGCGCAATTGCTCGCGGAACGCAATCATCGATGTCAACTGACCCGGCCACAACGCCACAGTGTTGGTGGCTTGCGCGGTCACGGCGCCCACCCCGATGGCCGCCGTGCCGGTGATGAGCGGAGGCAGCGAAAGAAACGAGCCCCCGCCGGCGATGGAATTGAGCACGCCGGCAAAGAACGAGCCGAACGACAGCCATGCGGTCAGGGTTCCGTGAGGAACCTGCGCGTCGAAGAGAAGCATCTTCCCAATCTAACGGCACACCCCGCAAAAATGCATGAAGTTTCTGAGTGGCCCGGCCACTCTGGTGGTGGATGATTCCGCTCCGGTCTGCCTGATACACTCCGGTTGACACATTTCCGGAGTTGAATCCAGCAATGAAACGCAAACTTTTCCTCATCGCAATGGCCGCAGGCGCTGCCGTCGCAGGCGCGCAGACGCCGGCCACGCCGGCTTCGTCCACAGGCGCCGCAAAGTCCACGACGGTCACACATGCGACCGCGGCTTCGACGCTCCCCCCCGGCATCCCTCGCGTGCACGGGATCGTGAAGACTGCCTTTTCGCTGCGCTACGAGGACTACAAGCTCGGAACCGGCGCCGACGCCGAGCCCAACAAGCTCTACAAGGTGCTCTACACCGGGTATCTGGCTTCCGACGGGCACAAGTTCGACTCCTCCGACGATCATCGCCGCCCGGTGCTCGACAAGGACAACAAACCCGTGATGGGACCGGACGGCAAGCCCAAGATGGGCGACCCCGAGCCGCTCGCTTTTCCGCAGGGATTCGGCCGCCTGATTCCCGGCTTCGATCAGGGATTCACCGGCATGAAGGTCGGGGGCAAGCGCCGCATTTTTATTCCGTGGCAACTGGCGTATGGAGCGCGCGGACGGCCCGGCCCGGATGCCGCGCATCCCGGCATTCCACCCAAGGCCGACCTGATCTTCGATGTGGAGCTGGTGGATGTGAGCGACATGCCCGCGCCTCAGCGTCCGGGCATGATGCCCCGCCGGCCCATGCCGCCGGTGACTCCTATGAATCCTCCGCAGCCGAATGTGCATCTGGCGCCTCCATCGCCTGGAGCCGCTCCGAACCCTGCGGCACCCGGTGCGCCAGCGACTCCGCCTCAGGGTCAGACAGCGCCGCCAGGATCGGCTCAGCCATCGGCGCCTGCCGCGCCCGCCACGCCTCCTCCGCAACCGGCTCAGCCACAGCCGCAAACTCCGCCACAGCCGCCATCTTCCAACTAAACCGTGCGAACCCAGGTCTCAGAAACGAGACCTGGGGCACGCGGCCATCGTTGTCGGGAATCGCTTCATCGCAAAGCCATAGCTATCACGCCTCGCGCGATAGACGAAGAGGGCTGTTCAGAAGGGGTGTGCCACCTTCACGACCTTTACCTCGGATCCGTCCCGTTTTCGACAGAATCAGCCCTGCGCCGGAAGACGATCATGGGCACAATTGAAAAAAGAGAGCTTGACCGGCACGACTGAAGTTGTGCCCTGTTACAAAACCGCTCTGTGGAGGGCCTTCTGCAGCGTGCGAAGCCCGCACCCTCCAAACTGACCGGCTCCCCGAACATCAGGCTTTCAACAGCCGCGCGCTATAATGCCCACTCCGGCCGCTCCGCTTCAGCAGGCGTGCTTCAATCTTGCACCGCCGAATCGCTTTTTCGGCAGAAAGAGGGCTTCCCCATGTCCTCCACCGGGTTCGCGTTCGCCAACCCCACCTACACCGCGGACAACTTTTTCACATACAGTGCCGGCGATATCAAGGCCGACGCCGGCATCCAGGAGTTGCAGGAGACAGAGCCGATTCCCGCGCCGAACGTCGACCCGCCGGTTATGGATCTGGGCAATGTACTCGGAAGCGATGCCGTCGCGCAGATCGTGGCCTCCGGCCAGCTCGTCTTCCATTGCGCGGGCGACACGGGCGGCGTGGTCAAGCCGGATCCGCAGCTTGCCGTGGCCGACGCCCTGTGCGCCGATCTGGCCAACGAAACCTACGCCACTGGCTTGCCCGCGTTTTTGTACCATCTGGGCGACGTCGTCTACTACTTCGGGCAGCAGCAATACTATCCCGAGCAGTTTTACGACCCCTACCGCAACTACGACGCGCCGATCTTCGCCATTCCCGGCAATCACGACGGCGTGCTCTACTCGCAGGAGCCGGTCGGCTATTCGCTGCAGCCGTTTGTCGAGAACTTCTGCGCGACCACGCCCTCCGCGGCCGTGCCCAGCTTCTCGCGCACCACGATGACGCAGCCCGGCGTCTATTTTGTACTCACGGCGCCGTTCGTGCGCTTTATCGGTCTCTACTCGAATACCGGCGAAGAGATGGGCGTGATCGGCGACGATGCGACGGTAGGCCAGGCGCAGATCACATTCCTCGAACAGCAGCTTGCGGCGGCGCTGGACGCGCGCAACGTGCCGGATGCGCCTCCCGAGGCGCTGATTCTCGCCATGCATCATCCACCGTTCACGGGCAGCAGCCAGCACTTTCCCAGCGCCGCCATGCTGGCCCAGATCGACACTTGCTGCCAGGAGGCCGGCATCTGGCCCGATCTCGTCCTCTCGGGCCACGCGCACCTCTACGAGCGCTATACGCGCACCATGGCGGCCGACGGACGCCAGATCCCTTATGTCGTTTCCGGCAATGGAGGCTACTACAACCTGGCCAGGATGAAGACAAACGTTGCGGGCATCAAGCCGAAGCCCGGACAGCATTCAGAGCCGGACGGCCAGGGCAACACCGTGAGTCTCGACCAGTACAACGACACCGACTTTGGCTTTCTGCGCATCACCGTGAGCGCGACGGAGATTGTTGTGGTTTCGCTGGGCGTCGATCCGGATGCGGCTGCCGGAACCGCGCCTGCGACTGTCGATTCGTTCGTTGTGAACCTGGCCAACCACACAGTCGCCAGCGGTTCGGCGCCCGCTCCGGCGACGCCGCAGCGGCCCACGCGGCGCAGGGCGCACGGCGGCAATCAGCCCCCGCCACGTCCGGTGGTTCCGACGCGAAAGCAACCGGGCGGCAGTACTCACGCGGGGCCGTCGCGCAGCGCAGCGAAGACCGGAAAAGCGACGCCTCCAAAGCGGCGAGTCGGGAAGCGCTGAATGAGCGCTCCGGGTGGCAAGGTGACGCCGCGTCCCTGGAACCCGATCCTGGCAGGAGGAGCACGAGGCTTTCATTCGAGGAAATGGGACATCGTTGCTGCTGAACTCCAGCGCAATTTGGAGCTCCTCAGGCAAATCGTTGCCGAACTCCGAGCGTCTAAAATATGTATCACGGGTCGTGGGTTCGCAGGTTTCCGCCGGTTGTTGGGCGTAGTCAGGACGAATCTCCTGGCTGTCGACTGTGAAGAATTCTCTTGCGCTTGCCGATATCGAGGCTGTAAAAGCATTGGACAAACCGGCACAACGATCAGGATCGGATGCGAAAATGATAACCGCTCAAAAGCCTGAGGTTTCCAGCAGGCTGCGACTCTCATTTTCTGTGATCGTGGAACCCGACGGCGAGGGATTTTACGCACATTCCCCCGCCTTCAAGGGGATACACGTTGACGGCAAGACGGAAAAGGAAGCCCTCGACAACGCCATTGAGGCGGTGCGGTGCTATATCGATTCCATGATCAAGCGCGGCGATCCTCTCCCCGTATGCGCTGATCTCGTAATGGCGCGTGGAACGCCACGGTTCCGTCCTCGCATCCGTTCGGGACGGTACGAGGTCCAATGGCCTTCTCTCCAAGCGCATGGAGTCAGATAAGGAACAAGACTGCAGACGATCTGATTGCCGCTCTTGAAAGAGATGAGTGGGAATTGGAACCGGAATGCAAGGGGCAATCCAGGTTTATCGAAGTCCCGATGGACGGCGTGTCGGCATTCACTACCATCCACACATGACATACGGTCCCAAGCTCCTCAAAGGTCTCCTTGCCGACATCGGGTGGGAAGAGAAAGACCTTCGCCGGTTAAAGCTGATCAAGTGAATGACTCACACCGCTTGGGAACGATGAATTGCCTATGTCAGACTGGTTCGCGCGCCCCGTCCTGCATGTGACCGATGTTGAGGCCTCGCTGCGCTTTTACATGGAGCGGCTTGGCTTCACGAACTCCTGGCGCTACGACGAAGACGGCAGGGCCAGCGTTGCGCAGGTCGACCGGCAAGGCTGCGCGCTGATCCTCACCGACCATTGGCCGGAGAAGGTTGGCAAGGGGCTGATGTTCATATCCCTGAACGTGGAGCCCGCGACGCGCGAGGCCGCGACGGCTGCGCTGGATGCACTGCGCGCGGAATTCGAAGCCCGGGGCGCACCGGTCAGGGATGGATCGTGGGGATACCGGTTGCTGGTTGTCGACGATCCGGACGGCAATCAGCTCTTCTTCAACTATCCGGGCGAAACCGCACCCGGCAAGACGGCTGAAGGTAGCGCTTAATCGCGCGGCCGCGTTTGTCCAGAGTGCGCGGTCTGGGCAGCCTCAATCCAGTTTCGGATGCAGCTTCTGGAACCCAGTCGCCTGCTGATACGCGTTGGCGAACGCGGCGAGCCTGGCGTCCTGATAGTGGCCGGCGAGGAACGTGATCGAAACCGGCGTGCCCGGCCCGCCAATGTCGTCGCGGTCGGTGTCTTCGATCTTCAGAGGCCTGGGTGCGTTGTCGCCGCGCAGTCCGTTGGGCACGATGAGCGCCGGGTGTCCGGTGAGATTGGTGCACACGAGCTGTTCGCCGAAGGTCGGCGCCACGATCACGTCGACCTGCTCGAAGAGCGCGGAGACCTGCCGAATGGCGACCGTGCGCGCACGGTTGGCCTGGATGTATTCGACCGCCGGATAGAAGCGCGCGATGCGGAATGTGTTGGGCCAGTCCCCGGGGCCTTGCGCGGTGAGCAGCCTGTCGCGGCCCGACATGGTCAGATCGTCAAAGGCCGCGGCGGCTTCGGCCTCGAGCACGCGAGCCATGGCGCCGTAGGGCAGCTTCGGCAACTCGACGGCAATGAGGTTGACACCCATCGAGCGAAGTTTGTCGAGTGCGGCGAGATCGTAGCGGCGGTCGTAGATGCGGCGCTCGTGGGCGGCCTGGCCGCGCTGATTTTCGATTTCGCGCTTCTTCTTCCCTTCGTCGGATTCGTCCGGGGCAGCCTCGCGGGGCTTGAACGGCTCCGGCGGATCGAATTCGCTTTTCAGATATCCGATGCGGAGCGAGCGCCAGTCGAAATCCGGATTCCAATCGAAAGATGCCGACGCCGCCGACATATCCTTGCCGTCGGGTCCGTGGATGGCTTCGAGCACGAGCGCGCAGTCTTCCACCGAACGGCAGATGGGGCCGAGCTTGTCCATCGTCCAGCTCAACGCCATGGCGCCGGTGCGTGGCACAAAGCCGAAGGTGGGCCGCAGGCCGGTCACCCCGCATCGCGTGCACGGTGAAGAGATGGAGCCGAGCGTTTCCGAGCCGATGGCGAAGCCCACACATCCGGCCGCCACGCCGCTCGCCGAGCCGGCCGACGATCCGCTCGAACCCTGCTCCGTGTTCCACGGGTTGCGCGTGCGCCCGCCGAACCACACGTCGCCCATGGCCAGCGCACCCAACGTGAACTTGACGACGAGCACCGCGCCGGCCGCATCGAGCCGCTGCGCGACGGTTGCGTCTTCGTCGAATGACTGATGCTCGAACCCGCCCGCGCCCCACGTCGTGGGATAGCCTTTCACCGCGAGCAGATCTTTCGCGCCCCAGGGAATTCCGTGCAGCGAGCCGCGATATTTGCCGGCGCCGATCTCCTCGTCGGCTTGCCTGGCTTTCGCCAGCGCGCGCTCTTCGATGAGCGTAATGACAAAGTGCAGCTTGGGGTCGTAGCGGTTGAGGCGGGAGATGTACATCTGGGTGAGCGCCAGCGAGGTGATCTTGCGGGCGCGCAGCAAAGCGCTCAGATCGCCGATCGTCGCGAACGCGAGGTCTTCGATGTGGGCTGGCGCGGAGACTTCGATTCTGCGTGAAGATGGATTGGGCTGCCTCGGCGTTTGCAGGATCGCGCCCGCCGGCAGCGGATGAAACACGTACGCCGGCGGCACCGAATTCTCGAGCTTCATCTCGCGGATGGGCTGGTACGAACCGCGCTGGTTGTTCAGCCCATCGAGCATCGTTTTCTTTTGTTCTTCGGTAAACGGGCCCACGCCGGCCAGCTCGGCGGCCTGGTCGATCATCTCCTGGGTGATCTTCGGCAGCTCCGGCTGCTTGCCTCCGGAGCCTGGCTCCTGCGCCTGCGCGGCCAGCGTGTAGAGGATGCCGGGCATTAGCGGGGACACGATGCCCGCGCGGGTGCAGGCGGCGAGAAAGCCGCGGCGGTCAAGTTCGGGCGTCATGCGCAAGGGTCCCTGCAATGGATGGGGATTTCCCTTGCGCCACTATAACGGATGCGGGCGCGGCGCTTCGCGCGGGCTCGATGGGTTCTCGCGAGCTAAAGCCCGCAAGAAAGAACGAAGATAAGGAGCTCCTTTCGGCACGGCTAAAGTCGCGCCCTGACACTTGTCCGCGTGGAGCCGGTTTGCCCTCAGCCCGTGAGGCCGATACCCATGCCCGTGCCGGCGCGGTCAGAATCGGAAGAGCGGTCCGGTTGAGACGCGGCCGTTGGAGTTCCGGATCTCGCTGACGTTGTGGTTCGTGGCCTGGTAGTGCGTGTTGTAGTAGTCGGCCGCAAAGCGCCAGGCAAAGCTGCGCGAAATGCCGAGATCCACGCCGCCGCCCACGGCTACGGCCAGGGTGTTGTCACTTTTCAGATCCGGCAGCGCATTCGACTCCAGGTGCGAGCTGCCCACCAATCCGTGCAGGAAGACGCTTGACCGGCTGATGCGGAACTGCACCTGCGGCCCGAGCAGGAAGAAATACTGGCGCGGGTTGAAGTCGAAATTGTCCGACGCATAGTGACCGGACACATCGCCGACTACTCCCAGCCACGAGTTGAAGACCGGCACCGGAACTTTGAGCGAGCCGTCCCAGCCGGTCATGCCGCCGCTCACCGGATGCTGGAAGGTTGGAGAGTACTGGTGAAAGACGTAGGAGAAGCCGCCATAGGCCTCCCAGTTGGGCACCTCCTGCGAAGGTGCGGTTTGAGCCGATGCAACAGCGCTTGTCGCGGCAAGGAAGAATCCTGTGGTAAGAAGGGGGAGAAGACGCTTCATCCAAACACCTCATAAATATCGATCTAAGCTATCGAACGAATATTTCCAGGCGGGATCGCTTCCCGATGGCCATGGAAACCGGTCTCAAAATTGGACGCCTTCAGCGCGCACGGGGGTTGCACGGGTGTCCGGAGCAGGCAGACGAGGAGCCGTATACGCCGAGCGGGTTAACTGCTGTCGAACCCGCAGGATCAGCTCTTCCCAGTTGCCGGGCTCGCGCTGGCGCAAGAGTCGCGCCGTGGGGTACCACGGGGTGGTTTCGATGCGCTGCATCCATCGCCAATCAGCCAGATGCGGCAGCAGGATCCATACCGGCCTGGCCATGGCGCCGGCCAGATGCGCGATGCAGGTGTCGGTGGTAATGACGAGGTCGAGCGTGGCGACCAGCGCGGCCGTCTCGGCCAGGTCGGCGTCCCCGCTGCAGCCGTCCAGAACCGGGACGCCGTCCGGCAGCCGGTCCAACTGGAGCGCCGGCTTGCCCTTCTGCAGCGAGATCCAGGTGATGCCTTCCGTCCTTAGCAGCGGCTCAAGCGTGTTCAATTCCACGGACCGTTGGCGGTCGGCCTTGTAGCGCGGATTGCCCGCCCAGGCGATGCCGATGCGCGGATCGCATGCAGCGCCGGGAAACTGCGCCCGCTTTGCTTCGACCAGACCCGGATCGGCGCGAAGATAGCTTCCGAGCCATGGGACAGTTTCAATCGTCGTGTGGAAGACGGCGGGCAGGCTCATCAGCGGGCATTCGAGATCGAACTCCGGCGGCTTTCGGCCGATTCGTGCGACCTCGGCGGCGCCGGTCTTCGCGACGTCGAGCGACCGCATCAGCCGCTCGACTTCCGGCTGCACCTGCAGGATCACCTTCCCGCCGCGCGCCGCGGCAATCTCGGCGAAGCGGCAGAACTGGATGGTGTCGCCCAGGCCCTGCTCGGCGTAAAGCAACAGACGGCGGCCGGCCAGCGGCTGGCCGCGCCAGCGCGGCTCGGCAAAAACGCGCGGGCTGCGATGCACTTCGCGGAATCGCCAGCGTGCTTCGTAGTCCCGCCATCCCTGCTCCCAGTCGCCGAGACGCAGGCGCGTGAGCGCCAGGTTGTAGAGGGATCCGGCCGAAGGAGGCTGGTTTTGGACGGCAAGCTGATGCGCCCGCAGAGCTTCGTCGTCCCGGCCCAGTTCCAGCAGCGAGTTTCCGCGGTTCGACGTTGCCGCGGAGCTACCCAGCGCCTCGGCCTGCCGGAACACCTCGACAGCCTCCTCGAATCGGCCCGCGTTGTGCAGCAGAATGCCGCGCATGTTCACGGCCTCGGCGTGGCGCGGGTTCTGCGCAAGGGTGCGATCGAGCCACTCCTGCGCGGCGGATGCATCGCCTTGCGCCGCGCAGAACTGGCACCAGGCGACGAGCGTCTCAATATGTTGCGGATTCAGCTCGAGAGCCCGGCGCAGATGCGACTCGGCCTTGTCCGCGTGTCCGCACTGGCGCTCGAGCAACGCAAGGTTGAGCCAGCCGGGAACAAGACCGGGCCGCAGCCGGACAGCGCGCCAAAGCGCCGCCTCCGCCTGCAACTCGCGGCCTTCTTCACGCAGCAGATTGCCCAGGTTCATCCACGCGGCGGCAAAGTCGGGCCTTGCCGCGATCGCGCGCCGGTAGCGCAGTTCGGCCTCGCGCGCCTTTCCCATGCGCGCCAGCACAAACCCGGCGGCAAATTCGGCCTCGGCGCAGCGCGGTTTGAGCGCAAGGGCCTGCTCGTAACGTGCGAGGGCGTCTTCGTTCCGGCCGCAGCAGGCCAGGGAATGGCCCAGGCCCAGATGCGCGGCCACCAGCGATGGCTGCCGGCGCAGCGCCAGCTCAAATTCGCGCGCCGCTTCCTCCGGCAGGCCGACAGCGATCTTCAGCTCGCCAAGGCCGGCGCGGGCCATTGCGTTCGCGCCGTCAAGGCGCAACGCACTGCGATAGGCGCGTTCGGCCTCTTCGTTGCAATCCGCGCTCTTCAGCGCCTGGGCCAGGGTGACCCAGGCGAGACATTCCCCCGGAACGGTTTCCGCGGCTGCGGTCGCCATTTTCACGGCGGCATGGACCTGGCCGCTGGCGATGGCCACCAGGCTCATCCCCATCAGCGCCCGCGCATCGCGTGGATTTGCAGCCAGCGCGCGCTGATAGCTGCGCGCCAGTTCCGTCAGCCGGCCGGCCGCACCAACCTCGTTCCGCGGCGCCGCGGCGGCCACAAACCCCTCCCCTGGAGACGATCCTGCACCGCACTTTACCGCGGACCCGCTGGAGCCCTCAATGAAATGCATGCACCGCTGCCAGATCGCAGGCCGCCGAATTCCCGCTCGCGGCAGAAGCTCCGATTCGGGAAGCGCACCGGCAGACGGATTTACACTGACGGGGACGCTGGCAAGGAGTTGTTATGACTGTCGAAACCGCTCTTGCATCGCGGATTCCGCTCGCCGAGCGCGAGCAGGTTCCCGCCGAAATCGGCATCCTGTATGACCGGCTCGAGGCCGAGCGCGGCCGCGTTCCCAACATGTTCAAGGCTTTGGCCAACGTTCCGGCGCTGGCGCTGGGGATTGCCGGATTCCTGAAGCCGCTGATGGGCGAGGGTGCGCTGCCCGCCTGGTACAAGGAGCTGATCGCCACGCGCGTGGCCTCGCTCGCCGACTGTGAGTATTGCCTCAGCTCGCATCGTTTCCTGGCCCGTGTGCGAGGGGCCACGCCGGAACAGGTCGCCAGCTACGACAGCTTCGAGACCGGCCCCTTCACGGAAAAGGAAAAGGCCGGATTCCGCTATGCCAGCCTGATCCACGAGTCGGGGCACGCCATTGACGCCGCCGCCTTCGCCGCGTTGGGCGAACATTTCAGCGCGAACGAGATCCTCGAGCTCACCGCCGTGGCCGCGGCCTTTGCGTTCTTTACGCGCTTCAACTCGGCGCTGCACATTCCCGTCACCCCCCTCCCCGGGAATGCGTGACCGAAGCCGCGCGAATTGTGACCGGCGCAGTTCAGCGGCATGCGTTGGCTCGTGTACGATTCTTGCCGGGCCACTCGCGCCATGAGGAAATCATGGCGCGGACGATACGAAATTCTCTCTCCGGTCCGGAACGTGCCGAATGGAGTCTTTGCGAGCCGCAACGATCGGAGAGTTTTCGAGGGCAATTCCATGAAGAAAGCGAATTCTGGAAACACGAGTCCCGGAATGCTTGTCATTCTGCTTCTCTCCGCCGTCTGCTGCCTTGCGGGCAACGCGCAAATGCAACAGGAGAGCGCGCCGGGGCAGCGACCCGGGCTGAACACCGCGTTCATCGATAAAACCGCCGATCCGTGCACCGACTTTTTCGCGTACGCCTGCGGAAACTTCGAGAAGCTCCATCCCATTCCGCCGGACCGCGCCAGCTTTGGCAATTTTGTCCTGCTGAACGATGCGAATCAGGCTATTCTGCGCGAGATACTGGAAAAAGCGGCCGCCGGAGGCGCGAACCGCAGCCCGAACGAGCAGAAGATCGGCGACTACTACGCTTCCTGCATGGATACAGCCGCCATCAACCAGGCCGGGCTGAAGCCGTTGCAGCCGGAGCTCGACCGCATCGCCGCGATCCGGAGCAAGGACGAGCTGGCTCCGCTGCTGGCGCACTATCAACTGATCAACGACAGCGCGTTCTTCGGGCTCGGCGAGCTGCAGGACTTCGCCGACGCGCGCAAACAGATCGCAGGCCTCTTCCAGGGCGGGCTCGGCCTCCCCGAGCGCGACTATTATCTGCGCACCGGCGCCGACGATGTGAAGCTGCGCCAGCAGTATGTGGAGCACGTAGGGAAGATGCTCGAGCTGGTCGGCGAGCCCGAGGCCCAGGCGAGCGCCGGCGCGCAAAAGATCCTCGATTTCGAGACCGCGCTGGCCAAGGTCTCGCTCGACATCACTTCGCAGCGCGATCCCAAGAACATCTATCACATGATGTCCGTCTCCGATCTCGGGAAACTCGCGCCATCGATCGACTGGAAAGGCATCTTCAAGGATGCCGACACGCCGCCGATCACGGAATTGAATGTCGGCGAGCCGGACTTCTTCAAGGGCATGAACACGCTGATCGACTCCACCGATCTCGACACGATCAGGATTTATCTCAAGTGGCAGCTCATCAGCTCCATCCCTTCTACGGATTTGCCGCAGGCGCTCGACGACGAGGACTTCAGTTTTTCCGGCAAGGTCCTCAGCGGCCGGCAGCAGCAATTGCCGCGCTGGAAGCGCTGCGTGCAGGATACCGACGGCGCGTTGGGCGAAGCACTGGGACAGCAGTTTGTAGCCGAAGAGTTCCCGCCTTCGAGCAAGGCCGCCACGCAGCAAATGGTGCGCGACATCGAAGCGGCCATGAACGCCGATATCGACACGCTCGACTGGATGAGCGCGGAAACCAAGGTAAAGGCAAAAGAAAAGCTGAGCATGATCGCCAATAAAATAGGCTACCCCAACAAGTGGCGCGACTACTCGGCGCTGAAGGTGGTGCGCGGCGATGCGCTCGGCAACAGTCTCCGCGCCGTCGAGTTCGAGAACCACCGCGAGCTGGACAAGATCGGCAAGCCCGTGGACAAGGGCGAATTCGGCATGAGCCCGCCCACCGTGAACGCCTACTACAGCTCCAGCATGAACGACATCAACTTCCCCGCCGGCATCCTGCAACCACCGTTCTACGATCCGCAAGCGACCGACGCCGTCAACTACGGGCATATCGGAGCTGTTGTAGGCCATGAGCTCACGCACGGCTTCGATGACCAGGGGCGCAAATTCGACGGCAACGGCAATCTCTCCGACTGGTGGACGCCGGCCGATGCGAAGCAGTTCGAAGAGAAGACCGATTGCGAGGTGAAAGAATACGGCGACTTTACAGTGCCGGGCGGCGTGCACGTGAACGGCAAACTCACGCTGGGTGAAAACACGGCCGACAACGGCGGTCTGCGGCTGGCATGGGCAGCGTTTTTGGCCGACGCGAAGCGCAAGAGCCTTGACCTGAATGGAAAACAGGACGGCTACACGCCCGAGCAGCAGTTTTTCCTCGGCTTTGCGCAGAACTGGTGCGGAGAGCAACGGCCCGAACAGGAGCGGCTGCAGGTGCAGACCGATCCGCACTCGCCGGAAAGATTCCGCGTGAACGGCGTGGTGAGAAACATGCCGGAGTTCGGCCAGGCTTTCGGCTGCAAGGAAGGCCAGCCGATGGAGCCGGCGAATGCGTGCCGAGTGTGGTGAACGGAAGACTGAATCAGTTCCCACCCTTTTAGCTCGCCGAGGCGCAATGTACATTCCCGCCCTTTCCGCGTCCGCACAATGCGGACGCGGAAGGGATGGGGCACCCATCTGGCTTGGTACGCCAAGAATCTTCCCGCGGCTGGTCCACCCTTTTCGCCAGGTGTCGGCGAAAGGGCAGCATTCGTTTTGCCCGCTTTACTTCGCAAGTTCTTTGACGAAGAAGTCGGCCATCGTGTGGTTGGCTTCCTGCGCTTCGGGCAGCATGGGATCGTACCAAAAGGCGTGCGGCAGCGCGTCGAAGACGACCAGCCGTGCATCCACGCCGGCATTGAGGTACGCACGGTGCAGGTTCACCGTGCCGCTCAGCAGCAGGTCGCGCCCGCTGGTGACGAAGAGCGTGGGTGGAAGGCCGTGCAGGTCAGAGTAGATGGGCGAAAGCACCGGGTCCCTGGGATCGGTCGAGCCAACATAAAACGGGTCGTGGGCGCCGGGCTCGGGCGGATCGAGATGGCCGGAGAGCCCTCGCAGCGCGTACATCGCCATCGAATCGCCGGTCCGCGCAAAGTCGCCCATGCCGCTGAAGATGCCGAGCGCAGCCGGCATCGGCAGGCCAAGCTGCTTCAGCTTCGACGCGACCTCCGCCGTGAGAATGGCGCCGGCCGACGTGCCGTAGATGACGATGTGGTCGGGCCTGCAGGTTTTCAGCAGTTCCTTGTAGACGGCGACCGAATCGTCGACCGCCGCGGGGAACGGGCTCTCCGGCGCCAGCCGGTAGAGCACCGCGACGACTTTCATCCTGGCGTAATACGCGATCGGAATCGACTCGGTGTAGGAGCCCGAGTCGGAGTTGAAGCCGCCGCCGTGCAGGTTGAGGAGCACCTTGTCCTTGTTGCTGTCAGGGAGATCGTCGGGCGTGACGATGCGCACCGCGACGCCGGCCATCTTGTCTTCGACGATCTGGTTGGGGCAGAGCCGCGACCACGCCACGCGCGCGCGGGCGGTGTATTCGTCGGTGGTCCGGCGCCGCTCGGCGAGCGGCTGCGGGGGACCCTCGTCGGGGATCGGATGACCGATGACAAGCTGCGCCTGCGGGCTGATCGTCTGCGGCACCGGGACCACGCGCGTCACGTGTGCCGTGCCCTGCCCGTCGATGTAGCTCGAGTCGCGATTGGGCGCCTCGGCCGCCGTGGTGGGTTTGAGGGCGGGCTGCTGGGCGAGCAGCGCGGTGGAAGCGAGCGCGAGCAGGAAAGCGGCATGGAGCTTCATGGATGACATTCCCCGCGAAGAAACTGGTGTGCGCCGGGATGGCGTGAATTTCGACCTGTCCACGATAGCAGACATCCGGGTGCTGTTGACGCTACTGCTCTGTGAAACAATTCTCATGGACCGGAACGAAAAGGCTGGCGGCTTATCGATGAGAAGCAGAAATCGACGCGAGTTCCTTCGCGGCGCGGGCGCAGTCGCAGCGATTGCCGGGATCGCGCCACTTCCGCAAGGCAAAAGCGAATTGTCCAAACCCGGGGGCGCGGAGAAACTCCGCGGACTCATGGTCGATGCCGCACGCGTACCCGAATCGATTGCCTACTATCGCCGCGTCATCGACTTCTGCGCGGAGTGGGAGCTGAACGCGCTGCAGTTTCGCCTGGCCGACGACCAGGGCGCGGCGCTCAAATTCGCATCTGTCCCCGATCTGGTAACGCACAAGAACGCTCTCACGCCGGAGCAGATGAAGGACCTTGCCGCGTACGCGAAGAGGCATGGAGTCGATCTGATTCCCGAGCTCGAGTCCTTCGGACACACAGGCTACATCACGCGATCGCCACAATACGCGCATCTGCTCGACGCGAATCCAAACGGGAATTCTGAATTCACCGGCGTGATTCCCGTTCATCCCGAGACGCTGCCCTTGTTCGAGAAACTCTATCGCGAGATTGCTCAGATCTTTCCTTCGGCATATCTGCACGGCGGATGCGACGAGGTGAACTGGGGCGGTTCGGAGCTGTCGCGAAAGGCGCTGGCAAGCAAAACCCGCGCGCAGATCTGGGCCGAGTATCTGAACTCGCTCGATCGCGCAGCCAGGTCGCTGCGAAAGCGGTTCATTGTGTGGGGAGATTTCGTTCTCCACAAGGAGCCGGAGATCCTCGGCCAACTGAACAAGACGGTCGTCGTGATGGATTGGAACTACCGGGAAACCGATGCGGCGAAGATTGGCGAGGCTTTGCGCAAGATCGAAGCCAATGGTTCGCGCGCGATCGGCGCGCCTGCGCTCATCAACTACCGCTGGGGCCCGCGCGCCGGCAGCGATCAGTTGCGCAATATCGATGCCTTCGCCGATTCCTATTTCCAGGCCGGCGATTCCGCGTCGCTGGGAGTCATTCTCACCAACTGGGTGCCGAGCCGCTACATCCAGAATTCGATCTGGGACGGGTTCGCCTATGCAGCCATCGCCTTTAGGGAAGGCAGCGCGGCGGCGCGCGCCTCGGCGTTTCGCCGCTTCGTAACGCGGCGCTTCGGCGCCGAGTGGAACGAAATATGGAGTGAAACGTTCGAGCTGGTTTACGCCGCCGCTCCTGCGGTGCGGCCGGAGGGTTTGTCGCAGGGGCTGCGCGTCCCCTTCAGCAGCGACGATGAGCTCGCCGCTGCGCTGCGCAACAGTCCGCCGGGCGAGAATCCCTTCACGCATCTGCGCAACCTGCTCCAGCAGCTCGAACCGTCGGCGCGGAGCAACGTCGCCGATTTTCGCGCGTTGTCGCTCTGCGCCGAGTGCCTCGAGGCGATGGTCTGGCGCGACATCGCGATCCTCCAGAAGCCGGGGAAAGTCGAAGAGGCTGCGGCGCTGGTCCAGAAGATCGCCGAGCGCGACCGGCAACTCACCGAAGCGCTCGAAAAGGATTGGGACAGCGGCCGGCCGGCTGATTCCGTAGCGAAGACCGAGCCGCTTTTCGGACTGCAGCCCAAAGACCAGTTGCTCTTCTCGTGGCGCCGCGCGTCGGCGTATTCCGCCGAACTCGCGCGACGCCCGCAACGATTCTTCGAGCTTTTGACGGCAACCGCCTGAGCCTCACTCGAACCATCTGAGCGAAAGGCTGGCGTCTTCGCCTTTTCTGCTGCCGGTTGTGCGCCTGGTGCGTTAAGCTGAGATTCCTATGACGACCGCGACCCTGACCCCCACAGCCATTCGCAACTTCATCGGCGGCAACTGGCGCAACGCCGACAGCCACGACGGCATCGAGCTCTTCAATCCCGCAACGGGCGAGCCGCTGGGCCGGTCGCCGGCCGGATCGGCAGCCGAAGTGGACGCCGCGGTTCAGGCCGCGCACGCGGCATTTCCTGCCTGGCGCGCCACTCCCGCCGGCGATCGCATCCAGCACCTCTTCAGGCTCAAGAATCTGCTCGAAGAGCATTTCGACGAGCTGGCGCGCCTGATCGTC